>NZ_JBEOSA010000001.1:0-422309 GCF_040302625.1 Kitasatospora sp. NPDC097643 | reverse complement strand
GGGTGGGGTCCGGGGTGGACTTCCCGGGCCCGCGCGGCCCCCGCGCCGGCGCGCGCCGGCGCTGGGCCGGCGAAGGTCCGCGGCTCCTGCCCCTGCCCGGGGCGGGAGCCGCCTTCGTTGGGTTCGTCCATTGGTGGGTTCGTCGACGGGTGACTTCGCCGGCCGGTGGGTTCGTCGACCGGCGCTGGAGTGGCGGTCGAGGTCGCGGTCGGATGCTGCTCGGCGAGCAGGCCCCCGTGACCCCCGATGGGAGAAGGACCATGTCGTCTCCGGCCGCCACCGCCGCCGCCGAGCCCGTGGAGCAGCCGCCCCCGCCGCTGCCCCCCGACACGCCGTCGCTGTTCGGTCGCCCGCGCTGGTTCGTCACACTGTTCGGCACCGACATGTGGGAGCGGTTCAGCTTCTACGGGATGCTGGCGATCCTCTTCCTGTTCGCCAACGCCCCCAAGGAGGACGGCGGCCTCGGGCTGTCCACCGCGGACGCCGGCATGCTGTTCGGCGTCTACATGGCGACCGTCTTCCTGTCGGCCATCCCCGGCGGCTGGCTCGGCGACCGGATCCTCGGCAGCTACCGGGCCACCCTCTACGGCGCGGTGACCATCGGCTGCGGCCACCTGACGATGACCCTGCCCAGCGTGCCGACGGTCTACCTCGGGCTGCTGCTCATCGGCCTCGGCAGCGGGCTGCTCAAGCCCAACCTGGCGGGCCTGCTGAGCTCCTGCTACCCGCGCGAGGACGCCGCCCGGCGGGACGCCGGCTTCGCCGTCTTCTACACCAGCATCCAGCTGAGCTCGCTGCTGGCGCCGCTGGTCGTCGGCGCCGTCGGCGAGGGCGCCAACTGGCACCTGGGCTTCGGGGCGGCCGCGCTCGGGATGGCCTTCGGCGTGCTCCAGTACGTCCGGGGTGCGGACTCCTTCGGCGAGGTCGGCCGGGTGCCGGAGCGGCCCGCGACCGGGACCGAACGGCGCCGGGTGGCGCGGGTCTCGGGCGCCGCGCTCGCCGTGGTGGCGGTGCTGATCACCGCCGACGTGCTGGCCGGCACCTTCACGATCCGCCATGTGCTGGGCCTGATCGCCCTGTTGAGCCTGTCGGCGCCGGTGATCTGCTTCCGCCGGCTGCTGCGCAACCCGGAGGTCGCCGAGCCGGACCGGGTCCGGATCCGCGGGTACGTCTGGCTGTTCCTGGCCGCCGCGCTGTTCTGGGGCCTCCAGGTGCAGGGCGGTTCGCTGCTCAGCCTGTTCGCCCGGGACTTCACCGACCGGCGGGCGTTCGGGGTGGTGGTGCCGGCCAGCTGGTTCCAGTCGGCCACGCCGCTGTTCGTGCTGCTGCTGGCCCCGCTGTTCGCCTGGCTCTGGCTGCGCAGCGGCGAACGGATCAGCGCCACCGCCAAGTTCGCCCTCGGCATGGTGCTGATGTCGCTGGGCCTGCTGGTGATGGCGGTGGCCGCGGCCACCGCGCACGGGGAGGCCAAGGCCTCGCCGTTCTGGCTGCTGCTGGCCTACCTGCTGATGGGCGCGGGGGAGGCGGCCTTCGCGCCGGTCGGCATGAGCGTCACCACGGCGGTGGCGCCGCAGGCCTTCCTCAGCCAGATGGTCGGGGTGTTCTGGCTGTCCGCCGCGCTCGGCGCGGGCGTCGGCTCCAACGCGCTCAAGGCCGTCGGCGGGGACGCCTCCCACCCGGGGCTGTTCCTGGCCCTCGGCACCCCGGCCCTGCTGGCCGGCCTGGCCCTGGTGGCGGCGGCCCGCCCGCTCACCCGGCGGCTGGGCCTGTAGGGCGCCGGGTGGCGGGAGGGGCTGCGCTCGGTAGGTCCTCGGTAGGTCCTCGGTTGGTGTTCGGCTGGCTCTCGGCCGGTCCTCAGCCGATCCGGGCCAGGCCCTTGGCGCGCTGGCGCGCGCGGCCGCGGGAGACCGCCAGTGGGTCCCAGTCCGGGCCGCGGTCGGGCAACCGGGAGGCGTCGCCGAGCACCGTGCCGGCCAGCACCTCGGCCAGCAGCGGGCGCCCGAGGATCTCGGAGGCGGCGGCCGCGCCGCAGCTGGCCACGGCGCTCAGGCCACTGCCGTAGCGGACGCTCTGGCCGACCACGTACAGGCCCTCGACCTCGGTGCGCACGTCCGGCCGCCGGCCGACGCCGCCCCAGCTGGCCATGCCGTACGGGGTGCCGCCGCTGCCCCGGATGTAGCGCTGGTGGCTCAGCGGGGTGGCGGTCTCCAGGTGGGTGATGCGGTCGCGGAACGGGCCGACCACCTTTTCGGCGGTGGCCAGCATCAGCTCGGTGAACTGCTGCTTCCGGGCGAGGTAGGCGGGGTTGCGGCGGTACGGCTCGCCGTCGACCGGGCCGCCCTCCACTCCCCAGAGCTCGTGGCCGGGCGGGCAGATCGTCATCAGCTGGAAGTTGCTGTGGCCGGGCGGGCAGACCGCCGCCGCACCCGGGTCCTTGAGCGAGGCGAAGGAGAAGGTGAGCTGCGGCACCGAGTCGATCGCGCCGTCCCGGCGGTAGCGCTCCGTCATGGCCGCGTGCGCGGCCTCCATGTCGTCGCTGTCGTGCCACCAGATGTTGGCGTTGGGCAGGCCCGGCAGCTCGGTGTCCAGTGCGACGTACACCGAGACGACGGCGCCGCGCATGGTCGCCGCGCGGGTCCGGGCGACCAGCTCGGTGGGGAAGGCCGCCTCGCCGCCGCACAGGTCGAGGACGGTGCGTCGGTAGTCCGCGTTGGAGATCACCAGCGGGGCCTGGATCCGGGTGCCGTCGGCGAGTTCGACGCCAGTGGCGCGTCCGTCGTCGATCAGGATGCGGCGCACCTCGCAGCGGGTGCGCAACTCGCCGTCGGCCGCCTCCAGGGCCTCGACGAACGCGGCCACCAGGGCCTGTCCGCCGCCCTCCGGGTAGTACGCGCCGCGCATGTAGTGGTCGATCATGCCGACGTGCTCGACGAAGGTGATGCCGTCGGGCATGGTGCCGTAGTTGCCGGCCTGGGCGGCGACCAGGGTGCGGCCTTTGGGGGAGAGGCCGCAGTGGTCCAGGGCGTCGGCGAGGGTGCGGGTCCGGCGGGTCCAGCGCATGGTCTCCGGGGACCGGCGGAACAGCTCCACCATGGACCGGCCGAGCAGGCCGTCCCGGGTGGCGCCGGCCACCGCCTCGGCGAGACCGACGAACGCGTCGACCCGGTCGGCCTCCTCGGGCAGCGCCTGGCGGAGCCGGTCCCGGTAGGCGCCCCAGCCGGCCGGGACGTCCACCGTGGCGGTGGGCGTCATGATCCGGTCGAAGCCCTGCTCGTTGTCCATCGGGCGGAAGACCACCCGGTCGCGGACGCCGAGCCCGGACAGGATCGCCGGGAGCAACCCGTCGGGGCCGCAGTCGCCGAGGTAGTGGGTGCCCACGTCGAACTCGTACTTGCGCCGACGGCGGAACACGTGCGCGTTGCCGCCCGCGACGTCGTGCTGTTCGAGGACGAGCACCCGGCGCCCGTCGGCCGCCAGGTAGGCCGCGCTGACCAGCCCGCCGAGGCCGCTGCCGACCACGATCGCGTCGTAGCGGTCTCTGTGGCCCTCGGACCCCCCGTGCTGAACTCCCCGCATGCGCGCCCCCATTCGCGTGACCACGTGACCATCGGACGGTGCCGCCGCCGTGGCTCCCGGAGGCCGGGCCGCGTGTCGCGGGCGGCCCGCTCGGACCGCGGGAAGGCGGCCAGGTCGCCCCCCTCGGGCGTTCCGACCTGGCCGAGCGCCGCATCCTCGGCGAGGGACTTGGTGAAACCGATGGTCCCGGCCTGAGGCGCGGCCTGGTCGGCCCGGCCGAGATTATCGTAAATACCTGATGCGGACGAGGGATTGACGATCACTCGGCTGCCGGTCTCCGCGGGCCCCGGGTGGCGGGACGCTCGGCCGGCCCGCCCGTGTGGCCGCCGCCCGCCCGCGCTATCGCCGGAGCACGGCGCCTCCCTCCACCACCCAGAGACTGGCGGGGGTGGGCCCGCACTTGGTGGCCCTGGCCGGCGCCTCGGGGTGCAGGCGGTCGGCGCCCGCCCAGCCGACCCGCTGCTCGCCGCTCGCGTCGGCCGGGTAGAAGGTGAGCCCGGTCTCGGGGTGCCAGCCGCTCGGCGAGGGGTCCGCCGGACCGCCGACCGGGGTGGTGATGACCGAGCTGATCGGGCCGGTGACGGTGATCGCCCCGCCGTCCGTGGTCAGGCAGTCGACGTCGAACTCCGCGTGGACGGTGCCCTCCCCGAAGAACACGTGCTCGACGACGGCGTGCCCCCGGGTGCGCCCGTCGGCGGTGGTCCGGGCGTCCACCCGTGCGGTGAGCCGTGAAGCGGGGTTGGGGCCCGGGCCCCGCTCGTTGAGCAGCGTCCAGCTGTGCAGGCTCATGCCGTGGTGGGCGGCCGCAGCCGCGGGAGTGGGCGCGGGGGCGGGCGCCTGTGCCCGTGCGGGGGCCGCCGAGGCGGTGCCGGCGGTGCCGGCGATGACGGCCGTGAGGGCGGTCGCGATCGCGAGGCCGGCGGTGAACTTGCGCATGGTCAATCAGCTCCTGCCGTAAGGGTGTTCGGGGTGCTCGGGCGTTCGCCCGCTGCGACACCAACTCTCCCTTCGGCCCCCGGGGCCCCGCCTCCGCCGTGGGCACGGACCGGCTCCCCCGGGCGGGGGAGCCTGCCCGGGGCCGTCTCCGTCGGCGGGTGGGGTGGCGTATCGCGTCGAGGGCGAGCGCGGCCGAGGCCGGGTCGGCGGCAGTGGCGGCGCCGGCCGCCGCGGCACTCCTCGGGCAGGTCGAGGATCTGAAGTTCCGTCATGTCCGCCATGTTGGCGTGGCAGGACGGTTGGCACATCTGCCGATCGGCAGATATGTCCCCGGGAAAACGAAGGAGGGGTGGGCCGTTCGGCACACCCCTCCGACCTGCGCGGACCCGCCTACTCGCCCTCGTCCCCGCCGAGGTCGCCACCGAGGTCGCCGAGGTCACTGCCGTCCGGCGTGCCGCTGATCGCGTACCCCTGCCGGCGCGCCTCGTAGCAGGCCACCGTGGCGGCCGCGGACACGTTCAGCGACCCGACCCGGCCCAGCTGCGGGACGAACACCACCTGGTCGCAGAGCGCCAGCGCCTCCGGGGTGATCCCGCGGTCCTCGTGCCCGAGCACGAAGGCCACCGCCGGGGTCAGCTCGGCGGCGAACATCGGCACCGCCTCGTCGGCCAGCTCCAGGCCGACCACCTTGAAGCCGTCCGCCTTCGCCGCCGCGACCGCCTCCGCGACGGTCGGGAAGTGCTCCACCTTCAGGTACTTGTCGGTGCCCATCGCGGCCTTCTGCGCGCCCGACGAGCGCACCGACGGGGTGTCCCCGGTCAGGTACAGCTTCTCGGCGCCCATCGCGGCACCGGTCCGCACCACCGAGCCGACGTTGAACGGCGACTGCAGGTTCTCCAGGATCATCGCGAGCCGGAACTCGTTGCTGCGCCGCCACGAGCGGTGCAGACGCTTCAGTTCGGTCCCGCGCAGCTGCTTCACGACGTCGTACCTCGTCCACTCTCGGAGCCCTCGCCCGCTTCCGGACGGGGCCGCGCTTCCAGAATCCGGAACCCGTTGACCGACGTCACCCGGGTCGTCGGATAGCCCTGCTCGTTCAGCCACTTCTGCAGCGAGTCCGAGCCCAGGTGCTTCTGCACCACCAGGAACGCCGAGCCGTCCGGGGTCAGCCGGCCGAGCCAGTGCGTCAGCAGCCGGCGCAGTGCCGCCTTGCCGATCCGGATCGGCGGGTTGGAGTAGATCGTCGCGAACCGCAGGTCCTCGGGGACGTCCTCGGGCAGCGCGGCCTGCACGTTGCCGAGCCCCAGCGCCTCCGCGTTGAGCCGCACCAGCTCCAGGGCGCGCTCGTTGACGTCCACCCCCCAGACCGGCAGGCGCCTGCGCCGGGTCGCCCAGGTGAGCGTGATCGGGCCGTAGCCGCAGCCGACGTCCAGGATCGGGCCGCGCACCCGCGGCTGCGGGGCGTGCTCCAGCAGGATCCGGGTACCCGGGTCGAGCCGGTTGCGCGAGAACACCCCGGCGTCGGTGGTCAGTTCCAGGGTGAGGTCCGGCAGGGAGACCGTGATCGGTCGGCGCTCGCTGGCGACCTCGGGTGCACCCGTGAAGTAGTGCGAGCCGGACATGTCGCTCCCCGTCGTTCGTGAGGGCCTCGGGGCCACCGGGTGGGTGTGGGTCAGCCCTTGGTACGGCACCGATCGTACCCCCGGCGGCCGGTGGCGCGTTCCCCCAGCCCGGTTCCCCGGTGCGCGCACGGCCCGGACAACACGCCGGGGCGGCGACGGCACGTCGCGTCCGGGCGCCCGGCGGCGGATACTTCCAGTACCGCCACCCGGGCCCGTGGGAGCCTCCGAACAGTGAGGACGGACGCCATGCCGCAGAATCACGAGGACTACCTGATCGACGAGGCCGTCGAGACCGTCGAGCCGGACGAAGAGGCACCCGAGGGCGACGAGTACGACGAGGTGGCCGAACGCCGGGCCCTCGGCGCCGACCCCGCCACCGACGTCGCGGACGCGGCCGAGCAGAGCCGCGTCGTCCAGCTCGACGAGGACGAGTACCGCGAGTGAGCAGCGGGGGCGGCGCGTGTTCCGCGTGTTCCGCGAGACCGGCGAGTAGCGAGTAGCGCGAGCAGCGCCCGCAGGCGTGGGAGGCGCCCCCGCTACAGCGCCCGGCGGCGCTGCAACCAGGCCAGCGCCGCCCAGCCCGGCAGCACCGGCAGGATCAGCGTCAGCAGCCGGAACAGGGCCACCGCCGCCAGCGCGCCGCCCTTCTCCATCGACGCGGTCTGCTGGAGCAGCGTGATCAGCGCCCCGTCCACCACCCCGGCGCCGCCCGGCGTCGGTGCCACGTTGCCCGCCGCGTTCCCTACCAGGAACACCACGGCCACCGAGGCGAACGACGGCGCCCGCCCGAGCGCCCGGGTGCAGCAGTACAGGCAGCAGATCAGGCAGATCGACACCAGCAGCTGCCCGGCCAGCCCGACCGTGAGCCGGGCCGGGTTGCGCAGCAGGTCCAGCAGCCGAGGCAGCACCTCGGTGGTCAGCGGCCGCAGCCGGACCGCCAGCCAGCGCCGGGCCGGCGGGATCGCCAGCACCACGCAGAGCAGCGTCGCGGCGACGGCCAGTCCGCCCACCACGGCCGGCAGCGCGTCCAGCTCCGAACCGCCCGGCTCCAGGTCCAGCAGGTAGACGAACCCGCCCAGCTGCAACAGGTGCAGCACCAGCCCGAGCAGCTGCCCGACCCCGACGCTGGAGAGCGCCTGCGCGGTCGGGATCCCGGCCTGCTGCAACAGCCGGGTGTTCAGCGCGATCCCGCCGACTCCGCCGGGCGACACCAGCTTCACGAACGCCCCGGCCAGCTGCGCCAGCACGACGTTGCGGAAGTCCAGCCGCTCCGGCACGAAGCCGACGAACCCCATCGCCGAGGCCACGTGGCTCAGTCCTGCCGCCGCCAGCGCCAGCAGCAGCCACCACGGATCCGCGTCGGCGACCGCCGCGATCGGATTGTCCTCGGCCGCGAACAGCTGCGGGATCAGCAGCCAGCCGGCCACCACCCCGCCCACCACGGCGAGCAGGGTCCGCGGCCGCAACCGCTCCAGCCGGACCGGCCGCACCGGGGCCTGCGGCCGTGTCCGCAGCACCTCCGCCCGGATCTCCTCCAACAACCCGCCGGCCGGCCCCGCCGGGTCGTCACCGCCCGCAGGGGCCGACTCGGCGGGGGAACGGTCGGCGGTCGTGGTGGCCCCGGGCACCGCACCGGCCCGGGGCCGGGGCATGCTCCCGGAGGCCGTGCTGGCCGTGGAAGCGGCGGCGGTGGCGGTCCCGGTGGTGGTGCTGGCCGCGGAGGCGGTGGTGGTGCTGGCCGCGGCGGTGGCGGTCCCAGGGGCCGTGCTGGCGGCGGCCGAGGCGGCGGCCGCCGTGGTCGGGTGGTGTTTCAGGGCCTGGCGGGTGGTGCGGGCGAGAGCGATGGGCTGGAGCAGCGGCAGGGCGGCGCCCACCGCGGCCGGGCCGAGGACGCTGACGGCGGTGCGGACGGAGCGGGCGGCGCCGGCGCGCAGGGCGAGGGTGGTGAGCAGCTGGGCGATGTCGCAGTGCAGGACGAGTTCGGAGGCCGCGATGTCGCCGTCCGCGAAGTCGACGAGGTGGACCGCGCCCGCCGGGTCGACCAGGAGGGAGGACGGGACGAGCGCCCGGTGGGCGATCTCCCGGCGCTGGAGCCGGGCGAGCTGACGCCAGGCGTCGGAGAGCAGCTCGTCGGTGATCTCCTCGTCGGCGAGCCGGTCGAGGGGGCGGCCGGCGAGGTGCTCGTAGGCGATCAGGGCGGTGTCGGGGCCGAGGCCGGCGGTGGCGGCGATGCGGCGGGTGCGGACGCCGGCGGCGACGGCCGCGTACGTCACCAGGGCCTCGTGTTCGAGCCCGGTGCGCGGTGAGCGCAGTGCGCGGGGGTGCGGGGCGGTGCGCAGCCGCAGCCGGCGCCAGGCGCGCCGGACGGCGGCGGCGGTGACGGCCTGGCGGTCGAGCAGCTGGACGTCGAGGTCGGGCCGGTCCTCGGTCTGCCGGATCCGGTAGTGGTCGGGCCCGGCGGGGTCGACCTCGACCGGCCGCAGGCCGCTCTCCTGGAGGGCGCGCAGGATCTCGGCGGGCCGGGGCCGGGGGTCCGGGGTGCCGACCGCGTAGAGGGTGCCGTGGGCGACGGTCCACCCGATGAGCAGGCCGAGCAGCAGGGCGGTGGGGGTGGCGTAGCCGGCCGCGAGCCCGGCGAGGCCGGAGAGCGTGAGGACGGTCCAGGGCAGGCGGCGTTCCCGGCTGCCGGAGGCGGTCATGAAGGCGAGGACGGGCGCCAGGTAGCCGTAGACGGGTTCGGTGTGTCCGGAGGCGTCGCCGGGCAGGCCCTGGGTGAGGGCGGTGATCAGGCTGCCGGGGGCGAGGCCGTCGGCCCACAGGTCGAGGGCGAGGGTGGCGCCGTAGGCGAGGACGGCGGCGAGCAGGCCGTCGGAGACCTGCTGGAGGGCGCGGCGCCGATCCGGGCCGAGGACACGGCGGGCGGCGAGCCCGACGGGCAGTAGCAGCACGGCGCCGGTGGAGAGGACACCGGCCAGGCCGGCCAGCGGCCTGGGGACGAGCGCGGCGGCCTCGGCGACGTCGGCGGCGATGCCGCCGGTGGTGGCGCGGGCGTAGTCGGCGAGCAGCAGGGTGACCGCGATCGCGCAGAGGCCGGTGAGCAGCCGGATCAGGGCGACGGGCTGGCGGATCCGGTCGGTCCCGGGAGCGGCCGGTCCGCGCCCCCGGGTGGTCCCGGGTATGCCGGTGCCCGTCCGCCTGGTTGCGCCGGCGGGTTCGCTACCGCCGGTGCCGTCGTCTGTTCTCCCCGTCACGATCGCCACGGGTGGCATGCTCCCATGCCGTCCGTGCCGGCCGGGCGCGAGCCCACGTGCCGGCCGGGCGTGCGGGCCCACGTACCGGCCGGGCGCGGCCCCACCAGCCGGTCCCACGAGCCGGGCCCGGGCGCGGCCTACGCCTGCCGGGTGGGCAGGGTGACGAGGTGACGCAGGTTGACGTGCCGGGGCCGGGTGACGGTGTAGGCGACGAGGTCGGCGACGTCCTCGGCGCCGAGGGCGGGGATGGCGGCGAACATCGTGGCGAGCTGGTCGCGCAGCGCCGGGTTGTCGACGTGCCCGCCGAGCTCGGTGTCGGTGAGGCCGGGCTCGATGGTGGCGACCCGGACGTCGCGCGGGCCGAGTTCGGTGCGCAGGGCGGCGGACAGCTGGGTGAGCGCGGCCTTGGTGGCCCCGTACACGGCGTAGCCGGGGAAGGCGACGTGCGAGGCGATGGAGGAGATGTTGACGAGGTCGGCGGTGCGGCCGTCGGCGGCGGCCGCGACGAGGTCGTCGGTGAAGGCGCGGACGATCCGCAGGGCGCCGGTGACGTTGGTGTCGATCATGCGGCTCCACTCGTCGATCCGGCCGTCGTCGACCGGGTTGGGCAGCATCACGCCGGCGTTGTTGACGACCAGGTCGACCCGGCCGTAGGCGTCGTGGACGGCCTTGGCGGCGGCGTCGACCGAGGCCTGGTCGGTGACGTCGGCGGTGACGGCGAGGGCCTGTCCGCCGCCGGCGGCGGCGATCTCGGCGGTCAGGGCGTCGAGCCGGTCGGTGCGGCGGGCGAGCAGGGCGACCCGGGCGCCGTTGGCGGCCAGCAGCCGGGCGGTGGCCGCGCCCATGCCGCTGGCGGCTCCGGTGACGACGGCGGTGCGGGTGGCGAGGGCGGGGTAGCTCATCGACGGCTCCTGGGGTGTGCGGTCGGACGGACGACGACCACTCTGTCCGGGCCGCGCACGCCCATCCAGGGCTCGGCGCTTCCCGGGAACGGCCGTCCTGGGAAGGCCTGTCCTGGGAACGGCGGTACCACCCTGGCGCCGGTGCCCCGGGGCTACCCTGCCTGGCATGGAGAACACCGTGGGGGACTTCCTCCGTTCGCGCCGGGCCCGGATCCAGCCGGAGGAGGTGGGCCTGGCCGCGCACGGCCGCCGTCGGGTGCAGGGCCTGCGCCGGGAGGAGGTGGCGCAGCTGGCGGGGGTGAGCGTCGACTACTACGTCCGGCTGGAGCAGGGCCGGGGCGGCAGCGCCTCGGACGCGGTGCTGGACGCGGTGGCCCGGGTGCTGCAACTGGACGAGGTGGAGGCGGCGCACCTGCGGTCGCTGGCCCGCCCGCCGAAGCCCTCGGCCGGGGCCGGTCCGTCGCGGGGCCGTCGGGCGGTCCGGGAGGGGACCAGGCTGCTGCTGGACATGATGACCGGGGTGCCGGCCTTCGTCCTGGGGCGCCGGATGGACGTGCTGGCCTGGAACGCCCTGGGCGACGCGGTGAACGGTTTCTCCACCCGCCCGGGCGGTGCCCCCAACGCGGCCCGGCAGACCTTCCTCGACCCGGCGGCCCGGGAGTTCTACGTGCAGTGGGACGCGGTCGCCGCGGAGACCGTCGCCTACCTGCGCCGGGACGCCGGACTGCACCCGGGGGACGGCGTGCTGGCCGCCCTGATCGGTGAACTGTCGCTGCGCAGCGAGGACTTCGGCCGGCTCTGGGCGGACCACCAGGTCCGGGAGAAGACCCACGGGGTCAAGCTGATCCGCCACCCGCTGGTCGGCGAGCTGGACTTCGGTTACGAGACCCTCGCCGTGAACGGCTCGCCGGACCAGCTGCTCGTCACCTACACCACCCCGCCGGGCTCGCCGACCGCGCAGAAGCTGGCGCTGCTGGCGAGTTGGACGGCGCCGGAGACCGCCGGACTCCCCGAGTAGCCGGCCGGGCGTGTCTCGGACCGTGCCCCGGGCCGGCCGTCACTACTCTGCGTCCATGAGCGCCTGCGAAGACCTCGCCGCGGCCCCCCGGACGATCGAGCCCCTTCCGCCTGTCGACGGCTGCGCCGACTGCCTCGCGCAGGGCCGCCGCGACTGGGTCCACCTGCGGATCTGCCTGGACTGCGGCCACATCGGCTGCTGCGACTTCTCGCCGCAGCGGCACGCCACCGCGCACTTCCACAACAGTGCGCACCCGGTGATCCGTTCGTACGAGCCGGGGGAGGACTGGCGTTGGTGTTTCGTCCACGAGGTCATGGGCTGAGCCGAGGGGCGCGGTGCGCGGCGGGCGGACGCGGGTCCCCGGTGGCACCAGGACGCAACAAGGATAAAATCCGGACATAACGCTCGTGCGGCCCCTCCGGCCGACATCCGTCCGGCCGGTGACCGCCGAAGGGAGGCCGACGACGATGACCAAGCGAACAGCGGGCGGCACCGCCAAGCTCCGCCGGGGTACCCAGGAGCTGTTGGAGCGCCGCGGCATGGCGACCAGCCCCGGCCGGGACGCCCCACGGATGGGCGCCGGAGGGTCGTCCGGTACGGGTGCCGGGTACTCCTCCGGTGACGCGTTCCGGCACGGCGGGCGCGAGGCGGGGACGTCGGTGATGCACTCCGCCCCGGCGATGCACGCCGAGCTCAAGGGGCACCGGCACCGCGGCGCGGAGAAGCACTCCGCGCACTGACCCCGAGGTCCGATGACCCCGAGGGCCCTACGCACGGGGGCGGGTGGCGCGCTCCGCGCCCACCCGCCCCTGACGCGCGCTCAGGGCCGAAGCGGCCCGGCCGGGGTGATTGTCAGTGGCCTGCGATACGTTCGTGCCGATCATCAAAGGCAGCACGACGGGGGCGCATGATGGCCGACCTGATCACGGAGGAGCCGGTCGAGCTCCAACTGGAGCGTTACCGCACCGAGTTGACCGGTTACTGCTACCGGATGCTCGGCTCGGTCTTCGAGGCCGAGGACGCGGTGCAGGAGACGATGGTCCGCGCCTGGCGCGGCCACCGGGGCTTCGAGGGGCGTGCGGCGCTGCGCTCCTGGCTGTACCGGATCGCCACCAACGTCTGCCTGGACGCGCTGAACGGCCGCAAGAACCGGGCCCGTCCGATGGATCTGGCCGGCCCGGTGACGGTGGCCACCGCGAGCGACACCCAGTTGCCCGAGGTGACGTGGATCGGCCCCGCACCGGACGGCCGGGTGCTGCCCGAGTCCGGGGATCCGGCCGAGGTGGCCGCCCAGCGCGAGTCGGTGAAGCTGGCCTTCGTCGCCGTGCTGCAACGCCTGGCGCCGCGGCAGCGGGCGGTGCTGATCCTGCGTGAGGTGCTGGGCTGGAAGGCCGCCGAGGTGGCCGAACTGCTCGGCGTCACGGTGGCCTCGGTCAACAGCGCGTTGCAGCGGGCGCGCGCGGTGCTCGCCACCGAGGGCGGGGCGGCGGCCCGTCCGGCCCCCGCCCTGGACGAGGCGCACCGCGCGCTGCTGGACCGCTACGTCCAGGCCTTCGAGGCGTACGACATGGCGGGGCTCGCCGCGTTGCTGCACGAGGACGTCACGCTCAACATGCCGCCGTACTCGATGTGGCTGCGGGGCGTGGCGGAGATCCGGGCGTGGATGCTGGGCCCGGGCTGCGGCTGCCGCGGCTCCCGGCTGATCCCGGTGACGGCCAACGGCGGCCCGGCCTTCGCCCAGTACCGGCCGAGCCCGGCGGGCGGGCACGAGCCGTGGGCGCTGATCGTGCCAGAGGTGTCAGAGGGCCGGATCACCGGTCTCACCAACTTCCTCGACACCGACGTGCTGTTCCCGCTGTTCGGCCTCCCGCCCCGGCTGGAAGGCGAGTAGTTCCCCGGGGTCCACCGGCCCGGGCAGGAGGGCCGAGAGACCGCTGAACGCGAGCAGTTCCCGCAGGGGGCCGCTGGTGTTCAGCAGTGTGACGCCCACCCCGTGCCGCCCGGCGGCGAGCCGGAGCCGGGCGAGGGCGTCGACCACGGCCAGGTCGGGGGCGGTGAGGGCGCCGAGGTCGCAGGTCAGCACGCGGGCGGTCGGGGTCTTCCGGGTGGTCTCCATGCACATGGGGACTGTTCCGTGGGCCCCGGCTCATCGGAGTGGGCGGAACTTCCCGGAAATCCTTCCGGGCCCGCGGCTCCGGACCCACGGCTCCGGGCCCGTGGCAGAGTGGGGTGCGGAACCACCGTGCCCCTGGAGGAACGCTGTGACGGCTGAGCCCTTGAAGTCCCGTGAGGAATGGCTGGCGTCGCTGCCGCGCATCTACGCGGCCGCCGGCTGCCTGCTGCGCGACGAGTCCGGCCGGATCCTGATCGTGAAGGCCGGGTACCGCGAGCACTGGCAGTTCCCGGGCGGCACGATCGACCTCGGCGAGGGCCCGGCGGAGTGCGCCGTACGGGAGTTGGAGGAGGAGACCGGCATCGTGAAGGCGGCCGGCGACCTGCTGGCGATCTCCTGGACGCACCCCTCGGCCGAGCTCGACCACCCCGCCGAGCACCTGCTCTTCGACTTCGGGACCGTCCCGGACGGCACCCCCGTGACCGTCCCGGCCGGTGAGTTGGACGAGCACCGCTGGGCCACCGACGAGGAGGCGCTGGAACTCCTCGGCCCGTCCCGGTCGGCGCGGCTGCGGGCGGCCATGGAGGCGGCCGTCGACGGGCGCGTGCGCATCGTGACCACCCACGTCTCGGGGTTCTGACGCTCCGAAGGCCTCGACACCACCAGGGAGGTGCCCACATGGACGGACTGCGGGTCCTGGCCCGGCCCGAGGCCGAGGTGCCACGCCGACTCAAGCTCCAGGTAGCCGAGTTGCAGAACCACGCCTGGCCCGGGGAGATCTCCGCCGAGCCGGTGCACGACCCCGCGCTGCGCCCGCTCTCCCTGCTGCTGCTGGACGGTGACCGCGTGCTCGCCGCCCTCGACGTGCTCTCCAAGCCGATCGTCCACGCCGGCCGGACGTACGCGGCGAGCGGGCTGAGCACCGTGGTGGTCGACCCGGCCCTGCGCGGCCGCGGCCACGGGCGGCGGCTGGTGGCGGCGGCCCGCGCCGCCGTCGCGGACGGTGGCGCGGATCTCGGGCTGTTCACCTGCGACCGGGGGCTCCGCGGCTTCTACGAGAACGCCGGCTGGGAGCCGCTGCCGGGCGCGGTGCTGGTCGGCGGCACGGTGGAACAGCCCTTCCCCAGCGACCAGGAGGGTTTCGACAAGGTGGTGATGGCGGCCTTCCTCACCGCGCACGCCCGGCGTCACCGGTCGGACTTCCCGGGCAGCCGGATCGCCCTCCACCCGGGGACGGTCGACCGGCTCTGGTAGTCCGGCGGCCTCAGGCGTCCGGCAGCAGGCGGGCCCGGACGGCGGCGAGAGCGGCCGGGGTGGCACCTGCGGCGAGCAGGTACCCGGCCGGGTCGAAGCCGTCCAGCGTCGCGGCCAGCGCGGCCTCGGCGGTGGTGCCGGCCTCGGCGAGCACCGCGTCGATCCGGCGGTACTGGTCCGGCAGGCCGAGCATCCCGTACAGCGGGCGGACGTTGGGGCCGCTGAGCAGGTAGTCCTCGATGATCGCGGCCCGGTCGGCGCCGGCCAGGGAGAGCAGCAGCAGGGCGGCCAGGCCGGTGCGGTCACGGCCGGCGCCGCAGTGGACGACCAGGCCGCCGGCGCGGGCCCCGGCGATGGCGGTGACCAGGGCGGCGGCGGCGTGCGGGCAGTGCTCCAGGTACGGGCGGAGCGCGAGCGGGGTGCCGTCCAGCCGGCCGTACGTGTCCCACCAGGCGGAGCCGGCGAGGGCGTCCAGCGGGACGCGGATCAGCTCGACGCCTTCGGGGAGCGGGAGGAGCGGCTTGTACTCCTCCGGGTCGCGCAGGTCGACGACGGTGCGGACGCCGTGGTCGAGGAGGGCGTCCCAGCCCTCGGCGGTGAGGCGGTCCAGGTTGTCCGCCCGGACTATCGCGCCGCGCGCGGTGAGCCGGCCGGAGGCGGTGGGCAGCCCGCCCAGGTCGCGGACGTTGAGGCAGCCGTCCCAGACGAGGGTGCGGTCCTCGGTGGTGCTCAGCGTGCGCGTCTGGTTCATGGGGCTCCCCGCTCCGTCGACCGGGGGTCCCGTTACCCCCTCGTTATGAACGACTCCCGGGAGATCCGGATGGTTCCTGACCGTTCGATCGAGCGGCCGGCGTTCAGGCGGCGGTCGGGGCCTCGGCTTCGGCGCGGACCAGCTTCGCCATCGGCTCGACGGCGCGCTGGCCCAGCACCGAACCGGCCGCGATGGCGCCGATCAGGAACACGGTGGACAGCCAGGCCATGGTGGCCACCGGCAGGGTGAAGGCGCCGACCACCCGGGCCACGCACTCGGCCAGCAGCGCGGTGCCCCAGATGGCCGAGAACAGTCGCTCGTGGCGGCGGAAGGCGGCGGAGCCGGCCGCCCGGCCCTCGGCCAGGCGCTGCCAGGCGGCGGCGCGCTCCCGCCGGCCCTTGGTCAGGAAGGGCATCAGCATCGGGGTCATCACCGGCCGGCCCGCCAGCGCCGAGCCCAGGATGGCCAGCGCCACGGTGCCGCTCAGCCCGCCGTCCTTGGCGATCATCAGCCGGGCGTCACCGGTGAGGAAGGTGAGCGCCAGGCCCGCCAGGTTCACGGTCAGCATCAGTGCCGCCCACAGGTTGACCTTCTTCTCCCGCAGCAGGCCGAGGACGGTCCGGCCGGCCGGGATCGCGCTGCTCCAGGCCAGGGCGGCGAACTCGCTCAGGCCGCAGGCCGAGTGCAGCAGGTAGTAGCCGGCCAGCGGGGCGGCGACGTCCAGGGCGAGCGGGCGGAGGGCGGAGAGGGCCGGGTTCGGAGCCTTGGCCTTGGCCGGCGCGGGGATCGCGGTCGCGGTGACGGCGGTGACGGCGGCGGCGCTGATGGTCTGGCTCACGGTGGGTTCCTCCCCGGCTGGCGGCTGCGGGCCGGTGCCCGCGTCGTGCCTCCACTCTGTCCGGCCGACCCTCCGTCGGATCAGTGTCGTCCGTTGCGGGATCTGCATGACAGTTGTCATGGTGCGGCCCGTGACACCGCCCCGGACCTGCGGTTACGCCTCGACGGGCGGGGTGAAGGCCCACAGTGCGCGGCCCAGGGTGTCCCGGCAGCGAACGGTGTGGAAGTGCTTGTCCCCGGCCGAGAGGAAGCCCAGCGCGACCGCCTCCAGAACGGTCCGGGCGGCGGCGTCCCGCCGGGTCCGGGCGCCGCTCGGCACCAGCGCCCGGTCGGCCAGCTCGGCGCGCTGGATGCGGGCCACATCCCTGCTGGTCGTCCGTAGGGTGGTGCCCGCCCGGCGGCGGGGGGCGAGCGGCGCACGGCCGGAGAGCCGGTGGTCCGGGCGTGCGCCCGCCCGTTCGGGTGAACCGGACGTGTGACCCGGGCATGCGGGCGGACGGCGCGTCGGTCTCGCGGTGTCGGCCGGATATCGGCCCGGCGTCGGGACGCGGATCCGGCCCGAACTGCTTCGTCTACCGACAACACGGGCGGGGCAGGCCGTCCGGGGCCGCCGGCCAAGGGCGCCGGCCGTCGGGACCTTGGCCCCGGCCGCTCCGGTCCTTCGACCGGGGACGCCCCGTTCGCCCGGATGGCGCATCATGTGGCGGGTGCAGAGTGCAGAGCGCCCCGGAGCGGGCACCGGCAGCCCCGTCGGCCGGTCCGGACCAGTACCGCCCACCGGACCACCACCGGGCAGGCCCCCCGCTCCCGCCGATCTGACCGAGGCCGTCCGGGCCGCCCAGCGCGGGGACGAGGAGGCGTTCCGGCTGCTGTTCCGGACCGTCCAGCCCGGCCTGCTGCGCTACCTGCGGGTGCTGGTCGGCGGTCGCCCCGAGGACGCGCAGGACGCCGAGGACATCGCCTCCGAGGCCTGGCTGCAGATCGCCCGCGACCTGCACGGCTTCTCCGGCGACGGGGACGGCTTCCGCGGCTGGGCCGCCACCGTCGCGCGCAACCGGGCGCTCGACCACCTGCGGGCCCGCCGCCGCCGCCCGGTCGCCGACCTGCCCTTCGAGTACCTGGCCGAGCTGGCCGCCGGGGACGACACCGCCCGCTCGGCGCTGGCCACCGTCGGCACCTCCGACGCGCTGGCGCTGATCTCCCGGCTGCCGCGCGACCAGGCCGAGGCGGTGCTGCTGCGGGTGGTGATGGAGCTGGACGCGGAGAGCGCCGCCCAGGTGCTCGGCAAGCGGGCCGGCACCGTCCGGATGGCCGCCCACCGGGGGCTGCGCCGGCTGGCCAAGCTGCTGGAGCAGACCGGCGTGGCCGGGCACGCGGGTGGGATCCCCACCGCGCGACGGGCCGGACCGGGGGCCGGAAGCGGTGCCGGAACAGGGCCCGGACCAGCCGGTTCGACCGCCGGGAGAGCCGCGCCGGAGCCGCCGGCGGACCCCCGCGGAAAAACCCGCGAAAAAAATTCTCCGCAGGGTGTGACAGAACGCCGGGCCGCGACGCTGAAGGACATGAGATGAGCACCAACCGATCCCGTCGGATCGACCGTGACACTGCCGAGCGGCTGCTCGGCGGTGCCGTGGGCGGCCCGTCGGCCGGGCAGGACGACTCGCTCACCGGACCGGACGGCAGTGCCGGGCAGCTCGCCCGGGTACTCGCCGCGGCCGCCGCCCCGGCGACGGCCGACGAGCTGTCCGGGGAGCAGGCCGCCCTGACCGCGTTCCGGGAGGCCCGTTTCGCACCCGACCCCGTCATGACCACCCCCGTCCGGAGACGATCGATGGCAACCGCCGCGCTGGCCAGGGCCTTCAGCACGAAGGCTGCTGCCGCCGTGCTCGGCGCCACCGCGCTGTGCGGGGTCGCGGTCGCCGCCACGGGCAACCTGCCGCCCGGGCTCGGTGGCGACTCCGCCGAGCCGGAGCGCACCCTCGCCACCGTGGGAGGCACCTCCGGCACCACCGGCACCACCGGCACCACCCCGGGCCACGGCACCGGCAACGCCTCGGCGAGTGGCTCGTCCACCCGGCCGTCCGGCTCCGGGACCACCGGTGCCGGGTCGCAGGCGCTCGGACCGTCGGGCGCGCCCACGCCCGGCACCCCGTCCACGGACGGCCGCGGCAGCCCGTCGGCCTCGCCGGCGGACGTCGCCCTCTGCCATGTGTTCACCGACCGGACGGGCAAGGGCGAGCGCCCGGCCAAGCTGGTCACCGAGCCGCAGTTCGGCCCGTTGGTCGGGGCGGCCGGCGGGTCGGACAAGGTCGCGGGGTTCTGCGAGGGGGCACTCGGCCGGGCGAGCGACGACAGCCACCCGGGTGCCACCTCGCAACCGCACGACCCCGGCCGGAACACCGGCGGCCCCAACCCCGGCGCGAGTCCCAGCACCGGCAAGGGGAACACCGACGGCGGCAAGAACGGCACCGGCGACCCCACCAGCGGTGGCGGCGACGGGACCAAGAACGGCAAGACCGGCGCGACCGTCCCGTCGCTGCCGGCCGTGCCGACCCCGCCCGACGTCCACCCGAGCAAATCCGACCGTCCCGACACCACTCCTTCCGCCCCGCGGTAACCCCCCAGAACTCCGGGTGGGCGGCGAGCGAATCCCCCCGGGCTCGTCGCCCACCCGGAAAGCACCACCCCGAAAGCACCACCCGCCAGAGCACCACCCCGCAGTACCGAAGCAGTACCCCCCGAACCTCCGGGTGGGCGGCGAGCGAATCCCCCCGGGCTCGCCGCCCACCCGGACAGCACCACCAGCACCACCTGGGACAGCACCCCGCAGTCCCGAAGCAGGACCCACCCGACTTCCGGGTGGACGGCCGGATCCCCTGTACCAGCCGTCCGCCCGGACCCGCACCACCAGCACCACCCGCACCACCACCAGCACCACCCCGAAGACTCCGGGTGGCCGGTCGGCTCCCCCGTGCCCGCCGTCCACCCGGCCGGCCCCGGCCGGACCAGCAGGCGCACCCCCCGGACGCGCCCGCCGGCCCGGCCGGCCCGGAAACGTGCGGCCCGCCCTCCCGCAGTCAGGGCGGGCCGCACCCCCCGTGCGCCCCAGAACGGACCTGGACCCGACCGTGACCGTCACCCTGCACGACCACGAGCCGGCGGTCGGGGAACCGCTGCCCGGTTCCCCGGCCGCCTCCCCCTCCACGGAGGCCGCCGAGACCACCACCGCACCGGTGTTCGTGGACTCCTCCGGCCGCCGCCAGCGGCGGGTCCGCCGCCTCGGCGTCCTGCTCGCCGTCCCGGCCGTCGGCTACCTGGGGCTGCTGGCCAGCACGGTGCTCGGCGGGCCGACCGTCAACGCGCCGTTCCTGCCGCTGCCGCAGCCGCCGGCCGCCGCTCCCACGCCGGCTCCGGCCCCGGAGCCGACCGACCCGGCGCCGACCGACCTGGGCACCGAAGGGCCGGACTCCGTGCAGCCCGCCCCGGCCCGGCCGACCACGGTCGTCCACCACCCCGCCGCCCCGACGACCGCCGCCCGGCCCACGGTCGCGGCCGTACCGGTGGGCCTCCCCTCGCCCGCCGCACCGCCGCCCACCGCCACCCCGACCCCGGGCGGGAACGGGAACGGCAACGGAGGCGCGACCTCCACCCAGACCCCCGGCCACGGCCGCCCGACCGACCCGCCGGGCAACTCCGGCGGCAAGCCCCCCAAGCCGTGACCGCACACCGCTGACCCCGCGCCCCCAACCTCCTGAACCGCCGCACCACCGCCCGCGCCGCACCACCGCCCGCGCAGCGCCGCACCCCCCGCCGCTGCGCCGGTCCGTCGCACCCCGAGACCCGCCGCCCCCTCCGGAAAGCACATCACCGTGAGCGCACCCCGCCGTCGCAGAGCAGCCCCGCCGCCCTCCCGGCACCCCCGCCGGGGCCGCCGCGGCGTCGTCCGCCAGGGGCCGCTACGCACCCACTGGCTGCTGCTGACCACCCTGCTGCTCACCCTCGCCGCCACCCTGCTGTTCCAGGGCTACACCCAGCACCTGTACGACGACCGCCCCGACCAGGCCGCCGCCCCGGCCGGCGCGGGCACCGTGCCGGCGGCGGTGCACTCCGGCGGCCCGGTGATCGACACCGTGGGCGGCAAGCCCCGCAGCGCCGGCCCCAAGCCCGGCACCATCGCGCTCACCTTCGACGACGGCCCCGACCCGCACTGGACGCCGCTGGTGCTGGACGCGCTGCACCGGGCCGGCGTGCACGCCACCTTCTTCGTGGTCGGCACCCAGGCCGCCGAGCACCCCGAGCTGGTCCAGCGGATCGTGGCCGAGGGCCACCAGATCGGCGTCCACACCTTCACCCACACCGACCTCGGCGCCGCGCCCGAGTGGCGCCGCTCGCTGGAGCTGCGCGAGACCCAGCTGACCCTGGCCGGGGCCGCCGGGGTCACCAGCTCGCTGCTGCGCCCGCCGTACTCCTCCACCGCCGAGGCCCTGGACGACCCCTCCTGGGCCGCCGTCCAGCAGGCCGGCCGGGAGGGCTACCTGACCGTGCTGACCACCCGGGACAGCGAGGACTGGCGCCGCCCGGGCGTCGAGGCGATCGTCGACGCGGCCACCGCCGGGCCCGGCAACCAGGGCCAGATCGTGCTGATGCACGACGCCGGCGGCGACCGCCAGCAGTCCGTGGACGCGCTGGACACCCTGTTCGCCAAGCTGAAGGCCCGCGGCTTCACCTTCACCACTGTCAGCCAGGCGGTCGGCCTGCCCGACCCGGTCCGCCCGGCCACCGCCGGCGACCACTGGCAGGGCCTGGCCCTGATCTGGCTGCTCCAGGGCGGCGGCCTGGCGCTCACCGTGCTGGGCTGGCTGCTCTGGGCGGCGGGCGCGGTGAGCGTGCTGCGCGCGGTGGTCGTGCTGGTCGCCGCGCACCGGCACAAGAAGCTGCGCAGGCACGGCTGGGGCCCGCCGGTGACCGAGCCGGTCAGCGTGATCGTGCCCGCCTACAACGAGGTGGCCGGGATCGAACCGGCGGTGCGCTCGCTGCTGGCCTCCGACCACCCGGTCGAGGTGATCGTGGTCGACGACGGCTCCACGGACGGCACCGCCGACCTGGTGGAGTCGCTGAACCTGCCGTACGTCCGGGTCATCCGGCAGGAGAACGCGGGCAAGCCGACCGCCCTGAACACCGGCATCGCCGCCGCCCGGGCCGAACTGCTGGTGATGGTCGACGGCGACACGGTCTTCGAGCCGGACGCCGTCCGGATGCTGGTGCAGCCCTTCGCCGACCCCACCGTCGGCGCCGTCTCCGGCAACGCCAAGGTGGTCAACCGGGGCGGCCTGCTGGGCCGTTGGCAGCACATCGAGTACGTGGTCGGGTTCAACCTGGACCGCCGGCTGTTCGACCTGGCCGAGTGCATGCCCACCGTCCCGGGCGCGGTCGGCGCCTTCCGCCGCTCGGCGCTGCTCGGCGTCGGCGGCGTCGGCGAGGAGACCCTGGCCGAGGACACCGACCTCACCATGGCGCTCTGCCGGGCCGGCTGGCGGGTGGTCTACGAGGAGCGGGCCAAGGCCTGGACGGAGGCGCCCGCCTCGCTGAGCGCGCTCTGGCGGCAGCGCTACCGCTGGTGCTACGGCACCCTCCAGGCGATGTGGAAGCACCGCGGCGCCCTCACCCAGCAGGGCCAGGCCGGCAAGCTGGGCCGGCGCGGCCTGCTCTACCTGCTGATGTTCCAGGTGCTGCTGCCGCTGCTGGCCCCGGTCGTCGACGTCTTCGCGCTGTACGGGCTGGCCTTCCTCGACCCGGTCCGGATCATCGGCCTGTGGGCGGCGTTCCTGCTGGTCCAGGTGCTGATGGGGGTGTACGCGTTCCGGCTGGACAAGGAACGGCTCGGCCCGCTGTGGAGCCTGCCGTTGCAGCAGTTCGTCTACCGGCAGCTGATGTACCTGGTGGTGATCCAGTCGGTGTTCACCGCGCTGGCCGGCTCGCGACTGCGCTGGCAGCGGATGCAGCGCTACGGCAGCCTCCAGCAGTCCGTACCGTCCGTACCGTCCGCGACCTCGGACGCTGCGCCGGAGCCGGTGGGCGTCGGCGGCTATCGTGCACAGGTGCACGAGGCGGCCCGGAACCCCGGGCAGCGCACCTGAGAGGAGCGGTTCCGGGTGAACGGACGAGCGCTGAACGGGCGTTACGAACTCGTCGAGATACTCGGCGTCGGCGGCATGGCCACCGTCTGGCGCGGCCTGGACCACGTGCTGGGCCGGCAGGTGGCCGTCAAGGTCCTCAACGGGGGCCTCGCCGACGACCCGCGCTTCGCCGAGCGGTTCAGCCGCGAGGCGCAGCACGCCGCCATGCTGGTGCACCCGCGGATCGTCATGGTCTTCGACTCGGGCGTCGACCAGGGCACGCCGTTCATCGTCATGGAGCTGGTCCAGGGCCGCTCGCTGGCCGCCGTCCTGGCCCAGCAGCCGCAGCTGCCGGTGGAGCGCGCCGTCGGCATCGCGGCCGCGGTCTGCGAGGCGCTGTCCGTCGCGCACGCGGCCGGGCTGGTGCACCGGGACATCAAGCCCGGCAACATCATGATCACCGACGACGGCGGGGTGAAGGTCGTCGACTTCGGCATCGCCCGGGCCGGCTCCTCCAACAACCTGACCCAGACCGCCAGCGTGCTCGGCACGGCCGCCTACCTGTCGCCCGAGCAGGCCACCGCCTCCCCGCTGGACGGGCGCACCGACCTGTACGCGGTCGGCTGCGTGCTCACCGAGATGCTCACCGGCGAGACGCCGTTCACCGCCGAGACGCCGGTGGCGATCGCGTTCAAGCACGTCAGCGAGCAGCCGTCGGCGCCGTCGGTCCGCCGCCCCGGGTTGTCGCCCGCGCTGGACGCGGCGGTGCTGCGACTGCTCGCCAAGAACCCGGCCGACCGCCCGGCGGACGCCACCGCCGCCCGGGCCGAGCTGCTCGGCACCGTCCCCGGGCTGGCCGTCGGCGACCCGACCGCCGAGCTGCTGGCGACCACCTCCGCCGCGACCCAGCTGCTGCCGCCCGTCCCCGTCGCCGCCGGGGGCTTCCCGTCCGACCAGCAGCACACCACCCTGCTGCCGCCGCAGGCCGCCGCGGGCCCGGCCGCCACCTCGCTGCTGCCCCCGGTCCCGGCGTCGGCGTCGGCGTCGGCGGCTTTCGCGCCGCCGCCGAAGCCCGAGCGGGAGCGCGGCCGCCGGCCGCTGGTCCTCGGCGCGCTCGGCGTGGCCGGGCTGGCCGGGGTGGTGGCCATCGCGCTCACCGCCTTCGACGAGCCGCCCGGCAACGCGGCCGCGGCCAAGACCCCGGCGGCCACCGCGCCCGCCGCCCCGGCTCCGGCCACCACCGCCGCGCCCGCCCCGACGGCCGCCGCCCCCAGCAGCACGGCGGCGGTCCCGGTGCCCACCCCGACCATCCCGCGCAACCAGGCCCCGGCCCTCCAGCTGAACGCCCTGCGCCAGGCCGTCGCACAGGCCCAGGTCACCAAGGAGCGCGACCGTCAGGCGGATCTGCTGCGGATCCTGGACAGCGCCGCCGCCTCGCTCAACGAGGGCGCGCCCGACGACGCCACCCAGGACCTGAAGGACGCCCAGAAGGTGGTCCGCGACATGGCGAAGAAGCACGCCATCGACCCCGCCACCTACGCCAACTGGAACGCGCGGCTCAACGCGCTGTTCCTCACCCTGCACGCCACGGCCGTCGACCAGAACGACTGAGGTCCGGTAGCCCCGGGAGGGAGTGGGAAGTCGGCCCGGCCGACTTCCCGCTCCCTCCCTTTTTCGTGCCCGCGTTCTGCTGCTCCTTGCGAGGGGCGGGCCCTGCGCGCTAACTTGTCTACGTCATAAACATACACCGTCGACAAATGGGGGTTCCGCAATGCCGCACACGATCGCGATCGTCCTGCCGCTGGTCTGGCTGGGCTGGCTGGTCCTCACCGAGTGGGTGCCGATGTACCCGCTGAACGACCTGGCGCCGGGCAACCTCGGCGCCCGCCTGCTCGCCGCCTCGATCAACTACCCCCTCCCGCTGCTGATCGCGGCCGGCGTCGCGTTCGACCACACCTGGTCGCGGATCGGCGCGCTGGCGGTGTGCGGGCTGGTGCTGGCCGGACACCTGGCGAGCTGGTGGCTGCCGTACTTCGGGTTCAGCACCGCCGCGCAGCGCGAGCTGTACCGGCGGGACTACGCCCGGACGCTGAAGATCCTCCCCACCGAGGGCCGCGACGTGGTGATCGACGTCCAGCACCTGGTGGTCGGCGCGCTGACCCTGCTGATGACCGGCGCGACCGCGGCCGTCACCATGGGCGCATGAGTACCGACACGCCCCGGCGCCGGGCCGGCCGCCCCCCGCAGATCGACGCCGAAGGGATCGTCGTCGCCGCGGTGGCGCTGATCGACGCCGAGGGGCTGGAGGCGCTGACCATGCGTCGGCTCGGCACCGAACTCGGCGTGACGGCGATGTCGCTCTACCGCCACCTGCCCAACCGGGACGCAGTGCTGGCCGCCGTGGTCAACCGGCTGGCCGGCGAGGTCGCCGTCGAGGCGGCGGACGCGACGCCGTGGCCGCAGGCCCTGCACGGCTTCGCCCGCGCCTACCGCCGGATGCTGCTGGCCCACCCGAACGCCGTGCCGCTGCTGGCCACCCACCCGGTGGACGAGGCCGCCGGCCGGGCGGTGATCGCCCCGGTCCTGGAACGCTTCCGGGCCGCCGGGATCACCGACGGGGACGCCGTGACGGCGGTGCAGTCGGTCGCCGTCTACGTGCTGGGCCACGCCCTGGCCGAGGTCGGCACCCCGCCCGGCACCACCCGCGACCCGCAGCCCGCCGAGGCCGCGTACTACGACCAGTGGTTCGACGTCGGCCTGGACGCCATGGTCCAAGGCTTCCGCCACCGCCTCGCCGCCGACCCCTCCTGCTGAGAGATCGTCAATCCGTCGGCGCGGCACAATGGCCCCATGCTGACGATCGGATCCCTCGTCCTCGGTGTCTCCGACATGCCGCGCGCCGTCGCCTTCTGGACGGCCGCACTGGACTACGTCCCGCGCGCCGACGCCGACGACGAGTGGACGGTGCTCCTCCCCGCCGACGGCCCCGGCGTGCAGCTCGCCCTCGGGCTCAGCGAGTCGCCCGTCCAGGAGCACCCGCGGGTCCACCTCGACCTGTACGCGGGCGACGCCGCCGACCAGGCCGCCGAGGTCGAACGGCTGGTGGCCCTCGGCGCCGAGCGGGTCGACTGGGACCTCTACCCCGAGGACCCGGACTTCGTCGTCCTCGCCTGCCCGGAGGGCAACCGCTTCTGCGTCATCGACACCAGCCGGGGCTGATCCCGTCTCTGCGCCGTCGACACCGGTCGGGGCTGATCCGTCGTCCACAGCCTGTGGAAACTCCTTGGCGCCGCGGCGCCGGCGTGCGAAGGTCTACGCCGTGAACGACGTGCACGCCATGACCACCATGAGGCCCCCGGACGAGGAGCTGGTCGACCAGGCCCGCCGCCTGCTGGCCGAGCGGTTCCCCGACGCGCTGGGCGCCGTCCTGGCCGGCTCGGCCGCCGCCGGCCGGGCCACCGCCACCAGCGACCTCGACCTCGCCGTCCTGCTCGCCGACGGCGCCGGGACCTGCCGGGAGACGATCCGCTTCGAGGGGCGCGTGGTCGAGCTCTTCCTCCACACCCGGGCCGGCCTCGCCGAGCTCTTCGCCGCCGACGCGGCCTCCCGCCGCGCGGTCATCCAGACCATGTACGCCGACGGCCTCGTCCTGCACGACCCGCACGGCCATGTCGCCCGGGCCCGCGCCCGCGCCGAGGACGACCTGCTCGACGGCCCGCCGCCGCTCGACCCGGAGGCCGTCGAGACCAGGCGGTACGGGCTGACCGACCTCCTGGACGACCTCGCCGACACCCGGGACCGCGACGAGTCCCTGGCCGTCGGCGCCGCCGTCCTGAGCCTGGCCGCCGACCTCCTCTTCGACCAGAGCTCCACCTGGTCCGGCACCGGCAAGTGGTTCGCGCGCCAGCTCCGCGGAGCCCACTACCGGCTCGGCCCGGCCCTGCTCGACGGCCACCGCCGGCACTGCGAGACCGGCGATCCGGCCCTGCTCGCGGCCGCCGCCCGCGAGGTGCTCGACCTCGTCGGCGGCCCGCTCTCCGACGGCTACCGCCGTGCCTGGCAGGGCGTCATCACCCCGGTCACCGGCGGTCGGTAGCCCCAGGCGTCAGCGGTAGTACGGCTCGACCACGGCCCGTACCTCCTCGTGCAGGTACGGGCCGTCCTCCGGGACGTCCCGCCGGTCCACGCCCGGACGGATGGCCAGCAGCTGCTCGTCGGAGAGCGCGAACACCACCCGCCGCAGCCCCGCCAGCCGGATCACGGCCGCGCACATCCCGCACGGCCGGCAGCTGGTGTACAGCGTGGTCTCCGCCGCCTCGGCCGCCGTCAGCTCCCGCGCCGCCCAGCGGGCCAGCTTCAGCTCCGGGTGCGCGGTGACGTCCCGGTCGGTGAGCGTGGTGTTGTGATCCTCCGCCAGGACCGTTCCGTCCGGCGCCGCCAGCAGCGAGCCGAACGGCGGGTTGCCGCTCTCGCGGGCGGTGGCGGCGAGCGCGATCGCCCGGCGGAGGAGGGTGAGGTCGTCCTCGGTGGCGGTCATGACGGCTCCGTTCCGGTGCGGGGTGGGTTCAGGTGGGCGGCCACGGTGGCCAGTGCCTGCCAGGCCTGCTGAGGGTGGCGGGTCACCTCGGGGTCGCCGCCGTAGGTGTCGAGGACGACGGACTCGGCGCCCAGCAGCCGCAGTTCGTCGAGGTCGGCGAGGACCTGCTCGATCGTGCCCTCGCCGGCCAGGCGCTGCGGCCCGTCGTCCGGCGCCTCGTCGACCGGCGCCCCGGTGAGCCGCAGCGTGATCCGGGGCGCGAAGCCGGGCACCGGGCGCCCCTGCCCGTCCGCGTACGCCCGCAGCCGGGCGGCCGCCTCGCGCAGCCACGGCATGGTGCAGCGCAAGGGGTGCCAGGCGTCCCCGAGGTGCACGGCCCGGCGCAGCCCGGCGTCGCTGTTGCCGCCGACCCAGACCGGGATCCGCCGCTCGCCGTAGGAGGCGGTGTCCGTCCAGGCGCCCCGGATCGCCCGCAGGTGCTCGTCGGTCAGTCGGCCGCGCCGCTCGAAGGGGATGCCCAGCGCGGCGAACTCCTGCCGAGCCCAGCCCACCCCCATGCCGAGCACCAGCCGCCCGCCGGACAGCTCGTCCAGGTTGGCCGCCATCCGGGCGGTCAGCAGCGGGTGCCGGTACGGCGCGATCAGCACGGTGGTGCCCAGCCGCACCCGGGTGGTGAGGCCGGCCAGCCAGGCGAGCGTGGTGAACGGTTCGTAGAAGGGGGCCGGGTAGCGCTCGGCGACGTCGGGGGTGATCGCGACGTGGTCCGAGACCATCAGCAGGTCGAAGCCCAGGCCCTCCACGGTCTGGGCCCAGCTCCGCAGCACCCCGGGGTCGGCGCCGGGGCCGAAGTTGAGGACGTTGACTCCGATCTTCACGACGCCAAGCCTAGGGAGGTCGTACGGCCGTCCTGAAGGGATTCCTGCTCGTCATTCCGCTCCCTGCCCGTGGAATCCCCGGTAATCTGCCCGGATGACCGAGAGTCTCGACGCGACCGACTGGGCGATCCTCGCCGAGCTCCAGCAGGACGGCCGGATCCCGTTCACCGAACTGGCCCGCCGGGTGAACCTGAGCCCGTCCGCGACCACCGAACGCGTCCGCCGCCTGGAGGCGACCGGCGTGATCACCGGCTACCGGGCCGAGATCCACCTCGAACGCACCGGCCACGCCGTGCTCGCGGTCGTCCGCCTCAAGTACCCCGGCCCGGGCACCCGGCACGAGCCGCTGCGCCGGCTGCTCGCCGAGCGCCCCGAGATCCTGGAGTGCCTGCGCACCACCGGCGACGACTGCTACGTCCTCAAGGTCGCGACCACCTCGATGTCCCACCTGGAGCAGGTGGTCGACGAGCTCGCCCAGTTCGGCAGCACCACCACCAACCTGGTGCTCAGCCGGCCCCTCCCCTTCCGCGGCCCGCAGGCCGCCGCCCGCGCGGAGTGATCACCGTGGATTCCGTACCCCCGCCACCGGCCCGGCGACTCGGTCCGTACGAGCTGACCGACTCCGGGATCGCGGCCCTGCTGGCCCGCTACGAGTTCGGCGACGGCTGCCTGCGCCGGGTCGTCCTCGACCAGGAGTACGGCCCGCAGACCCGTGGCCGCGTCGTCCGGCTCGTGATCGAGGCCGCCCGGGTGACTGACGAGGTCCTGCGCTGGGAGCCGGTCTGCCTCGACCTGTTCGACGTCCGGCAGTTCCGGATCGACGAGAGCGTCGGCTTCTCCTGGCGGCTCTTCGACCAGCCGCAGTTCACCCGCTTCGACGGTCGGCTCCAGGTCGACCTGTGTGCCGAACGCTTCGGCAGCCTGAGCCCCTCGAGCGCGGCGGAGGTCTTCGAGGGATCGGAGTTGGTCTTCGAGGCCGCCGGCGGCAGCTGGAGCGTCCTGCACCCCTGGGATTCATGAGGCTGTGTGCCGGAGTGGGCCCAGCCCCACTTCAGGGCCCGCCTGTCGGAGTGTCAGACTCCGATGGAGCCTTGAACGGGGGAGGGGTTGGACATGCGGAAGGTGGTGTCCTGGGCGTCCGGCGCGTGCGTCGGGTTGGCGCGCGCGTGCGTGCTGGCGGCCGTCACCCTGCTGGTCCCGGCGGTGTGGGGCGGCGCCGTGGCACTCGGGATCTGGTGGGGAGCGGGCAACCCGTGGTCGTGGCTGTTACCGGTGGTGCTGGTGGGCACGGGCACGCTCGCCCTGTCCCGCCCGGTCTGCCGGGCGGTCCGACCCCTCCTCGCCGCGTGGACCGGCGCGGTCATCCCGGCCGGATACCGGAAGGCCGGCCCGGTGGTGCAGATGTCCACCGGCTACTGGTGGAACGGCTACGGGTACGAACGCACCGGCCGCGACGCCCGGATGGACCAGAAGTGGCGGCTCTGGTGGAGCGACCCGGCGACCTGGCGTGACCTGCGGTTCACCGTGATCGCGGGGGTCACCGTGGGCCCGGTCTCCGCCATCCCGCTTGCCGGACTGGTCGTTGCCGCCGTCGAGCTCTTCCAGCCGACACCCGCCATCCTCGGCGCACCCGGTCTTCTCATCGCCCTCGCCGCAGCCCCGTACGCCTGGCGGATCGTCGAGCCGGTGTCCGGCCGCTTCCTGCGCGCCTCGCGCGCGATGGCACTCGTCGATCGGGTCGACGAACTCACGGCCCAGCGCGCCGATGTGACCATCACCCAGGCCGCCGAGATCCGCCGGATCGAACGGGACCTGCACGACGGCGCGCAGGCCGGCCTGGTCTCGCTCGGGATCTCCCTGGCGACAGCGGAGAAACTGATGGAGACCAACCCCGAACGGGCCCGCGCCCTGATGCGCCAGGCCCGGGCCGGCGCCGTGTCCTCCCTGACCGAACTGCGCGAACTCGTCCGGGGCATCAACCCGCCGGTCCTCAGCGAGCGCGGCTTGGTCGACGCGGTACGCGCGCTGGCGCTCAACAGCCCGCTGGAGGTGGCGTTCGATGCCGACCTCCAACTCCGGCTGGACCCGCCGCTCGAAGCCGCCGTGTACTTCGGGATCGCCGAACTCCTCACCAACGCCGCCAAACACGCCCGCACGACCCGGGCCCGGATCTCCCTCACCCGCACCGCCACCGGCATCCTCGCCACCGTCGAGGACGAGGGCCGCGGCGGTGTCGAGGTCCAGGCGGGAGGCGGGCTCGACGGCCTGCGCCGCCGCCTCGCCGTCTTCGACGGCACGCTGGAGATCAGCAGCCCGCCCGGCGGCCCGACCCGAGCCACGATGAAGGTGCCATGCGAATCCTTGTAGCCGAAGACCTGTACCTGCTCCGCGAGGGCATGGTCCACCTGCTGGAGGCCTACGGACACGAGGTGGTGGCCACGGCGTCCACCGGCCCCGAGACCCTCGAAGCACTGCTGACCTGGCGCCCCGACGTGTCCGTCGTGGATGTCCGGATGCCCCCGACCCAGTCCGACGAGGGCCTGAAAGCCGCCCTCGCCGCCCGCCGCGAGATCCCCGGCCTGCCGGTGCTGATCCTCTCCCAACACGTCGAACAGCTCTACGCCCGCGAGCTGCTGGCCGACGGCGGCGGCGGTGTCGGCTACTTCCTCAAGGAGAGCGTCTTCGAGGCCGACCAGTTCGTCAGCGCCCTCGAACGCGTAGCTGCCGGTGGCACGGCGATGGACCCAGCCGTCGTCACCAGCCTGCTGACCAGCGGCTCCGCCGCCACCAGCCACCTCGCCCGCCTCACCGACCGGGAGCGCGAGGTGCTGGGCCTGATGGCCGAAGGCCTCTCCAACCAGGCCATCGGCCAGCAGTTGTTTCTGAGCGAGAGCGCCATCAGCAAATACACGACGTCGTTGTTCGGCAAACTCGGCATCACCGACAACGACACCCACAACCGCCGCGTCCTGGCGGTCCTCACCTACCTGAACACCACCCCCTGAGTGAACCCCCAGTCCACGGTCAGCCGGGTGGCCTCAGTGGCATAGCCGCAGCCTCGGGCCTGAGGGGCGAGGCCGAGGATGAACTCCGAAGTCTGCTTGCGGAAGTTGACGTTGAGGATCGACATTCCTACCGGTTCGCCGTCGTCCAGTCGGATCACCTCGAAGGCGCTGTGTGCCCGGTCCTGGCTGTTGCGCTCCCAGCGGGCACGCCGCGCCTCGATCGTCACGGGAAGCTGAGCGCCGTAGCCCATGACGGAACCAGGGTCGGTCTCCCATCGGTGGTACTGGGGAAGCATCTCGGCTCGGGTGAGCCCCAGGGCGAGTTTGTCGCCCGTCAGCAGGATCTTCGGTTCGCTCAACGTCGACTCCTCTGCTTTCGCCACCAGTTAGACGGCGTTGCCCTCTGAACAGCCCTTCTGGCACTGGCTGCACGAACCGCACTTCTTCGTGAACTCGCAGTCTGCGGCGCACGTCGCCCAGAGGGCGGCGTCCACCTCGAACCCGCACTCGCGGATGGCGTTCACGGTGTCGGCGACGGTGGTCCCGTCGCCGGGATTCTCTTCGTCAGTCGGCACGTGATGCATGAAGTGTCCCGCGATTCCGTGGCAGAACGCGGCGTACTCGCGCGTGTGCAGGATGAAGGTGTGCCAACCGATGTCCACGAGGCTGGACGGTCCGAGTCCGAGGCCCGGCCGCTCGGCGCAGGCGCCGAGGAATGCGAGGGCCTGGTCCATCACGCGCTCGGCGAGGGGCCGGTCCATGTCCTCGTCCGTCACGATCCGGGCGACCATCCGCCCGAACAGCTCCGGATCCACCAGGGATCGGCCGGTGATCCGGTCGCAGTTTGGGCATCGCCCCAGATACTCGGACAGTGATCGACATCGCTCTCCGGGTCCACGCCGAAGAACTGCAGCTCGATACCAGCCTCCCTCACTCGGGGTTGCCTGCGCTCGGATGACGGTCTCGTTCTGTGATCGGTGATGTCAAGTGGCGTGACGGTCAGGCAGGTTGCGGGTCTGGGGCGCACCGTACGCACTCGCGGCCCCTCGCTCGGTGAGAGCGAGGAGCCGCAGGGGTTGGCTGGTTTCGCAGGGGGCGACGTGGGAAGTCGGCCCGGCCGACCCTTGTGATGGGCGGCGTCAGGTGCAGGACGCCCCCTCGCGCGGGTGTGTGCGAGGAGAAGGCGTGGTTGTGCCTCGGTCCGTACCGCGATGAAAGTCCGCGAAACGGAGGAACCCCAGCCGACGCACGGCTGGGGTTCCTCGCTGCGGTGAGTGTCGGTCAGCAGATGGAGTTACCCACGTCGTGAACTGCTCGTCCACGTGCCGGCGGATTGCACCCGATCGCGATCACCTTTGATCGGGTGGGTCAGCGCTGAAGGGTGAGGACACCCGGGCGCCAGGGGAGCTGGTCGTAGGGGCCGGTCGCGCTGGGCGACTTGCCCTGGTAGAGGAACTGGAGGTTGCAGGGGTCGATGGTCATCGTCTGGTCGGGGTTGTTGCGGACCAGGTCGCCGTGGCTGATGTCGTTGGTCCAGTTGGCGCCGCTGTTGGCCTTGCCGGCGAAGGGGTTGTTCTCGCTGGCGGCCTGCGGGGTCCACGAGCCGTTGAGGCTGGTGGCGGTGAAGGAGCGGAAGTAGCGTCCGTTCGCGCCCATCGCCTCGACGATCATCAGGTACTGGTTCTGGTCCTTGACCTTGTAGACCTGCGGGGCCTCGAAGAGGTTGGCGGTCGAGTCGCTCATGACGGTCGTGTAGGACGAGCCGAAGTTGCCCGGGAAGTTCCCGATCGGCATGCTCGCCCGGTAGATGTTGCCGTTGTCACCGGCGAAGAACAGGTACATGTTCTGGTCGTCGGCGATCAGGGTCTGGTCGATCGGCCCGGTGCTGGACTTGGGCAGACTGCCGGTGAACAGCGGCTGCGGCGCGGACCAGCCGTTGGGGTTCGTCGGGTCGGTCGAGGTGCGGTAGATGAACGGCCACTGGCCCCACTGGTACGCCAGCACCCAGATCTTCTTGGGCGCGAAGTAGAACAGGGTCGGCGCCGTCGCGGCCTGGCCCATCCCGGTCTGCCCGGCGGACGCCATGTCCGACCAGTTGGTGAACGGGCTGAACATCATCGAGCCGTACGAGGACCCGTTCACGTTCGAGGCGTAGATCAGGTGCTTGCCGTTGTACACGACATCGGTGAAGTCCTTCACCGACGCCCACCCGTTCGCCGGATGCGCCAACTCCCCGGTGGAGGACCACCGGTACGTCGACGGCAGAGCGCAGGTGCCGCCCGGCGCGGGCGTGGTCGGGGTCGGGGCCGGGGCGGGCGACCCGGTCGACCGGAGGGTCCAGTGCTGGTTGGCGGCGCCCCAGGAGTCCCAGATCTGGACGGGGGTGCCGTTGGCGGTCTGGTTGCCGGGCGTCTCCAGGGCCTTGCCGGAGGCGACGTTGGTGAGGGTGTAGGAGCCGTCGCTGTTGCGGGCGGCCTTCCAGCGCTGGTTGGCGCCGCCGTTGTTGTCCCAGACCAGCAGCTTCGTGCCGTTGGTGGCCTGGCCGGCCGGATCGTCCAGGACCCGGCCGCTGGCGATGTTGGTGAAGGTGTAGGAGCCGTCGCCGTTCTTGGTGGCCCGCCACTGCTGGTTGCTGGCTCCGCTGGCGTCCCACACCTGGAGCGGGGTGCCGTTGCCGTTCTGTCCGGCGAGCTCGTCGAGGACGCGCCCACCGGCGCCCATCGCGGAGAGCGTGTAGACGGTGCCGGAGTTGATCGCGCCGTCCGGCGTGCCGCCGCCGGCGCCGCCGAAGGTGGTGAGGACGGCGTTGTAGGCGGGCTTCCTGTTTCCGCTGCCGTCGAACAGCAGCGGGTTCTCGCCGCCGCGCCAGGAGTCGCTGTCCCGGATGCCCCACAGGGTGATGCCGGTGCAGCGGGCGACGTTGAGGCAGGACTGGACGGCGCTGGTGTAGGCGGCCGGGGACGCCTGGGCGATGTCGAGCTCGGTGAGCTGGACGTCGACGCCGAGCGCGGCGAAGTTGGACAGCGTGGTCTGGAAGCTGGCCGGGGGGCCGCCGGCGCCGAAGTGGCTCTGGAAGCCGACGCAGTCGATGGGCACGCCGCGGGCCTTGAAGTCCTTGACCATGCTGTAGACGCCCTGGGTCTTGGCGTCCGTCCAGTTTTCGAGGTTGTAGTCGTTGTAACAGAGCTTGGCCGAGGAGTCGACGCTGCGGGCTGTGCGGAAGGCCTCCTCGATGAAGCCGTTGCCCAGCACGTTCTGGAACACCGAGCTGCGGTGCTGGCCGCTGCCGCCGTCGGCGAACGCCTCGTTGACCACGTCCCAGGCGTAGATCTTGCCCTTGTAGTGCGACATCTCCTGGGTGATGTGGTTGTTCATCACGCTGCGCAGGGTGTTCGCGTCGTTGATCGACGAGACCCAGTTGGGCAGTTGGGAGTGCCAGACCAGGGTGTGGCCGCGCATCTTCTGGCCGTGCGCGGCGGCGTGGTTGACGATCCCGTCGGCCGGGCCGAAGTTGAACGAGCCGCGGGACGGCTCGGTGCTGTCCCACTTCATCTCGTTCTCCGGGGTGATCGTGTTGAACTCCCGGTCGAGAATGCCCGAGTAGCTCGAGTCGCCGAGCCTTCCCGAGGCCACCGCCGTGCCGAAGTAGCGCCCGCTGCGGGCGGCCGCGTCGGCGACCACCGTTGGGGCGTTGGTCGTGTTGGTGGCCATGGCGACCAGCGGGACGGCGGCACCCGCCGCAGCGAGAGCCGCGGAGATGGCGATCACGCGGCGGGTCGCCGGACGGCGGCGATGAGAGGTGTTCTGATCTGGCAAGGGCTCGTCCCTCTAGAGCAGTGGGCCTTCGTCTCGGCCTCGGTTACCTGCCAGTTGCCGCCGCACGCGCGAAGGTTGCCGCGATCGGGGAAGAATTTTTTTGTCGATCCGGAGACTGGCGCCGCCCTGGTCGGCCCCTTGCGAGGAGCAAGGGGCCGCCGGTTTGGTCAGGCGTGGTGGTCGAACTCGCCGGCCTTGATGCCGTGGAGGAGCGCGGCGAACTTGGCAGGGGTGGCGTAGAGGATGGTGGCACCCTCGTCGGACTCGCGGAGTTCGATCAACCCGGCGACCGTCCGGACCTCGACACACTCATTGTTCGCCGCGCTATAGCTCGACTTCTGCCACTTGGGGTCAGGCATACCTTGCTTCCACTTCCTTCTTGATGGATCGAATGAAGTCTCGCGACCCATCCTCGGAAATCGCAACGGCGTCCATGCGCTCGAAGATGACTCGATGCCTGGCCAGGTCGGCGGGGGCATCGAAGAACAAGGTGCCTTGAGAGACATCCATCTGGACGGTGTCCAGCTCGGGTACCACGCCCTCGGCGAAGGTCAGGTTCTCGCCCGCGCCGGGGTAGGTATCGACATCGAACGGCAGCACCCTGATTGAGATCCCGCTCTCCACGGAGTCTTCCGTGAGGGCTTCGAGCTGCTCTGCGAGCACCTTTGGGCCACCGAACTGCATTCGCAGCGCAGCCTCATGGATGAACGCTCGGAGCGGGATCTTTCCGGAACGGACCACCTGCTGCCGTTGCACGCGGAAGGCGGTTCGGACATCGATGTCCTTGCGAGGCAGTGGCGGATAGACGCGGGCGAAGACCGCAGACGCGTAGGTTCCGGTCTGGAGCAGGCCAGGGATGTAGGTGGTGGTGCAAACGGCGAGTGTCTTGGCGTGATGCTCGATCTCTGCGACCTCAAGGAAGTCCATTGTCAGGACCTCGCGGTACTCCTCCCACCATCCACGCCCGCGTTCGGCGGTCATGTTGGTGAGAGCGTCGATCAGAGGGCGGTTTGCGCAGTTGCACGCGGCGGCGATGGTGCGTAGGCGGTCGGCACTGATTCCGATCCGCCCTGATTCCATCTGAGTGACTTGGGCGGGGTTCATTCCGACGAGTCGGCCGAGTTCAGAGCCGCCGTAGCCAGCCTGCTCGCGCATCCTCCGCAGCTCGATGCCAAACCGGCGCTGGCGGAGGGTCGGGTTGGCGCGTGGGGGCATGGCTTCCTTCCGAAGGTGCAGTCGCGTCAAGTCTGCCGCGCTGGCGAAGCATTGGTCTACCGGATCCCACGATAGAGGGAAGTTCCCGAAGGGGTGGAAAATTGGCCACCCCTGTGCGCTATGGTCGATGTCACATCGATCCGACGGATCGTCAGTAATGCCTGCTCGCAAGCGCCGCAGAGCAGCCATGCCCATCGGCCTGGCCTGGCTCACGGTGACCTATCCGTCCCTCCACAACGCCTCGGGAGAACTCCCATGCGTCACTGCAACACGCCCTCGCTCGCCATCGCCCGCCAGTCCCTCGTCGACGCCATGACCCGCGCGGGGTGGCCGCCCTCCGTCATCGCGGACGCCGAGCTCGCGCTCTGCGAGCTCCTCGTCAACGCCTGGCGGCACGGGGGCACCCCCGCGCCCGTCGTCCTCATCCTCGCCCTCGACGGGACCCTCCGGGTCTCCGTCTCCGACGAGGGCCCCGCTCTGCCCGACCCGCGAACGCCCGACCTCCTCGCCGAGTCCGGCCGGGGCCTCCAGCTCGTCGCGGGCCTCACCCACCGTTGGGGCGTGGACCCGCAGAAGCGCGGCAAGTCGGTCTGGTTCGAGCTGGACGCCGCGTAATGAACAACCGCCACCCGATGAAGCCGACCGACCCCCGCGTCCGGCACTACACCGAGGCCCAGATCCGCACCCTCATCGCCGAAGTCCACGAGCGCGGCAAGAGGTTCGGCCTCGTCTGGCCCTCCGCGACCACCGACGCCACCCTCGACGGCCGCGTTCTCGTCCGCTTCAACACCGCGCCCGTCACCACCCTCCTCAACCTGCTGAATCTCCTCCTCGACGCCGAACGGGACGACCCGTGCGATACCTGATCGCCACGGCCTTCGCCGTCCTCATTGCCCTCGCTCTCGCCACCGTCGCCCTCGGCGTCGTCGCCGCTCTGCGGGCCGATCTCCGCCGTGTTGCAGCGCCCGCTGCTCCACAGTGCTGCGGATCGCCCGGGACAGGGTGCCGGCCGCCGCCGCCAGGAACACGAAGTTGTACCCGATCTGGAGGATCACCACGAGGCGTGCCGACTGACCCTGCGGGGTGATGTCGCCGTACCCCACCGTCGCCATCGTCACGATCGTGAAGTACAGCGCGTCCAGCCGGGTCTCCAGGCCCGCGAACTCCGCCTTGTGGGCGCCCATCGCGTAGTACGTCGCCGCGTAGATGGTCATGGTCAGGAAGATCAGGAAGATCAGCCAGACCACCGGCCGCTTCGCCGTCCCCCGCATCACGCCCATGATCTTCCCCAGCAGCAGCGCCGTCAGCCCGACCAGCGCCGCCGCGAAGACCAGCCAGCTCAGCACCGGCCGCCGTTCGCCGAACCACTGCAGCGGGAGCGTGAAGTACCCGACCATCAGCAACGTGGACGCGCCCAGTAGCCAGTACCAGGCGCGGAAGTCGACGGACGGGGGCGGCTCGTTCTCGGACATCCAGTTCAGCCTCGTCCCCCGACACCGGGAATGCCCGCCCATCTACTCCATTCAGGCCAGCCCCTGCTGGATCGCCAGCACCGCCAGCCGTACCCGGTTCGGGCTCCCCGTCTTGGTCATCAGGTTCGAGACGTGGGTCTTCACCGTCGTCACGCCGAGGTGCATCCGCCCGGCGATCTCGGAGTTCGACAGCCCCTCGGCGAGGTGGCGCAACACCTCGCCCTCGCGCTCGGTGAACCGGGTGACCGCCTCCCGCCGCTCCGCCCCCGCCCAGCTCACCCGGACGGCCCGCCAGCAGCAGGTACCCCAGCCCGGACGCGATCAGCGCGAGCCGCAAGCCCGCCGTCCATCTCGTTCCCCGCATCCCACCGAACACCCCACCGACCCTAGGGCGGCTCCCGCGCGGGCTGATCGTCCCTCAGGCCGAGACCCGGGCTCCTCCTTCAGGCCGCCCGGGTGGCCGCCTGGTCCACGCCCGCCGGGACCTGGGTGTGTACGAGGCCGGTGATCCCGCTGGTCAGGGCCCCTCCGGTGGAGGGGCGCCGCACGCGGTACTTGGGACGGCGGAAGCCCCCGGCCGCCGCGTCGAGGACGGGCTGCCGGGGGCTTCCGGAGGAACGCGGGACTCAGGCGGTCGGCTCGGCCCGCTTGGTCTCGGCGGACGTGGTCACGTTGGTCGGCGTGACGGCCGGACGGTCGGCGGCCGGCTGCTGGGGCGCGGCCGTGCTCTGCGCGGTGCCGGCAGCGGCGGCGTCCGCCGGGGCGTCGTCCTCGCGCAGCGCCTTCGTCTCCGCCTTCAGGATGCGCATCGACTTGCCGAGGCCACGGGCCATCTCCGGCAGCTTCTTCGATCCGAACAGCAGGACTACGACCGCCAGCACCACCAGGAGGTGCCAGGGCTCAAGACCGTTCCGCAGCATCCCTGGCCACCGGTCCCTTCTTGTCTAGAGTCACGGGTGGGCTAGTGCCCGTGCTGGCCAGTATGCCTGGCCTTACCTGCGAACGGGTACACCGGACGGGAAACGCTGGCCAAAAACCAGGTGCCGTTCGAGCGGTACCCGAGTGTCGTCGGGCACCCCGGGGCAGGTCGGAAGCGCCCCCGGGGCCGGCAGGAAGCGCTCCCGGGGCAGGTCGGAAGCACCCTCGGGGCCGGTCCGCTCAATTCGCGTACCCGATGACCAGCCCGCACACCACCGCCGCGACCAGCGCCACCGCCGCCGACAGCACCAGCAGCACCCGGGTGCGCGGCAGCGGCGCGCCCGCCCGCATGGCCGCCTCCACCCGGGCCCAGCGCCGGTACGCCGACATCCCGAGCAGCGCGGCGCCCAGCGCGAACACGACGGCCAGCACCACGCGCACCGGGCGGGGCGCCAGGTCGGGGGTGAGCTGGTCGACCGCGATGCCGCCGGCGAGCAGGCCCAGCGAGGTCCGGATCCAGGCCAGGAAGGTCCGCTCGTTGGCGAGCGAGAAGCGGTAGTCCGGCGGACGCCGCTCCTCGTCGGGTTGCTCGGGCTCCGGCTGCTCGGGCGCGGCCCGCTCGGGCTCCGGCATCGCGGCCTCCTCCGGCCTGTCCTGGGCTCGGTGCGCCCGAGCCTAGGTGCGGTGGGCCGCATCCGCCCCTTCAGTGGCGGCCAGGTGTCCCAGCAGGCCCGGCGGACCCAGCGGACCCAGCAGACCTCAGTAGACGAAGGGGACGAGCCGCTTCGAGACCCGCTGGTACTCCGCGTACTCGGCCCCGAAGGCGGCCAGCAGCAGGCGCTCCTCGGCGGCGATCCGCCAGCCGTACGCGGCCAGCAGCAGCGCGAGCACCACCGGGGTGGCTGGCCAGCCGCCGAGGCTGAGCGCGTAGCCCGTCCAGACCAGCAGGCTGCCGGCGTAGCCGGGGTGGCGGACCAGCCGGTACGGGCCGCGGCGGACCACCCGCTGGGTGTCCACGGTGCGCAGGGTGCGGGTGTAGTAGCGGCCCAGGGTGCGCATGCCCCAGGCGCGCAGCGCCAGCCCGGCGGCGATCAGCGCCACTCCGGTCCAGCGGGCCCAGGGCGGCGCCTCGCCGATCGCGGTGCGGCCGAGGAGCGCCACGACCAGGGCCGAGGCGGCGTAGCCGGCGAACAGCAGTCGGGTCGAGCCGCGGTCGCGGTCGTCCGCGCGCCAGGTGCCGGCGGCGGCGTCCTCGCGGCGGCGCAGCAGCAGCTCGTACCCGGCCCAGCAGAGGATGCCGAGGACGGAGAGGAGGGTCGGCAGTGACATGCGGCGCCTCCTGGCGGTCGTAGGTACCCCTCAACGGTCCCCCTGCCCGGCCGCCGGGACACGCACCCGGGGGTGGAGGTGCCCGGCTCCACCCCGGGGTGGACCGTTCAGTCGGTGCGCCGGGCCAGCAGGTAGCCGCGCCGGGTGGGGGCCTCCTCCGGCAGGCCCTCGCGCTCCAGCCGCGCGGTGACGGTGAACCCGGCCTCGGCGAGCCGGGCGGCGACGGCGTCGGTCTCGAGGAAGTGGAAGTCGACGTCGACCTGGTGGCTCCACCACTCGTCCAGCCGCTTCACGGTCGTCCCCAGGTGGAACGAGACCAGCAGGACGCCGCCGGGCCGCAGCACCCGTCGTGCCTCGGCGAAGGCGGGCGCCAGCTCGTCCGGCTCCAGGTGGATCACCGAGTAAAGCGCCACGGCGGCGGCGAACTCGCCGTCGGCGGCGGGCAGTTCCAGCAGGTCGCCGGCGCGGAACGCGACCCCGGGGTGTTCCCGCCGGGCCAGCTCCACCATCCGGGGCGAGAGGTCGATCCCGACCACCTCGGCCCCGCGGGCGGCCAGCCACCCGGCCACGTGCCCGGGCCCGCAGCCGAGGTCGGCCACCACCCCGCCGGCCGCCTCCTCCAGCACCACGGCGAGCAGCGCCCGGTCCACCGGCTTGTGCGCCAGTTCACCCCCGATCCGCTCCAGGTACTGCTCGGCAACGGTGTCGTAACTGCCGCGCACCCGCTCGTGGTTGACCGTCATGGCGGCCATCCTGACAGGGTGAACCCCACGTGCAACAGGAGTACGACCACTACCTTGATGCCATGGGTGAGCCAGTGATCGAGTCGATGGCCGAGGTCCGCAGTCACCTGGCGGACGTGATCGACCGGGCGCGACGTGACGGGACTCCGACGATCATCACGAGGCGCGGCCGGCCGGAGGCGGTGGTGATCGACATCGCCGAGTACCAGCGCCTCAAGGAAGCCGCCGAACGGGCCGAGGACGAGTGGCTGAACCGCCTTGCGGACGAGGCTGAGGGCCGGCAAGGGGCCGTCTCCCTGGAGGAAATGGCCGCCATGCTTCGCGACCACCACGGCTGACCGCGGTAGGTCACGTCACGAAGTTCAGCGACTGCGGAGTGCTGGTCGTCTGGGTCATGGCGGTCGGCAACCGGCGTGAGATCTACCGGAACCGCTAGACCCGGACGGCGGAGAGCCCCCGCCCGGGGTCGGGCGGGGGCTCTCGATGACTCGCGTGGATCGTGCCGTGGGGTGGTGCCGTGGGGTCAGGCGGTGGCTTCCGCGGCCTCGGGGGCGGGGGTGGCGGCCGCGGGGGCGGCGGGGAGGTGGCGCATCAGGCGGTAGGCGAGGTACGCGGCGCCGAGGGCGAAGACCAGGCCGACCAGGGCGGCGACGTGCAGGCCGTCGGTGAAGGCGGACCGGGTGGTCTCCAGCAGATCGGCGCCGACCCGGCCCGGCAGGTGGGCGGCGACGGTGACCGCGCCACCGAGGGTGTCCTGGGCGGCCCGGGCGGCCTCACCGTCGACGCCCGCCGGGAGGGCACCGTCCAGCTGGTGCCGGTAGACCGCGGCGCCGGCCGCACCGAGCAGGGCGATGCCGAGCGAGCTGCCGAGTTCGACGGCGGTCTCCGAGGTGGCGGAGGCGGCGCCGGCCTGCTCGGCCGGGGCGGCGGAGACGACCATCTCGGCGGTCATGGTCATGGTGCCGACGGTGCCGGCGGCCAGCACGCCCGCCGCGGTGAGGACGAGAGCCAGCGGGGAGTGCGCGCCGACCTGGGTCATCAGCGCGAAGCCCGCCGCGCCGACCAGGAAGCCGCCGCCCATCAGGACCGCCGGGCGGACCTTGCCGGCGAGCGCCGAGCTGGTCCCGACGGCCGCGCCGACGCCGACGCTGGGGACCAGCGACCAGAGCGAGGCGCTGAACGGGCTCATGCCCTTCACCAGCTGGAGGTACTGCGAGGTGAAGAGGGCGAAGCCCATCATCGCGAACATCGCGATCGTGTTGACGCTGATCGCCCCGCTGAAGGTGCGGATCCGGAACAGGCTCAGGTCGAGCAGCGGGGCGGCGGCGGTGCGCTGGCGCCACACGAAGGCGGCGGCGAACAGCAGACCGGCTGGGACGGCGAGGGCGGGGAGCAGGCTCCAGCCTTCGACGGCGAGGGTCTTGACGCCGTAGACCAGCGGCAGGATCGCGGCCAGCGAGAGCACGGCGCCGAGCAGGTCGAAGCGGCCGTTGGGGGTCCCCCCGGCCGAAGGCTGGGGGAGGGTGGTGGAGCGGTACTCGGGGAGCAGGACCGGCGCGGCGAGCAGGACCAGGGCCATCACCGGGACGGCGAGCAGGAACGCGGAGCCCCACCAGAAGTGGTCGAGCAGCAGGCCGCCGGCGACCGGGCCGAGGGTGGCCCCGGCGGTGAGGATGCCGCCCCAGGCGCCGAGGGCGATCTGCCGCTGCTTGGGGTCGTGGAACATGTTGCGGATCAGCGCGAGCGTCGAGGGCATCACGGTGGCCCCGGCGGTACCGAGCAGGGCGCGGGCGGCGATCAGTTCGTCGGCACTGCCCGCCCAGGCGGCGAGCAGCGAGGCCCCGGCGAAGCCCGCGGCGCCGATCATCAGCAGCCGGCGGCGGCCGATCCGGTCGCCCAGCGCGCCCATGGTGATGAGCAGCCCGGCGAGCAGGAACGAGTACATGTCCATGATCCACAGCTGCTGGGTGCCGCTGGGCGCCAGCGTGGTGGAGATGTACGGGACGGCGAAGAAGAGCACGCCCATGTCCATGGCGAGGACGAGGGTCGGGAGCAGGAGGACGGCCAGGCCGATCCATTCGCGGCGGCCTGCACGGCCGGTGGTTGCGGTCATGGGGAAGACAGTACGGATGTGTCAGACGCTTGTCTAGTACGGATGTGCAAAACGAGCGTCCAAGACTTACGTCCAAGACGAACGTGCAAGACATATGTGTGGAACGCCCGTAGGATCGGGCCATGGGAAACCGCGAAGACCTGATGGCCGGCGCCAAGCGCTGCCTCTACGAGAAGGGCTACGGGCGTACCACCGCCCGTGACATCGCGAACGCCTCCGGCGTCAGCCTGGCCGCGATCGGCTACCACTTCGGCACCAAGGACGCGCTGCTCAACGCGGCGATGATCGAGGCGATCGGGGAGATGGGGGAGGCCCTGGCCACCGTGGTGGCCGAAGCCGGCCAGGTGTCGGAGTCTCCGGAGGTGCGCTTCGCCGCCATCTGGAACGGCCTGCGGGACGTCTTCGTCGAGCACCGCGGGCTCTGGGCGGCCCAGTTCGAGGCGCTCGCCCAGGCCGGGCAGGCCCCCGAGCTGGCGGAGGCCTTCGCCGCGGCCCAGAAGGAGGGCCGGCTGGGGCTCGCCGCGCTGTTCCAGGGGCTGCCCGAGGTGGCGGACACCGACGAGGAGCTCGTCCGGGGCGCCTTCTACCAGACACTGCTGGCCGGGTACGCCGCCCAGTGGCTGGCCGCGCCCGACCTGGTGCCCACCGGGGCTGACTTCGTGCTCGGACTGCGACTGGTCAGCGAGAGCGTGCTGGGGACCGGTCAGACGGACTGAGCCCTGGGGCCGGCCTCCTGGGGCCGAGCCCTCTGGCCGTCCTCCCGGGAGAGTCGTCCCCTGGAGGGTCGGCCGGCTAGGTGGTGACCGCGGTCAGCAGCACCACCGAGTCGACGTGCGCCAGCAGCCCGTGCCGCTCCTGGGGCACGGGCTCCAGCCGTCCGACCGGCAGCTCCTGAAGCTGCCCGGCGATGGTCAGCGATACCCGGCCGCGCAACACCTGGACGCTGCCGGCGCTCGGCGGGCTGTGCTCGTCCAGCGAGGTCCCGGCGGTCAGCGCGATCACCGTCTGCCGCAGGACGCCGTCGTGGAGCACCAGGTGGGCGCTGCGCCCGTGCGGGCTCTCGGCCGCCCGGGCGGTGTGCTCCACGGCGAGCTGTTCGAGATCGGGCATCGCACGTCCTCCTGGCCCTGCCTGCCGGGGTCCTGCGCCCAGGTTCGCGGACGCGCCCGGCTCCCGCACCCGGAGCCGCCCGCATCCGGACCCGCTCGACGTGCAGTTGTCGCCGACTACCCGCATCGTGGAGGCATGGCGACCAACGACAAACTCTTCAGTGGGTTCCAGGTCAACCGCTCGCTGCTGGCCGGCGGCGCGGTGCTCACCGGTCTCGGTGCGCTGCTCGGCGCGGCCGGGGCGGTGATGGTGTGCGCGGCGCTGGCCACGGCCGGCCGCAGCTGGGTGCGCAGCCTGGACACCCCGCCGACCGCGCTCGCCCACCGGGCCCTGCACGAGGCGAAGGTGGCATCCACCGCCGGCTACGAGGCCTGGCGGACGGAGCACAGTTCACCCAACTGACCGCATCCACACCGACCGCATCCACACCGACCGCGTCCGCACCGACCGCGTCCGCGCGGGGCACGGCGGGCCGCCATGGGGGTGCGGCCCGCCGCAGCTGTTGAACCCCCTACCGGACCTACCGGCCCTACAGGCCCAGCGACTTGGCGATGATGCTGCGCATGACCTCGCTGGTGCCGCCGTAGATCCGGAAGACCCGGTTGTCGGTGTAGAGGCGGGCGATCGGGTACTCCAGGATGTAGCCGTAACCACCGTGCAGCTGGAGGCACTTGTCGATCACGACGGAGGCCGACTCGGTGCAGAACAGCTTGGCGGCGGCCGCGTCCGCGACGGTCAGCTCGCCCTGCTGGTACAGCTCCAGCGCGCGGTCCACCATCGACTGCTGCGCCACCACCTGGGCCTCGCAGTCGGCCAGCGAGAACTTGGTGTTCTGGAACTCGGCCACCGCCTTGCCGAACACCTTGCGGTCCTTGACGTACTGGACCGCGAAGCGCACCGCCGCCGCGGCGGCCGCGTACGCGCCGACCGCGATCGCCAGCCGCTCCTGCACCAGGTTGTGGGTCAGGTAGGCGAACGCCTTGCCCTCCTCGCCGAGCAGGTTCTCCACCGGCACCTTGACGTCGGTGAACGCCAGCTCGGCGGTGTCCGAGGTGCGCAGGCCGATCTTCTGCAGCTTGCGGCCGACGCTGTAGCCCGCCGACGTGGTGTCCACGCAGAGGATGGACAGGCCCGCCCGGCGGTTGTCCGGGTCGTACGGGGAGGTGCGGCAGACCACCAGGACGAGGTCGGCCAGGACGCCGCCGGTGATGAAGGTCTTGGCGCCGTTCAGGACGTAGTGGGTGCCGTCCTCGGAGAGCCGCGCGGTGGTGGTGATGCCGGCGAGGTCGGAGCCGGCGCCCGGCTCGGTCATCGCGATCGCGGTCATGATGTCGCCGGAGACGAAGCCGGGCAGCCAGCGCTGCTTCTGCTCCTCGGTGGCGTACTCCAGCAGGTACGGCAGGACCAGCCCGGTGTGCACGCCCGAGGAGCCGAAGCTCACGCCCGCTCTCGCGGTCTCCTCGGCGATCACCGCCTGGTACTTGAAACCGCTCTCGCCGGCGCCGCCGTACTCCTCCGGCACCTCGATGCCGTACACGCCGAGCGCGCCGAGCTGGCGGTAGAAGTCGCGCGGCGGGTGACCGTCCGCCTCCCAGCTCTCGTAGACCGGCACGACCTCGTTGGCGATGAAGTCCCGGATGGTCTCCCGGAAGGCCTCGTGGTCCTCGTTGAACACGGTGCGGCGCACGGCGGCGCTCCCTTCGGTGGCGACCGGCTGGGGTGCCGGCTGGGGCTGAACGTGCCAGGTGATGGCCCCACAAGTTAATCCCCGGTAGCTTCGGCTGTCCAGGGTCGGTGCTCCGGCGGAACCCCGGTGATCACCGGCGGGCGGTGCGGACAAGTGAATCCTTGCTAGCCTGCCGTCGACCCTGCGGCAATCGGCCGACGGGCGCGAGCGGGAGGGGGTGGACCATGGTGGTCCGACGGCCGCCCGGGCGGCGCGCCCAGATCCTCGCGGTGGCCGCCGACCGCTTCCACCGCAGCGGCTACCACCAGGTCTCGATGACCGAGGTGGCCGCCGGGGTCGGCATCACCGCGCCCGCGCTCTACCGCCACTTCCGGGGCAAGCCGGAACTGCTCGACCGCGCCGTCCGGTTGGGGCTGGATGCGCTCGCCGACGGGCTGCGCGCCGCCCGCACCGTCGAGGAACTGGGCGCCGCACTGGCCGCCGTCGCCGTCGGGCACCGGCCGCTCGGCACCCTGGTGCAGCGCGACGCCCGGCTGCTGCCGCCGGCCCGGCGGGCGGCGCTGCGCCGCGAACTGCGCACGGACGTCGCGCTGATGACCGCCGTGCTGCGCGCCGAACGGCCCGAACTCGCGCTGGCGGAGGCTGAGTTGCTGTGCTGGTCGGCGCTCTCGGCCTGCGCCGGGCTGTCCTACCAGTCGGCCGCGCCGCAGCCGCGCCGGGCGGAGGCGCTGCTGCGCGACGTGGTCGCGGCGGTCCTCGCGGTGTCCCTGGACGGTGCTGCGACCGGCCCGGCGCTCGATGCAACCCCGGCCACTGTTGTGTCCGGGGCCCGGCCGCCGGCGCGGCGTGAGGAACTGCTCGCGGCGGCCGTCCGGCTCTTCCACGAGCGGGGCTTCGACAACGTCAGCACCGACCAACTCGGCGCGGCCGTCGGCATTTCCGGGCCGAGCGTGTACCGGCACTTCGACAGCAAGGCCCAGCTGCTGGCCGCCTCGCTGGTCCGCAGCCGGGAACGGCTCTGGCACGAGGTCGACGGCGCGATCGCGGCCGCCGGCACCGCGACCGGTACTGCTGCGGCCGCCGGCACCGCGGCCGGTACCGCCGCCGGGCCGGAGGCGGCGCTGGCGGCCGGGCTGGCCGCGTACGTCGGCTTCGCCCGGCGCAACGGTGACTACCTGGGCGCGATGCTCAGCGAGACGGAGCGGCTGGCGCCCCGGGACCGCCGGGCCGCGGTGGACTTCCGGCGCGACTTCCTGCGCACCTGGGTGGGCCTGCTGCGGGAGGTCCACCCCGAGTGCGACGCGGTCGAGGCCCGGATCCGGGTCCACGCCCTGTTCGCGCTGGTCAACGACGGGGTCCGGAACCGCCCGCACAGCGCGCGACCGGACCTCGGCGAGTGCCTGCTCCGCCTGGGGCGCGCCGTCCTCGGACTGTCCTGAGCCGGGTGCCCGCCCCGCGCTGGTGGGGCGGGCACCCGGCCCGGGGTGTGCCCAGCGGCCTAGTAGAGGACCTGCGGGTAGTACACCCGGGCGTCGAAGTTGCCGTTGCCCTGGAGGGCGCCGATGGTCCCGCCGTTGCCGGCGGCGGCGAGGCCGTTGTTCTGGTTGCTCGCGCCCGAACCGGTCGCCGTCTGCTGGGTGTTGACCACGTTGCCGTGGACGTTGCCGATCACGTTGTTGGAGCCGGTGTTGTTCACGACGCTGCTGTTGGAGTGGTCGACGGCACCCGCGCCGTTGTCGGCGTGGGCGGTGGCGGCACCGACGCCGACGAGGAGGAACGCCCCGAGGGCGGTGACGGCGGCGGCTGCGCGAATACGGGACACGCTGGTCTCCCTGAGCTGGAGTGCGAAAGGTGGCGCGATCCGGAGTGGCCGCTCCGAAAGCGCCGTTGCCTGACGTCGCACGCCCAGCATTCACCACGGGTGGGGACGAACTCCACCGAACGGGTGGCGATTCCCCCGATGGTGGGGACGCGGTCAATGGCGAGTTGACCACGCTCCGTCAGGGAGAAAGAAATGGTCGCCAGATAGTCGCACTGGCACACTGAGGACCCATGTCTGAAGGTGCCCAGCCCGATCCCACCCCCGCCGAGGATCTGCGGACCACCGAGGTCGATCTCGGCGGCCTGGTGAACGTCCTCGCCACCCACCTCTACTCCACCCCGCTGGTCGCCCTGCGCGAACTCGTCCAGAACGCCCACGACTCGCACACCCGGCGGCTCCTGGAGGACCCGGACGGCGACCACCTGCGGCTGATCCGGGTGCGCGGCGACGCCCGCCGCCGGACCGTCGCCATCGAGGACACCGGGGCCGGCCTCACCGAGCCGGAGATCCACGCCTACCTCGCCACCGTCGGCACCGGCTACACCCGGATGCTGCGCGAACTCACCGGCAGCCAGGAGCTGATCGGCGCCTTCGGCCTCGGCTTCCTGTCCGCCTTCTCGGTCGCCGACGAGGTCGTGGTCACCACCACCTCGCACCGCGAGCCGCACCTCGGCCACCGCTACCGCAGCCGCGGCGGCCAGCAGTACCGGGTCGACCGGGTGCCCGCCCGGCCGCGGCCCGGCACCGTCGTCGAACTGGCCCTCAAGGTCGAGCACGGGCACCTCGCCGACGAGGACGCGCTGCGCGAAGTCCTCGGCCGGTACTGCGCGTTGCTGCCCATCCCGGTGTACGTCGGGGACGACGAGGCGCCCGTCAACGCGGCCGAGGTCCCCTGGCGCCGGGAGCAGGCGGCGGAAGGCGACCAGCACGCCGCCCGGATGCGCTTCGCCACCGCGTTCGGCCGCCGCTTCGAGCCGCTGACCGCCTTCCCGGTCCACCCGGTCGAGGGCGGCACCGACGCGATCGGCCTGCTCTGGGTCCAGGACGGCGGCACCTACGGCAGCAGCGACAACCGCGACCTCGCCGTCTACCTGCGCGGCATGCTGCTCGCCGAGGACGCCCGCGAACTGCTGCCCAGCTGGGCCGGGTTCATCGGCGGCGTGGTCGAGTCCAGCCGGCTCACCCCCACCGCCAGCCGCGAGGACCTCCAGCGCGACGAGCACTACCGCGCGCTCCAGCGCACCCTCACCGACGCCATCGTCGACGGCCTGTACGAGACCGCCCGGTTGCGGCCGGCCGCCTGGCGCCGGATCCTCACCCGGCACGGCCAGGACCTGCTCGGTGCCGCGCTCTGCGACGACCGGCTGTTCACCCTGCTCGCCGACGACGTCCCGGTGCCCACCTCCCAGGGTGACCTCACCGCGGGCGCGCTGCGGGCCGCCGGGGCCGGCGCGGTGCACGTCGCGCTCGGCAGCGGGGGCGGCTTCGAGGAGATGCTGTACCGGGCGATGCAGGTGCCGATCGCGCGCGGCGACCGCTACGCCGTGCTGCCGTTCCTGCGCCGCTACGCCCAACTGCGCGGCTGCCGGCTGGTCGAGCTGGGCAGCGAGCAGGGCAACCGCGAACTGTTCCGCGACCCGGAGCGGCCGCTGCCCGCGGAGGAGGCCGCCTGGCTGGCCGGCGCCCTCGCCGACGAGGGCGAGCAGCTGGTTCCGGCCCGGTTCGACCCGCCCGGCCTGCCGCTGGTCCTGGTGCCGGACCGGGAGGCCGAGTTGAAGGCCCGGATCGAGGACGACCAGGCCGACGCCCGGATCCCGTCCGCGGCGCTGCGGCTGGCCCGGGCGTTCACCGCCCGCACCGACGGCGCGGTCAAGGCCCGGCTCTACCTCAACCTGGCCTGTCCGGCCGTCCAGGACCTGCTCACCGCCTACCGCACCGGGCACACCGGCAGCGCCACGGCGGCCGGGCTGCTCCGCTCGCTCAAGGTGATCATGGCCGCGGCGGGTCCGGCGGGTCCGGCGGGTCCGGCGGGTCCGGCTGGTCCGGGGGGCTCGGCCGGCGGTGACCTCACCGCCGCGCTGGCCGGGGTCGGCACCGCGGTCTCCGCGCTCACCGCCGCCGTCCCGGTGGGCCTCCCGGAGGTCCCGGACAGCCCGGGCGACCTCCCGGACGAGGCGTGAGGGACGCATTGTCAGTGGTCCGCGGTACAACAGCCATCAGCACGACAGAGGGGGAGCAGGCATGACGACGGACATCTGGGCCTGGGTGCTGGACACCCACCGCCAGCTGGCCGAGGCCGGCCAGTCGCGGCTGGCCGACGCCATCTACGAGCTCCCCGACCACGCCAAGGAGGGGCGCAACGAGCAGCTGGACGCGGTCTTCCCGGAGGCGCTGGCCGCCTCCCGGGCCCTCGGCCTGCCCTGGGTCGAGGTCTACCTGCGGCACTGGCGGATGCAGAACCTGCTGAACAAGCGCCAGCAGGGCGAGCTGGCACTGCCCGAGGCGGTCGACCTGCTGGAGTTCGCGCACCGGGAGGAGACCGCGGGCTGCCCGCAGTCGGTCTGCGTGGTGCAGGACTTCGCGATCTGCCACGCCAGGGTCGACGGCCCCGGGTACGTCCCCGAGCGGCTCGCCGTGGTGGGCGAGACGCTGGAGCGGATCGAGCCGTCCCGGGCCTGCTTCGACTGCCTCTCCCGCGAGTACTCCGACGCCCTGACCGACGACGGCCGCCCGGCCGATGCGCTCGCCCACCTGGACACCGCCGCCGCCCGGATGCAACAGGTCGGCGAGCGGGTCTCGCTGCACTTCCACCACGTGCGGGCCGCCACCCTGCACCAGCTGGGCCGGCACGAGGAGGTGCTCGCGCTGCTCGACTCCGCCGAGCAGGCCGAGCGCGCCAAGGGCCACGAGCTCGACGAGAGCGACCGCGTCGGGGGTGCCCTGCTGCGGGCCCGGGCGCTCGCCTCGCTCGGCCGCCCCGCGGAGGCCCGCGCCCTGCTGCCCGACCGGGCCGAGGCCGAGCGCCACGCCGACCTGCGGCCGGGCTGGACGCACACCGTCGAGCTGCTGGTCGCGGCCGGCGCCTGGGAGAACGACGCCGAGCTGGGCGCCGTGCTGGCCGGCTGGGTCGGCTACCTGGACGGCACCGGCTCCCACCGCCCGTGCGTGGACCTGCTGCTGGCGGCGGGTCGGCTGGCGCTCGCCCGCGGCGCCCGGACGGTGGCACTGACGCTCGCCTCGACGGGTGAGCGTAAACTCGGCCAGTTGCGTCGCACCGACGGCGTCGCCGAGGAGGTCGCCGCGCTGCGGGCGGCCGCCGAGGCGCTGCCGGTGCCCGAGCTGCCCGTCCCACCGGGCGAACTGACGGCACACCTGGCCGAGGCCGGGGGCGTGCCCTACGAGACCGGCGCCGACCTGCTCTCCGTCGCCCTGGACCGGTACCGGGGTGAGCAGGCCGGCGCCACCGGGCTGACGGTCCAGCTGGCCGCCGTGCTCGGCGGCCTCGGCCACGCCCGGGCCGCCGCCGACCTGCTCTGGAAGCGACTGGAGGAGGACCGGGGCAGCGCGGAGCTGACCGACATGCTCGGTGCGGCCCTGATCGACGCGGGGGACGCGGAGGGCATCCGTCGCCTCGCCGACCGGCTGGCGGCCACCAGCCCGTCCGACGGGCACTGGATACGCGCCCGCTGGGCCGCCGCCGGGGGCCGCTGGGCCGAGGCGCTGGAGCAGTGCGAGGCGATCCTGGCCCTGGACCAGGCCGTGATCAACACCCGCCGCCTCGCCGCCACGGCCGCCACCGAGCTGGGCGACCACGTGACGGCGCAGCGGCTGTACCAGGAGATCCTGGAGCACGCCCTGCCCGCCGAGGGCACCCCGGAGGAGCTGCGACACCGCACCGTCCAGGAGCCGGACCTCTGGCGGCTGATCACCGCGGCCACCGCCAACCGGGACTGGGCCGTGGTCCGCGCCACCGGCGCGCTGCTGGACATCGAGTTCGACGAGCCCGAGGGCCCGGTGGACGAGGAGTGGCAGCTCGTCCTGGTCCGGGCCACCCGGGCCAACGGCACGACGGCCGACCTGCCCGCCGTCCGGACCGGCCCGGCCACCGCCCGGATCCTGCCCGTCCTCGGCGACGAGCTGACGCTCAACCACGGCGACGTGGTGGTCTTCGCCCCGGCGCTGCTGGTGGAGCCGCCCGCCGCCGACGCCCCCGAGGAGGAGCGCGAGCGCTGGCGCCCGGTGTTCGGAGTGCTGACCCTGCTCGACCCGGCCGGGTACACCACCCATTGGGTCGACGGCGCCTGGCCCGGCGACGAGGCGTGGGCCGCCCTGCGGGACGGGCTGCGCGAAGAGGGCTACGCGCTCTGGGCGTTCAGCGGGGACAACTACTCCGTCACCGACCCGGAGGACGAGGACGCCATGCTGCCCGGCATCTACGCCGCCCTCGGGGTGCCGCCGACCGCCTCCGCCGCCGAGGCGGACGCGCTGCTGGAGCGGCTCACCGCCGGCTGGTCGCACCCGCTGGCCTGGTTCGACCTGGCCAAGGCGGCGGGCGCGGACCTCGCCCGCCACGTCGGGGTCATCGAGCGCTACGACCTCTGAACCCCTCGGCAGCCCGGCTGAACCCCCGGCAGCTCGGACGCGTGCCCCGGCCCCTTCGTGGACCGGGGCACGTGTGCGTTCCCGGCCGGGAACCATTGCCATCCTGACCGAGTCTTGGTGAATGCTTTACTGTTTCATTGCCAAGACTCGACCTCCAGGAGTGTCCGCCCGTGACCAGCCTCGCCCTCGGCCCGTCCTGGCTCGATCCGACCACCTTGATCTCCACCTTCGGGCTGCTCGGCATCCTGGCCGTCGTCTTCGCCGAGTCCGGCCTGCTGATCGGCTTCTTCCTGCCCGGCGACTCGCTGCTGTTCACCACCGGCCTGCTGGTGGCCGGCGGCACCTACCTGCACCAGCCGCTCTGGCTGGTCTGCGCGCTGATCGTGGCGGCCGCGGTGGCGGGCGACCAGGTCGGCTACCTGTTCGGTCGCAAGGTCGGCCCGAGCCTGTTCCGCCGCCCCGACTCCCGGGTCTTCAAGCAGGAGAACGTCGAGAAGGCCGCCGCCTTCTTCGAGCGGTACGGTCCCAAGGCGATCGTGCCGGCCCGCTTCGTGCCGATCGTCCGCACCTTCACCCCGATCGTCGCCGGGGTGAGTCGGATGAACTACCGCGCCTTCGTGGTCTTCAACGTGGTCGGCGGCGTGCTGTGGGGCGGCGGGGTCACCGTGCTCGGCTACTTCCTGGGGCGGATCCCCTTCGTCCGGGACAACATCGAGGCCATCCTGGTCGGCATCGTGCTGCTCTCGGTGGTCCCGGTGGCGGTCGAACTGCTGCGGGCCCGCCGCGCCGGCGCCGCCCGCCCCCAGGCGGAACCGGCCCACCAGCACGCGGAACCGGCCCGTCGCGCCGGTTAGCGCCCGCCGCGGGACGCGCCCTGGCCGCGGTGGCGCCCGCCGCTCTGTCCACGGGACGCCCCGGACATGTGCGTCCGGCTGTTCGATCAGGCAAGGTGTAACCCGAGATCGAGCGGTGGCCGGCGGCCACCAGGGGTGGCGAGGAGCGGCAGTGCCTAAGCGGGGCCGACCGGGCGGAGGCAAGCGGGCGAGGGGAGGCCGGGCGGTCCGTCAGGCGCGGCAGACACCGCCGGTGCGGCCGGTGCCGCCCGCCGAGGCGCCGCCCACCGAGGGCCTGCTCGGCCACCCCGCCCCGGTCGTCGAGCCCACCACCGTCATCCCGTTCGCCCTGCCCGTCCCGGAGACCAAGGGACTGCTGGCACCCGAGCCCGGGCCCGAACCCGAACCCGCGTCGGAGCCGGAGCCCGAGCCGGAGCCCGAGCGCGTCACGGGCCCGCACCCCGAGCTCACGGTCGGGCGGCGCGCCGGGGGCGAGCCGCCCGTCCGCCGCCGGTCCGTCGCCGAGGACACCCTCACCCCCGAGGAGTGGCGGGCCGCCGGCTACACCCCGCCCACCGGCATCCCGATCCCCGAGCTGACCCCCGGCGCCCCCGGCGAGGTGCCCTGGCCGGACCGGATGCGCACCCTGCTGCGCACCCCGATGTCCGAGCGCCCGGCCTTCGAGCGCACCGCCCGCGAGCTGCACCCCTCCGCGGGCGCGACCCGCAACGTCCCGCGCATCCTCGACCTGACGCTGCGCATCGGCGAGCTGCTGCTGGCCAGCGGCGAGGCCGCCGAGGACGTCGAGGCCGCGATGCTCGGCATCGCGCACGCCTACCGGCTGGACCGCTGCGAACCGCAGGTCACCTTCACCCTGATCGGCATCTCGCACCAGCCCTCGCTGGTCGAGCCGCCGATCACCGCCGACCGGGTGGTGCGCCGCCGCACCTCCGACTACACCCGGCTGAACGCGGTGTACGAGCTGGTCGCGGACATCACCGCGGAGCAGGTGTCGGTCAACGACGCGTACCGCCGGCTCGCCGTGATCCGCCGCAACCGGCACCCGTACCCGGCCTGGGTGCTGGCGCTGACCACCGGTCTGCTGGCCGGCGCGGCGACCTTCCTGGTCGGCGGGCGGATCGACGACAAGGCCTGGCTGGTCTTCGCCAGTGCCTTCGTCGCCGCCGTGCTCGGCGACCGGCTGGCCTCCTCGCTGGCCCGGCGCCGGCTGCCGGAGTTCTACCAGTTCGTGGCGGCCGCGATGCCGGCCGCCGCCTCCGGGATCATCCTGTCGTTCAACGACTGGGGCCTGCGCGGCTCGGTGGTGATCACCGGTGGGCTGTTCGCCCTGCTGCCCGGGCGGGCGCTGGTCGCGGCCGTCCAGGACGGCCTGACCGGCTTCTACATCACCGCCGCCGCCCGGCTGCTGGAAGTGATCTACCTGGTCGCGGGCATCGTGATCGGCGTGATGCTGATCCTCTACCTGGGGGTCGGCTTCGACGCGAAGCTCCGCCCGGACGAGTCCCTGGTCGGCATCAGCTACCCGCCGGTCCAGATGACCGCCGCGATGGTGCTCACCCTGGCCTTCGCGATGCTGTTGCAGACCGACCGCCGTTCGCTCGCCCTGGTCACCCTGAACAGCGGCATCGGCTGGGCCAGCTACGGCGTGCTGGCGTACAACGCGGGCCTGTCGCCGATCGTGGCGACCGGGGTGGCGGCCGGACTGGTCGGCCTGTTCGGCCAGCTGGCGGCCCGGTACCGCAACGACTCCGCGCTGCCGTACGTGACCGCCGCGATCGGCCCGCTGATGCCCGGTTCGGCGCTCTACCTCGGAATGCTGTCCTTCGCCCAGGGGCACTCCAGCGCCGGCCTGGTGTCGGTCTCCCGGGCCGCGGCGATCGCGATGGCGCTGGCGATCGGGGTGAACCTCGGTGGGGAGATCGCCCGGCTGTTCATGAAGCTGCCGGTCGGCGTCGAGCGTCCTTCCCTGTACCCGGCCGTCCCGCGCCGGGCGTCCAAGCGCACCCGGGGGTTCTGACCGCGCGTTGGACCGGTGTTGGAGGCCTGTTGGGCTCCGGTCCATGTCGCGGCAGGCAGGACGCAGGACGAGGAACGAAGGTAAGACGCATGACCACACTGCTGGACGGCTACCGCGAGCACATCGTCGCCGCGCACAAACAGCCGCTGTTCCTGCTGCTGGTCGGCTTCATCACCTCGTTCGTCTTCATCCGGTTCAGCGTGCGGATGATCCGCGCCCAGGTGCGCTGGTGGCCGGGCAACGTCACCCCCGGCGGGCTGCACATCCACCACATGGTCTTCGGCCTGGGCTTCCTGCTGGCCGGCGGCATCGGGGTGTTCGCCACCTACGGCGGGCACCCGTGGATCGACTGGTTCGGGCTGCTCTTCGGCATCGGCTGCGGCCTGGTGCTGGACGAGTTCGCGCTGATCCTGCACCTGGACGACGTCTACTGGGGCGAGCAGGGCCGCAAGTCGGTGGACGCGGTGATCTTCGGGATCCTGTTCACCGCCCTGCTGCTGGTCGGGTACGTGCCGCTGGGCGTGGAGCCGGCCCAGGAGACCCGGTGGGGGCTGCTCGCGGTGATCTCGGTGAACGCGCTGGCCTCGGTGATCACCCTGCTCAAGGGCAAGGTGTGGACCGGGCTGCTCGGCATCATGGTCCCCGGCCTGTCCTGGATCGGCGCCGTCCGGCTGGCCCGCACCGGCAGCCCGTGGGCCCGCTGGCGGTACGCCACACGCCCCCGCCGGCGGGCGCGTGCGCTCCGGCGCGAGCGCCTGCTGCACCAGCGCGCCGACCGGGCCCGCACCTGGCTCTTCGACCTGATCGCGGGCGCCCCCGACAAGGTCTCCGCGAACCACCCGGCCGCCCACCGGGTGGCCGAGCGGATGGCCGCCCGGGCCACCGCCCACCTCGACGCGCACGCCGCACGGGCGCTGGCCAGGCGCTCGGCGCGGCTGGCCGACCGCCGTTCGGCCGCCGCCGGGGCGGTCGGCGGCACGACCCACACGCGCGGCGTGGCGGCGCCGGCCCCGGCCGAGGGAGCGTCGGGGAGCACCCCGGGCCGCTCTGGCCGGGCACAGCAGCGCCGCCGGACGGTCCGGGCCGGGCGCACCCGTGTGTACGCCGTCCAGCCGACCGGGCTGGAGCCCCGGCCCGAGCGACACCCCCACCTGCGGACGCACACCCGCCGGATCCGCCGGTAGTTCGCATACCCTGTGCGCCTGGCCGGAACTGACACTCGATCGGATCATCCGATCGTCACTCGACCGGCGGGGCGCGTTCGAGGTGTGAAATGCGCCGGGCTTGAGAACATGTGCGACGAGTGACCGATATGTCATTGTCTGGGGCTATTCGCCGGGTTTCCTCGCCGTCCTCCCCGTTGGTGACTCGCCCCCCCCGTGATCCACCTCCCGTGATCCGCCCCCGTGAGAAGGGATGTCCCGTGGCGCGCAGGCTCCTGCCGACCCTGCTGTTCTCCCTCGCCGCCCTGCTCGGACTGCTCCCCGCCGCGCCCGCCGCCCAGGCCGCCCCGGCGGACCCGGAACCGGCGGCCGGCCCCGCCCGGGGCGAGGGTCCGTACCCGGGCACCGAGGAGATCGACCGGGCCCGCGCCGAAGCCGACCGCCGGGCCGTCTCCGTCGCCGGCATCGAGGCCGGACTCACCGCCGTCCGGGCCGAACTCGACCGGGCCGGGCGCGGTGCCGAACAGGCCGTCGAGGCCTACAACGGAGCCCAGCTCGCCCTGGCCCGGGCCCGCACCGAACAGGGCGCCGCCGCCGGGCGCGCCGCCGTCGCCGAGACCGAGCGGGTCGCCGCCGCCGAGGAAGCGGCCCAACTCGCCGCTGAAACGTACCGGCAGGGTGCCGGCGCCGAACTGTCCGCGCTCAACGCCCTGCTCGCCGCCCGCGGCCCGCGCGAGGCCGGTGACCGTGCCGCCGTGGTCGGCGTCGCCAGCGACCGCACCCGGCAGATCCTGGACGCCGCCACCGCCACGGCCGCCACCGCGGCCCGCGCCTCCACCGCCGCCCGCACCGCCACCGAGGCCGCCGAACGGGCCGCCGCCGAGGTCGGCGCCGCCCGGGCCCGGGCCGAGGCCCGGCTCGCGGCCCAGCAGACCCAGGTCGCCGCCGTCGGCCACCGCCGCGAACAGCTCCTCGCCGAACTGGCCGCCGCCCGGCACACCACCGTCGAGCTGGAACGGCAGCGTCGCGAGGCCCTTGAGGCGATCGCCGCCCGCGAGGCCGAGGCCGCCGCCCGCGCCGCCGCCGAGCAGGCCGCGGCGGAGCAGGCCGCGGTCGAAGCCGCCGCCGCTGCCGCGGTGTCCCCGGCGCCCGTCCGCCCCTGGTCCGCCGAGGGCGCGGCGGCCGCCGTCGCCTTCGCCCGGGCCAGGATCGGCCTGCCCTACATCTGGGGCGGCGAGGGCCCGGACGGCTACGACTGCTCCGGGCTGACCATGATGGCCTGGCGCGAGGGCGGCCGACAGCTCAACCACTTCGCCGCCGACCAGTACGCCCAGAGCACCCCGGTCACCTACCGCGAACTGCGCCCCGGCGACCTCGTCTTCTGGACGGACACCGGCCGCGCCGCCGACATCCACCACGTCGGCCTCTACGTCGGCGACGACCAGATGATCGAGGCCCCACGCGTCGGCATGCCGGTCAAACAGGCCAGCCTCTGGATCATGGGCACCCCCGACTTCTACGCCCGGCCGTAGGGCCTGTCGCTACTCGTCGCGGCCGTAGAGCCGTTCCATCCGGAGGGCGGCGGCGTTCCACAGCCAGGCGGCGGTGAGCAGGGCCGTCACCAGGCCGATCCGGACCACGTCCTCGGTGTGCTCGATCCGGCAGTCGGTCTGGTAGTGCCGTTGCGTGCAGGAGGACAGGAAGGTCAGGCAGAGTGCCCAGATCCAGCCGGCCACCGAGAGCACTCCCAGCGCACCTGTGCACCACCGCCGCCACCGCTCCCCGTTCCGCTGCGCCCGGGCGTCCTTGTCCGCCAGCAGCTCCGCCACTCCCATGGTTCCCCCCACGGCCCTCGACCTTGATCCGTCACAAACGGCACGAGGATGGCAGGCCGGATACCGGGTGCGCCAGCGCCGTCGGCGTCGGGTGGGCATGTCGGTTCGGGTACGGGATAAATGAGATGCCGTCATCCGGATGCGGTCGTACGGTGGGCCCATGGGTACGACAACCGATGACGCGGCCGTCGAGACGGTCAACGGGATCCAGATCCGCGCGATCGCCGAGGACGAGCTGCCCGCGTGGGACAAGGCGTTGGCCGTCGGATTCCTGCGTTCGCACGTCGAGAGCGCGGCCGAGTTCCGCCGCCTCCAGTGGCAGCCCGGGCGGCTGCTCGCGGGCATCGACGAGGGCCGGTACGTCGCCACCTTCCGCAGCTTCGACGTCGAGTTGACGGTCCCCGGCGGGGCCCTGGTCCAGGCCGACGCGGTCACCAACGTCACGGTCAGCGCCACCCACCGCCGTCGCGGCCTGCTCAGCGCGATGATGCGGCGGGACCTCACCGCCGCCCGCGCGCGCGGCTCCGCGGTCGCCATCCTGATCGCCGCCGAGTACAACATCTACGGCCGGTACGGCTTCGGCCCGGCCACCCGCGGCCACGGCTGGAACATCGACCTGAACCGCACCGACGGCCTGCGCGAGGGCCTGCCCACCGTGCCCGGCGGGCGGATCGACTTCCTCACCATGGCGGAGCTGCGCAAGATCGGCCCGGAGGTCCACGACCGCTGGCGCCGCACCCAGCCCGGTGCGATCGCCCGCAACGAGCTGTGGTGGCAGCGGTTCACCGGCGAGGTCCGGGTGCCGGGCTTCGAGTTCAAGGAGCCGTTCGCAGCGGTCCACCGCGACGCCGACGGGGTGGCCACCGGCCTCGTCGTCTACCGGGTCGACGACGCCTGGGACGGCAGCTACCCCAACTGCACCCTCACCGTGGTCGACTTCCTGGCCCTGGACCGGGCGAGCGCCGCCGAGTTGTGGCGGTTCGTGATCTCGGTCGACTGGGTGCGCAAGCTCGCCGTCGAGAACATCGGCCCGGACGACCCGCTGCCGCTGCTGCTGGCCGACCCGCGCGCCGCCACCCCGCACCCGGACAACGCCGACTACACCTGGCTGCGGGTGCTGGACGTCGAGGCCGCGTTCAACGCGCGGACGTACGGCGCACCCGGCCGCGTGGTGCTGGAGGTCGAGGACCGGTACGGCTTCGCCGCCGGCCGCTGGGCGATCGAGGTCACCGCCGACGGCACCGGCCGCTGCACGCCCACCACCGACGACGCCGATCTCGCCCTGGGCGCCTCCGAGCTGGGCTCGCTCTACCTGGGCGGCGAGACGGTGCCCCGGCTGGCCGCGGCCGGCCTGGTCACCGAGCTGCGCCCGGGCGCGGCGGCCGCCGCCGACCTGCTGCTGCGCACCCCGCTGCTGGCCTGGAACCGGGACATCTTCTGATCGTCCGCGACCACCGGAGGCCGGCCCGCACCCGCTGCGGGCCGGCCTCCGGTGTTCCGTCCCTTGCTACTTGACGGCGGTCTTCCCGATGGTGGGCAGGATGAAGTCCTGGATGAGGCCCTTGGCGTCGCGGACGATCGGGCGGAACACCCGGTAGCGGGAGAGGTTGATCACCCGGGCCGCCATGGGGGTGGACCGGCGGACGAACTCCCGGGTCCGCTCGGTGTCCTCGGTCCGGTCGAAGACCCAGTACAGGACCACGACCATCAGGTGCAGCCACAGCACGTCGGGCAGCAGCTCGACCAGCTCGGCGTCCAGCTTGGGCGCCAGCTCGGAGCCTTGCAGCACGTCGCGGAACAGCTCGACCGCCGTCGCCCGGGCCGGGTGGGACTCGTTGGAGAACGGGCTGAGCGAACTGCTCGGATCGGCGGCCGTGCGGAAGAACTGCGCGGCGAACTCGTGGTACGGCGCGGCGGTGTCGAGCCAGGAGGTCAGCGCGATCTCCAGGCGCTCGGCGAAGTCGCGGGTGTGCGCCATGCGGTTCCTGGCGTCCGCCGCGTGGTCGTAGGTCATCCGGTCGTAGAACCCTTGGATCAGGAATTCCTTTGCCGAGAAGTAGTAGTAGGCGTTGCCCACCGAGACGCCCGCCTCGGTGGCGATCGCGCGCATCGTGGTCTTCTCGTAACCGCGTTCCTGGAACAGGCGCATGGCCGTCTCCAGGATCAGTGCCCGGGTCTGTTCGCTCTTGTCGGTCTTCGGCTGCGCCCGGCCGCCGGGCAGGGCGGGGCCATCCGCCGCGGGTGCGGCCGGTGCCTCGGCCCCCGCACCGCTCGTGCCGTCGGTTCCGTTCGTCGCTGCCAGGTCGTCCACGAGCACGAGCCTAACCGGAGGCGAGGTTCCAGCCGGTGTCGGTGGGTGCGGCACCGGATGCCCCCTCCGCATCCGGTGCCGCACGCACTGCCCCCCGTGTTTCGAACGCGTTCAAAACCATGCCGGTACTGTAGAGGTTCTGCCTGAACATGTTCAACTGCGTTCTGTGGGAGGCTGGTCACATGATCAGCCCAGTGGAGACCACCATCCGTCGCGGTGGAGCACAGGACGCCACGGCCGTCGCCGACCTGCACGCCCACAGCTGGCGCACCGCCTACCGCGGCATCGTCCCCGAGGAGGCGCTCGGCGACGGGCTGGCCGCCCAGCGGCGCGAGATCTGGGAGCTGCGGCTGACCGTCGACTACGGCGGGCCGGCCCACACCCCCGAGCTGCTGATCGCCGAACAGGCCGGTGAGACCGTCGGGTTCGTCTACCTCGTCCCGCAGGAGGACGGCCGGGTGCTGCTCGACAACCTGCACGTCCGCCCCGGCCGGACCGGCGGCGGCATCGGCCACGCCCTGTTCGCCGCGGCCCGCGCCCACGTCGCCGAGCGGCACCCCGGCGCCGAGCTGTACCTGGAGGTGCTGCGCGACAACACCCGCGCGATCGCCTTCTACGAGCGGGAGGGCGGCCGCCGCACGCGCGCCCAGGAGGGCGTGTTCCCGGGCGGGTTCGTGCTGCCCGAGTACGTGTACAGCTGGCCCGCGGAGGCCGTGGAGGGCATGGAGGCCGTGGACCCCGGTCCGGCCGCTCAGTCGTAGTCGTAGACCGTCACCGGCACCCCCCGGTCCGCGAGCCGTGCCGCCACCAGCGGCTCGACCCGCTCCCAGCGCCCGCCCGCCAGTCCGCAGCCGATCCGCGGCATGTGGACGGAGGCGCCCAGCTCGACGGCCCGGTCGCCCAGCGCGGCCAGCGCGGTGTCGATGGCCTCGTACCGCACCGGCGCGCCGGTGGAGCGGCCCGTCCGGATGCCGCGCTGGCCGACCAGATTGGCCACCCAGACGTACTGCTCGACCTGCACCAGCTGCACCGAGCCCAGCCCGAAGTCGTTCTTCGCCCGCTCCCGGTGCCAGCGCCGGTACGCGGCCTCGGGTTCGGGCCAGCGTCTGGACAGCGCGAGGACGAAGCCCTTGCCCCAGCCGCCGAGGTCGTTGCAGACGTGCGCGATCACCTTCACGCCCTTGGCCTGGGGCGTGGTGGCATCGCCTCGGACATAGGTGATTCCTGCCATGTCCGAACGCTAGCCGGTGGTACTGACAGTCCGTTCGGAATTTTCCGCCGGGCCCGGTGCCGGGTGGCGCGACGGGCCCGCCAGGTGCCGCCGCCCCGCCGTCGCGATGAGCAGGGCGAGCGCCGCCGCGCCGGCCGGCAGCAGGTAGCCGGTGCCGGGGGTGGTGCGCTCGGCGACCGTGCCGGCCACCGCCGCGCCCGCCGAGATGCCGACCACGATGCCGGACACCGCCACCGCCATCCCCTCGTTGAGCTGGCGCTGCGGCAACAGCGCCTGGATCAGCGTCATCCCGGTCACCATGGTCGGCGCGGTGGCGGTGCCGGCCGCGAACAGCGCCGCCCCGAGCAGGCCGAGCCCGGCCCCGCCCAGCCCGGCGGCGAGCGGCAGCAGCAGCACCCCGGCCATCGCCGCCACCCCGGCGAGGAAGCGCGGGCCGGCCGCCCGGCGCGGCGTCAGCAGCCCGAACAGCAGCCCCGCCACGCAGGATCCGGCCGCGACCAGCCCGAGCAGGACGCCGGCGGCCGGCCGGTGGCCGAGCGCGTCGGCGTACGCCACGGTGGTGATCTCCATCGAGCCGAAGACCGCGCCGGTGGCGAGGAAGGTGAGCAGCAGGACGCGCAGCCCGGGCACCCGCAGCGGTGAGCCGTGGCGTCCGTCCGCCGGGCGGGCGGACAGTGGCGGTTCGGTGCGCCGCTGGGCGGCGAACAGCAGGGCGCCGGTGGTGCCGAGCGTCCCGGCGGTGAGCAGCCCTGCCTCCGGCGCGACCGCCGTGCAGAGCAGCGTCGCGAGGACCGGCCCGGTCATGAAGCAGAGCTCGTCCAGGGCCTGTTCGAGGGAGTTGGCCAGGTGCCGGGCGGCCGGGTCGTCCCGGTACAGGTGCGCCCAGCGGGCCCGGGCCATGCCGCCGAGGTTGGGCGCGGCCGCGCAGGCCGCCCAGCAGGCGTACAGCGTCCAGTCCGGTGCGCCGAGCCGGACGCAGAGCAGCAGGGCGGTGAACGGGAGGACGTTGTAGAGCGCGGCCGGGACGGTCACCCGCGCCTGCCCGTACCGGTCGACCAGCCGTCCGAGCAGCGGCATCCCGATCGCGCCGGTGAACAGCCCGGCCGCCGAGACGGTGCCGGCCAGTGCGTACGAGCCGCGCCGCTCGGCGAGCAGCAGCACCAGCGAGACGCCGGTCATCGACAGCGTGACCCGGGCGAGCAGCCCGGCGAGGGTGAAGGCGGTGGCGCCGGGGGCGGCGAACAGCCGCCGGTAACGGGCGAAGGGGGCGCGCGGGGGCATCGGTCTCCTGGGGAGGCGAGGGGGGATGCCCCCAGCCTCGCGGTGGTGCCCGGTGGCGGTCCAACACCTGTTCCGCCGCACTCACAGCAAACCGTTGTTAATCTGCCGCCATGCCCCGTGACCTGCACCCCCGCCTGCTCCGCGGCTTCGTCGCGACCGCCGAGACGCTGCACTTCGGCCGGGCCGCCGGCCGGCTGCACGTCGCCCAGCAGGCGCTCAGCCGGGACGTCCGGGCGCTGGAGGGGCTGCTCGGCGACGCGCTGTTCACCCGCACCACCCGCAGCGTCGAACTCACCCCGGCCGGGCACCGCCTGCTGCCCCGGGCGCGCCAACTCCTCGCCCTGCACGACGAGATCCTCGCCGGCGCGGCCGCCCGGCCGCTGCTGCTCGACCTCAACAGCGACGTCACCGGCCCGGACCTCACCGCCGACCGGGTGCTCGAACGCGCCCGCGCCGCCTGGCCGGAGGGCGAGCTGCTGGCCCGCTTCCACGGCGGCCTCGCGGCGGCCGCCGTCGAGCTGCTGGCCCACCGGCTGGACGTCTCGTTCGGGCGCTTCGCCGGGCTGGCCGCCCCGGTGCGCGGCCAACTCGCCCAGCGTCCGATCCGGTTGGAGCGGGTCTCGGTGATGATGGCGGACACCCACCCGCTGGCCGGCCGCGCGGTGCTGCGCCTCGCCGACCTGGCCGGGCACCCGGTCGACGTCTGCGCGGGCAATCCGGCCACCACCGAGTGGGCCGACCTCGGCACCCGCCTGCTGCGCGAGCACGGCCTGAGCCCGGCCGCCCCCTACGTCCCGCCGGTGGGCGTGGACGAGACCGCCCGCTACCTCGCCCGGCACGGGGACCCGATGCTGACCACGGTCGGCGGGCCGAGCATCCCGGGTGCGGTGAACGTGCCGCTGGTCGAGCCGGTGCCGCTGAGCCTGGTCAGTCTGGTGCACCGGCCGGGCGAGCGGCACCCGGGGCTGGCCGCGCTGATCGCCGCCGCCGCCGAACTCGGTGCGGGGGAGGGCTGGTTGCGGCGCCCGGCGGGCAGCTGGCTGCCTGCGGCGGACACGGCGCTGCTGCCCGGGTGACCTCCGGACACGACACCGCCCCTGCCGTCGGGGGCCGGCAGGGGCGGTGCATGGGCGGATCCGGGTGCGCGGAGGGGGTTGCGCGAACAGCCGGATCCGCAGGGGGTGGTGGCTGTGGTGGCCGGGTCAGGCCGCCTTGACGGCGGAGATGTCGAAGCTGAGCTTGACCTTCTCGCCGATCAGCACGCCGCCGGTCTCCAGGGCGGCGTTGTAGGTGAGGCCGAACTCGGTGCGGTCGACGACGGCGGTGCCCTCGAAACCGACCCGCTCGGCACCGTAGGCGTCGGTGGCGCTGCCGGTGTAGTCGAGGTCCAGGGCGACCGTGCGGGTGGTGTCCTTGATGGTCAGCTCACCGGTCATCCGGTACGAGTCGTCGCGCAGCCGCTCGGCGGAGGTGCTGCGGAAGCGGATCTCCGGGTAGGTCTCGGCGGCGAAGAAGTCGCCGGTGCGCAGGTGCTCGTCGCGCTGGGCCTGGTTGGTGTCGATGCTGGCGACCTTGATCACCAGGTCGGCGGAGGAGTTGCCCGGGGTGGTGCCGTCCAGGTGCAGCTTGCCGTCGTAGTCGGTGAAGCGGCCCTTGACGTTGGTGATCATGGCGTGACGCACCGCGAAGGAAATCTCACTGTGCGTGGTGTCGATCGTCCAGTCACCGGTGAGGTGGCCGAGCTCCGGGCCGACCGGGGTCTCGACGGCGACGGGGGCGGTGGTGGCGGTCTTGGTGCGGTTGAAAAGGCCCATGGCTCCTCCTCGGGTTCGAAGCCATTTGTTTAGGCTTCAACTTGTTGGCTCCACTGTAGACCCGCTTCGTTCAAATTTCAACCATGGTCTTCGCGGGGCGCTGTCCGACCCCCCGGTTACCCTTCGCAGGACGGTTCGCAGACCCCGGAGAGGCCCCCGCATGTTCGTCCTGCACGCGCTCTGGCAGGCGGGCGGACGGCTGGCGCTCTGGGCCGAGGACGCCCGCGCCCACCCCGCCGCCGTCGCGGCCGGGGCCGCCCGGGGCGACCGGCCGTCCCCGCGCGCCCACCCCTACGCCTGCCCGGCCGCCGAGCTGGCCGTGGTGCTCGGCGGCATCGGCCCCGGCCTCGGCTGGCTCGCCGGCCAGGCCCCCGAACGCTGGGCGACGCTGCTGCTGCCCACCGTCGGTACGTTGCCCGCGCCCTCACCCGACCTCCCGGTCGACCCGCCGCGCGGCGGGGCCGTCCTGGCGCCCTGGCGGGTGCCGGCCCTGCTCTTCGACGCCGGGGCGGCCGCCCAGCTGCTCGGCGAGGTCTTCGACCCGCACTGGGCCGTGACCGGCGCCGACCTGCCGGGCGTCGGGCGGGTCGAGGTCGTCCACGGACCCTCGCTGCGCTGGCTCACCGGCGTGCACGACCTGGCCTGGCGCACGGTCGGCCGGGGTCGGCTGCGGCCCGTCGCGGTCCAGGCGGACGGCGGCCAGCACGCCCGCTGGCAGCCGGACCTCACCCCGGCCGGCCGCCACGAGGCCGCCGCCCTGGCCGCGGGCTGTCCGCCCGTCCTGCTCGGCGAGTGGCCGACCGGCGGCGGCACCGGCGAGGCGCTGCTGGGCGAGGCGCTCGCCGCGCTGGTGGACGCCGAGGCCCGCGCGGCGCTGGCCGCCGCGCCGCCGCTGCTCCCGCCTGCCGCCTCCGGGCCTGCTGCCTCGGCGCCTGCCGCCTCCGGGCCTACCGCCACCGCTGAACGCTGGCTGCACGCCCTGGCCATGCCCGACGGCCGGGTCGCCGACGCCCCGCCCGAGGAGTTCGCCGAGCTGCGCCGCCGGCTCGCCGGCTGGTACGCCGCCGCCGAGCCCGTCGCACCCGCCCTGCGGCTCTGCTTCCGCCTGGTGGAGCCGCTCGGGCCGGACCCGGACGACCCCGAGGGCCGGCCGTCCGACGACGCCTGGCAGCTGGAGTTCCTGCTCCAGGCCGTCGACGAGCCCTCCCTGCTGGTCCGCGCCGCCGACCTGCACGAGGGCGGCGCCGCCCTCGCCGCCCTGGCCCGCAAGGCCGACGACCCGGCCGACGTCCTGGTCGCCGAGCTCGCCCGCGCCGCCCACCGCTGGCCCGCGCTGGACGGGCTGCGCCACCGGTCCCGCCCGGCCACCCTCCGGCTCGACCGGGCCGGGGCACTGGACTTCCTGCGCACCGCCGCGCCCGCCCTGGCCGAGGGCGGCTTCGGCGTGCTGCTGCCGGCCTGGTGGCGCCGCCGCCCCCGGCTCGGGCTCGCCCTGCGGGTCACCACCCCGCCCGCGCCCGGCACGCTCGCCGTCACCGCCCAGGTGGACCGGGACGCCGTGGTCGCCTTCCGCTGGCAGGCCGCGCTCGGACCGGGCGGCGCGCCGCTCAGCGAGCAGGAACTGGCCGAACTGGCCGCCGCCAAACAGGGGTTGGTGCGGGTGCGGGGCACCTGGATGGAGGCCGACCCGGCCCAGATCGCCGCCGCGCTCGCCTTCCTGGCGGCCCGGCGGGACGGCGTGCTGGCCACCGCCGACCTGCTGCGGCTGGCTCTCGACCCCGAGGCGACCGTCGCCGGGCTGCCCGTCACCGGCGTCCACGCGGACGGCCCGCTCGGCGAACTGCTCGCCGGGCGCGCCGCCCCGGCCCCCGCGCCCGCCCTGCCGTCGGACTTCCGGGCCACCCTCCGCCCGTACCAGGAACGGGGGTTGGCCTGGCTGCGGGCGATGGCCGGGCTCGGCCTCGGTGCCGTGCTGGCCGACGACATGGGCCTCGGCAAGACCGTCCAGACGCTCGCCCTGCTGGCCGTCGAACAGGCCGAGGGGGCGTCCGGGCCGACCCTGCTGGTCTGCCCGATGTCGCTGGTCGGCAACTGGCAGCGCGAGGCCGAGCGCTTCGCCCCCGGCCTGCGTCGGTACGTCCACCACGGCTCCGGCCGCCTCGGCGCCGACCAACTCGCCGACGCCGTACGGGGAGTGGACCTCGTCATCACCACCTACGGGCTGGTCCAGCGGGACCTCGCCGCGCTGCTCGCGGTCCGCTGGCGCCGGGTGGTCGCCGACGAGGCGCAGCACGTCAAGAACGCCGGCACCGCCCAGGCCCGGGCCCTCCGTGCGCTGCCCGTCACCGTCCACCGGATCGCGCTGACCGGCACCCCGGTGGAGAACCGGCTCTCCGAGCTGCACGCGATCCTGGACTTCGCCAACCCGGGGCTGCTCGGCCCCGCCGAACGCTTCAAGGAGCGCTACGCGATCCCGGTCGAGCTGCACCGCAGCCCCGACCGCACCGCCGAACTCCAGCGCCGCACAGGCCCGTTCGTGCTGCGCCGGCTCAAGTCCGACCCGACGACGGCGGCCGAACTGCCGGCCAAGCAGGAGATGACCGTCTGGTGCAACCTCACCGCCGAGCAGGCCGGCCTCTACCAGGCCGTGGTGGCCGACCTGTTGCAGCGGGTCGAGGGCATCAAGGGCGTGGAGCGGCGCGGCACCGTGCTGGCCGCCATCGGCAAGCTCAAGCAGGTGTGCAACCATCCGGCCCAACTGCTCCACGACGGTACGGCGTTGGGTGATCGCTCGGGCAAGGTCGCCCGGCTGGCCGAGCTGCTGGAGGAGGCGCTCGCCGAGGGTGACCGGACCCTGGTCTTCACCCAGTACGCCGAGTTCGGCGCGATGCTCCGCCCGTACCTGGAGCGGCGGCTCGGCGAGGAGGTGCTGTACCTGCACGGTGGGCTCTCCCGGGCCCGCCGCGAGGAGCTGGTCGAGCGCTTCCAGTCGCCGGACGGACCACGGGTGTTCCTGCTCTCGCTCCGGGCCGGCGGCACCGGGCTCAACCTGACCGCCGCCAACCAGGTGATCCACCTGGACCGTTGGTGGAACCCGGCGGTCGAGGAGCAGGCCACCGACCGTGCGTTCCGAATCGGCCAGCGCCGGGACGTCCAGGTCCGCCGCCTGGTCTGCGTCGGTACCGTCGAGGAGCGCATCGACGAACTCCTCGCCGCCAAGCGGTCGTTGGCCGAGGCGGTGGTCACGGAGGGGGAGCGCTGGCTCACCGACCTGCCGGTCGAGGCGCTGCGCGAACTGGTCGCCCTCACCCGCGAGGACGCGGTGGCCGAGGAGGAGGACGGATGACCGGGCCCGACACCCCGACGGTGAACGTCGCCGCCTACTGGCGCGGCGACTTCACCCTGCCGACCGCCCCGCCGCCCGACCGGGGCGGGGCGGACGACGAGCCGGACGAGCCTTCGCTGCGCCGCCTCGGCAGGTCCGGCATCACCGTGCGCGGCCGTGACCTCGCCACCCTGCTCGCCCCCGCCTACGACGCCTTCCTCGACTGACGGGCTGGCGTACTGGCGTACTGGCGAACCGGCGGACCGGCGGGCCGACCCGGTGTCCGGCCGGGGGCGCCGGATTACCGTGCGGTAACGTCCCCCGGGTGACCGACACCCCCAGCGCACCGGGCCCGACGAGCACGCCAGGCCCGACCGATCTCGCCGACGCCCGCCTGGCGGACTTCGAGCAGCACCGTCGGATGATCTTCGGCATCGCCTACCGGATGCTCGGCACCGTCACCGACGCCGAGGACCTGGTCCAGGACACCTGGCTGCGCTGGAGCCAGGTCACCGGCCCGGTCGCCAGCCCCGGCGGCTACCTGGCCCGTACGGTCACCAACCTCGCCCTCAACCGCCTCGACTCGGCGGTCGTCCGCCGCGAGTCCTACGTCGGCCCCTGGCTGCCTGAACCGCTGGTCACCGAGCCGGACGCCACCGGCGGCGTCGAGCGCGCCGAATCCGTGTCGGTCGCGCTGCTGGTGGTGCTGGAGAGCCTCTCGCCGCTGGAGCGGGCCGTCTTCGTGCTCAAGGAGGCCTTCGCCTTCTCGTACCGGGAGATCGCCGAGGCGCTGGACCGCAGCGAGGCCGCCTGCCGCCAGATCGGCAGCCGGGCCAAGGCGCACGTCCAGGCCGGCCGGCCCCGGTACGACGCCCCGCCGGAGCTGCGTCGCAGGGCCACCGACGAGTTCCTGGCGGCCTGCGTCGGCGGCGACCTCAACCGGATGCTCGAACTGCTCGCCCCCGACGTCGTCTCCTGGAACGACGGCGGCGGCGTGGTCCGCTCCGCGTTGCGCCCGATCACCGGCGCCGACAAGGTCGCCCGCTTCGTCCTCGGCGTGCTCGCCCAGCTGGGCGAGGGCGCCGACGCCCGCCCGGTGCTGGTCAACGGCCAGCCCGGGCTGCTCACCCTGCTGGACGGCCGGATCGACGCGGTCGTGGTCTGCGAGTTCGCCGAGGCGCCCGACGGCACGGTCCGGATCGCCGAGATCCGCGCCCTGCGCAACCCGCGCAAGCTCACCCACCTCACCGGCGGGGCTTGACCCTCGACCTGGTCGAGCCCCCAGGGTCGACGTCATGGAGAGCGACCTGCACAGCATCGGCGAACTGGCCCGCGCCAGCGGCCTGGGCGTCGGCACCCTGCGCTACTACGACAGCGCCGAGGTGCTCGCCCCCGCCTGGGTCGACCCGCAGACCGGCTACCGCTGGTACCGGCCCGGTCAGCTGGCCGACGCCCGGCTGCTGGCCCGGCTGCGCCGGGTCGGCCTGCCGCTGGCCGACATCCGCGCCGTGCTCGCCGCCGCCCCCGGTTCCGACCGGGCGCGGCAGGTGGTCGACGCGCACCTGCGCCGGCTGGAGGACGGCCTCGCCGACGCCCGCCGTGAGCTCTCCCTGATCCGTGTGCTGATCGACCAGAGGGAGAACCCGATGACCGTCACCCCCGCCGAACTCCGTTTCACCGTCCCGGCCGAGGAGCTGGCCGCCGCGCTCGACGCGGTCCGCTTCGCCGTCGGCGGCGACCCGGAGGCCCCGGCCCTCGCCGGGGTGCTGTTCGACCTGGACGGGCCGGTGCTGCGCCTGGTCGCCACCGACCGCTACCGGATGGCGCTCGCCGAACTGCCCGCCACCGCCACCGTTGCCGCGCCGGCCACCGGCACGATCGTGCCGACCGCGCTGGTGGACGCGCTGCGGGCGCTGCTCGGCGCCGGCGCGGCCGAGGTCGCGCTGACCTTCGGCGGCGGCCTCGTCCGCGCCGAGACCGGCGGGCTGCGGATCGAGGGCGCCGCGCTGGACCTCGACTACCCCGACTACCGGGTGCTGACCCGGCTCGAACCGCAGCACCGGATCGACCTGTCCGCCGACGACCTGCGCGGCGCCGTCGAGACCGGAGCCGTCCGCACCCTGCCGTCCGGCCCGCACGGCGCCGACTGCGCCGTCACCGTCCTCACCCTCACGGCGGACGGCCGCCTCGCCGTCGCCCCGGCCGACGCCGAGGCCGGCACCGACACCGCGCCCGGCGACCTGCGGGTCGCGGTCAACCGGGACTTCCTGCTGGACGCCCTGCGGGCCGGCCGGCCCGAGCAGCTGGTGCTCGAACTCGGAGGTCCGATCGCCCCGTTGGCGATCCGCACGCCGGGCCGGGCTGGCACCTTCTCCATCCTGATGCCGGTCCGGGTGCCCGAACTCGTGTGATCCGCCGAGTGATTCGGCCGACGCGCCGGTCCTAGGCTCCAAGTCATGGGGACCGAGGAGGACTTCGCCGCCGTCTGGCCGACACTCGCACCCGCCGCGCGCCGGTGCCTGGAACTCGCCCACCAGGCCTGGCGCGCCGGCGGCCTGCCGGTCGGCGCGGTGCTCACCGACGCCGACGGCGCGGTCGTCGCCGAGGGCCGCAACCGGGTGTACGACGCCCCGGGCGGCACCGACCCGCTCCAGGGCACCCCGCTCGCGCACGCCGAACTCAACGCACTCGCCCGCGCCCGCACCCCGTGGGACCTCGCCACCCACACCCTGTGGAGCAGCCACCGGCCCTGCGCGATGTGCACGGCCGCCGCCTCCTTCGCCGGCGTCGGGACGGTCCGCTACCTGGCCGCCGACCCGTGGGCCGAGGCCGTCGGCCACCGGGGCGACCCGGCGGCCGTGCTGAACGGCCCGGCCGAGGAACGCTGGGTCGCGGTGGTCGCCGGCGCGCTCTTCCTCGCCGACACCGTCCGGGTCGCCGGCCCCGGGCACCGCACCGTCCGCGCCGCCCTGGCCACCGACCCGCCGACCGCCCGCCTCGCCCTCGACCTCGCCACCCACCCCGCCCTCCGCCGCCTCGCCACCACCACCCCCGACCTCCCCACCCTCCTCACCCACCTCTGGCCCCGCATCACCGAGGCCACCACCTCCTGACCCCGGCACCCGGCCCCACCCCAGACCGCTCCACCACGCCCCCGACCCGACCCGACCTGGCCCACCGTGCCCAGCCCGCGACCTCGACGCGTTTGCTGCTGCTAGCGCCCTGCTTGCATTTGCAAGCGCGATGTTGCAGGCTGCTGGTATGGCCTCACTGAACGTCGGCTCGCTGGGCGAGTACATCCGGGAGCAGCGCCGGAACGCGCAGTACTCGCTGCGGCAGCTGGCGGAGGCCGCCGGCGTGTCCAACCCGTACCTCAGCCAGATCGAGCGAGGGTTGCGCAAGCCGAGCGCGGAGATCCTTCAGCAGATCGCGAAGGCGCTGCGGATCTCGGCGGAGACGCTGTACGTCCAGGCCGGGATCCTGGAGGAGCGGCGGGGTGACGGCCTGGAGCTGCGGGCCTCGATCCTGGCCGATCCGCTGATCAACGAGCAGCAGAAGCAGGCGCTGCTCGCGGTCTACGACGCCTTCCTCAAGGAGAACGCCGCCCTGCGGAGCACGGTGGCCGGTTCCGCCGCCGACCCGACCGCCGACCGCCCAGCCACCCAGAACACCCACCGGGAGGACCGGTAAGCATGCCGATCACCGACGACATCAAGAAGACCCTCAGCGACCCGACCCCGCTGTACGCCCTGGCCGGCGCCGGCGACCTCGCGTACGAGAAGCTGCGCGAGGTGCCGGGCCTGGTGGAGGCGCTCGCGGCGGACCGCAAGGGCACGCAGGAGAAGGCCACCGCCCGGCTCCAGGAGGCGCAGGCGAAGCTGGCCGAGGCTCAGGCCAAGGTCACCGGCACCGTCACCACCCTGCCCGTCGACCTGAAGTCGTTGCAGGACCGGGCCCAGGGCTTCGCGCTCCAGCAGGTCGGCCGGGCGGTCGAGTTGGCGGTGAAGGCCAAGGAGACCTACGACGAGCTGGCCGAGCGCGGCAAGGTCGTGGTGGACCGGGCCCGCCCGGCCGCGCCGGCCGGGACCGCCGAGCTCACGGACGAGCCGGCCGAGGCCGAGCTGGTCCAGGAGGACGCCGAAGTCGCCGAGCCCGCCCCGAAGAAGAGCTCCCGCGCCCGGAAGAACACCGCCGCCGACCACGCGGAGTGAGTGAAACCCCGCCGAACGGGGCACATCCGGTGACCGCGGGACGTTGACACCGAAGCGGACGGTCCTCCGTGCCAGGATGGACGCGGCCGAGAGACAGAGGAGAGCGCGATGGGCGGAGTGGATCAGATCCGGGCCTTCGAGTATCTGAACCCGGTCTGGTGGATGGCCGTCGCCATGCTGGGCTTCAAGCTGTTCGCCCTGGTCGATGCCGCCACCCGTCGCGAGGACGCGTACCGGGCGGCGGACAAGAAGACCAAGGGGTTCTGGCTGGCGCTCCTGGCGGTCTCGTTCGGCTGGGACCTGCTGTTCGGGGTGAACATCTTCACCGGCTTCCTGACCCTCGCCGGGCTGGTCGCGTCGATCGTCTACATGGTCGACGTGCGCCCGGCGATCCGGGAGTTGACCGGCGGTGGCGGCCGGGGCGGGCGGCGCAACACCGGCCCGTACGGCCCCTGGTAGGTCGCACACGCGGACAACGCCGTGGCCCGGGCGGGGAGTTCACCCGTCCGGGCCACGGCGTTCCCGGCTGCTGTTCCCGGCGGGACGTCAGCCGAGGATCAGCTGCACCGGGTTGCGCTCCAGCAGCAGCACCGCGACGTCGTCGGTCAGCGCGCCGCCGTTCAGCTCCTCGACCTCGGCGATGGCGCTGTCGACCAGCCGGCCGCGGGTGAGTCCGGCGGCGAGGTGGTCGCCGACCAGGTCCGCCAGCCCGTCCTGCCCGAGGCGGCGGGAGCCGGCCCCGACCCGGCCTTCGATCAGCCCGTCGGTGTAGAGCAACAGCCGCCAGCCCGGCTGGAGTTCGACGTGGTGGGCGGGCCAGGCGGCCTGTCCGTCGTGGCAGGGCAGCAGGCCGAGCGCGGGCCCGGCGAGGTCGGCGGGCAGGGTGATCGGCTGGTGGTCCCGGCCGAGCAGCAGCGGCGCCGGGTGGCCGGCGAGGTAGAGGTGGGCCTGTTCGCAGCTGCCGAGCGAGTCGAGGTCGCCGCATTCGCCGCCGGGCTCGATGACCAGCATGCAGAGCGTCGCGAAGATCTCGTCGCTGCGGCGTTCGTGCTCCAGCACGTGCTGGAGGGTGGTGAGCAGGGCCTCGCCGGTGAGGCCCGCGAAGACGAGGGTGCGCCACGCTATCCGGAGCGCGACGCCGAGCGCGGCCTCGTCGGGCCCGTGGCCGCAGACGTCGCCGATGACGACGTGGACGGTGCCGTCGGGGGTGCGGACGGCGTCGTAGAAGTCGCCGCCGAGCAGGGCGCGGCGGCGGCCGGGGCGGTAACGGCGGGTGAAGGAGAGGCCGGCGCCGTCGAGCAGCGGGGTGGGCAGCAGGTGGCGCTGGAGGCGGGCGTTCTCCTGGCCGCGCAGTTCCGCCTCGACGAGCCGGCGCTGGGACTCGTCGGCGCGCTTGCGTTCCACGGCGTAGCGCAGGGCGCGGGCCAGCAGCGGGCCGTCCGTCTCGTTCTTGATCAGGAAGTCCTGGGCGCCGGCGGCGACGGCGGCCGCGCCCAGTTCGGCGCCGCCCGCGTCGGTGAGCACGACGACGGCGGTGTGCGGGGCCCGCCGGAGCAGTTCGTGCAGGCCCTCCAGGCCGTCCGAGGAGTCGGAGGGGTGCGGCAGGTCGGCGGGGGCGGCGAGGTCGAGCAGGACGCAGCTGAACTCGCTGCCGCGCGGGCGGCCGCGCCGGGTGACGGGCGGGGCGGGGGCCAGCAGCCCGGTGGCCTGGTCCAGGCCGCGGGCCCAGTGGACCTCGATCGCGGTGCCGCTGTCGGCGACGGCCGCCTTGATGAGCTGGGCGTCGGAGGCGTCGTCCTCGATCACCAGCAGTTTGAGCGGCGCGGCGCCGGGGTCGGCGGCCGATTCACCGGCTGCCGGAACGTTTCGGGCCTGCGACCGGGGGTGAGGTATCGGGGGAGCGGCCGTCACCGCGCCGGCCGTCATCGGACCGGTGGTGGTCGGGTGGTTGCGGGCACGGCCGACGGGGGCGCCGGCGTGGGCGCCCGGCAGGCCAGCGGCACCAGGTGCCCGCCCGTCTCCCGTTGCGGGCATCGGTGGTTCCTCCCTTTCCCCGAGTGCGTAACGGTCGGCGTCCGTCCGCAGTGCCCGCCTGGCACCCTGCGTCGGGGAACTTCTCGCGACCATAACGTGATCTCCGGGGATTTCTCTGGCCGACCGGGCCGTTGTGGCTGGTGCCGTGCCGGCGGCGGTGTGGTGATCGGACTCGGGTGACGGCTCGGACCCCGGCCCGGCGGGTGCCGGGCAGGCCCGGAAAGGGGGCTCGGAATGGTGACGCGGATCACCCTGGTCGAGGGTGACATCACGGAACAGCGGGTGGACGCGGTGGTGAACGCCGCGAACTCCTCTCTGCTGGGCGGCGGCGGGGTGGACGGCGCGATCCACCGCAGGGGCGGGCCGCAGATCCTGGAGGAGTGCCGTCGGCTGCGCGCCTCGCACTGGGGCAAGGGGCTGCCCACCGGGCGCGCGGTGGCGACGACGGCCGGACGGCTGCCGGCCCGGTGGGTGGTGCACACCGTCGGGCCGGTGTTTCTGGCGGAGGAGTACGTGGAGCGGGCGGAGCTGCTGGCCTCCTGCTATCGCGAGTCGCTGCGGGCGGCGGCGGAGCTCGGCGCCCGCACGGTGGCCTTCCCGGCGGTGTCGGCCGGGATCTTCGGCTGGCCGCCGGCGGACGCGGCCCGGATCGCGCTCGGCACCGTCGCCGGGGTGCTGGCCGGCGGCGAGGCGGAGGCGGGCGCGGAGCTGGCGGAGGTGCGGTTCGTGCTGTTCGGGGCGGAGATGTACGGGGTGTTCGAACGGGTGTTGCGGGAGCTGCTCGGGCAGGGGAGTGACGGCTGAGCCGGTGGGGCGAGTACGGGCAGGGCGAGCGTCGGGCGGCGGTGGTGGCGCCGTCGACGGCGTCCATCGTGGCGTGGTGGGGCGTCAACACGCCAGAGGTATTCGATAACTCGTTCGAGTGAATGCGGCGGGTCGCTCACCAGCTCCCGAAAGCCGCAGGCCCGGGCGCCCGCGAGCCGTCGGCCCGAGCACCCGCGCGCTACGGCGCGAGCGCCGACCAGGGCACCGTGACCTCGCCCTGCCGCCACCGGCCGCGTGCGTCCACCAGCGGCCAGCTGCCGGCCAGCGCCGTGCAGGCCGCGACCCAGCGCTGCCGCGCCCCGAACGCCCCGTACGGCGCGGCCGCCGCCCAGGCCCGGTCGAAGTCGGCCAGGAAGGCGTGCACCGGCCGGCCCGGCACGTTGTGGTGGATCAGCGCCTTGGGCAGGCGTTCGGCCAGGTCGGAGGGGAGCCCGAGACCGCCCAGCCGGGCCGCGAAGGTCACCGTCCGGGGCCCCTCCGGGCCGAGCGCGACCCAGACGTGCCGCCGCCCGATCTCGTCGCAGGTCCCCTCGACCAGCAGCCCGTCCGGGGCGAGCCGGGCGCACAGCCGCTCCCACACCCCGGCCACCGCCGACTCCTCGTACTGCCGCAGCACGTTCGCGGCCCGGATCAACTGGGCCGGCGCGCCGCCGTCCAGCGGTACCTCGAAGCCGCCGCGCCGGAAGGTGAGCAGCGGCGGCTCGGCGTACGGCAGCGCGGCCGCGACCCGCTCCGGTTCGATCTCGATCCCCACCACCCGGACGTCCGGCCGCACCGTGCGCAGCCGTCCGGCCAGCTCGACGGCCGTCCAGGGCGCCGCGCCGTACCCGAGGTCGACCGCGACCGGCGGTCGCTCGGCGGTGTACAGCGTGCGGCCGAGGGTGTGCGCGATCCAGCGGTCCATCCGCCGCAGCCGGTTGGTGTTGGTGGTGCCCCGGGTGACCGTCCCCACCGGCCGTCCGGTCCGCCCGCGGGCGGGCGCGGTCGAAGGGTCGAAGGAGGTGGCCATGCCCAGAAGGGTAGCGGGGGAGTCGACGGCACCGCCGTGACCTGCGGCGATGCCGGTTCGACAGGCTCGCGGGCCGGATCGGGAATGCCGGACGCCGCCAAGGTGGTTGGCACACTGGTGGTGATGTGTGCCCGGACGGGTCAGCGCACACCGGACAGCGGGCGGCCCGTACGCGCGGACCGCCGGAGACGGGCAGCACAGAGGAGGCTTCAGCCAGGTGATCCAGCACCCCGTCCGGTCGGTACGCCGTGCCCAGCCGGCCCCACCCGCGCGCGGCCGGCTCCAGTCGCTGGTGTCGGGCCGCCGCCGCCCGCGCCGGATAGCCATGCTCAGCGTCCACACCTCGCCGCTGCACCAGCCCGGCACCGGGGACGCCGGCGGGATGAACGTCTACATCGTGGAGCTGGCCAAGCGCCTCGCCGCGCTCAACATCGAGGTCGAGGTGTTCACCCGGTCGATCTGCTCGGACGACGCCCCCACCGTCGAGCTGGCCCCGGGCGTCCTGGTCCGGCACGTCACCGCCGGGCCCTACGAGGGCCTGCTCAAGGAGGACCTGCCGGCCCAGCTGTGCGCCTTCACCCACGGGGTGCTGCGGACCGAGGCGGGCCACCGCCCCGGCCACTACGACCTGGTGCACTCGCACTACTGGCTCTCCGGGCAGGTCGGCTGGCTGGCCGCGCAGCGTTGGGGGGTGCCGCTGGTGCACACCATGCACACCATGGCGAAGGTCAAGAACGCCGCGCTGGCCGAGGGCGACACGCCCGAGCCCGCGGCCCGGGTGATCGGTGAGACCCAGGTGGTGGAGGCCGCCGACCGGCTGATCGCCAACACCACCGAGGAGGCCGACGAGCTGGCGCGGCACTACGCCGCCCGGCCGGACCAGCTGGCCGTCGTCCACCCCGGGGTCAACCTGGACGTCTTCCGCCCCGGCGGGCCGCAGGCGCGGGCCGCCGCCCGGGCCCGGCTGGGCCTGCCGCAGGACGCCGCGGTGCTGCTCTTCGCCGGGCGCATCCAGCCGCTGAAGGCGCCGGACGTGCTGCTGCGGGCGGTCGCCGAACTGCTGGCGCGCCGCCCCGGGCTGCGCGAGCACCTGGTGGTGCCGGTGGTCGGCGGCCCGTCCGGCACCGGGCTGGCCCGGCCGGAGAGCCTGCACAAGCTCGCCGCCCAGCTGGGCATCGGCGACGTGGTGCGGTTCCACCCGCCGGTCGGCCAGGCCCTGCTCGCGGACTGGTACCGCGCGGCGACGGCCCTGGTGATGCCCTCGTACAGCGAGTCCTTCGGGCTGGTCGCACTGGAGGCGCAGGCCTGCGGCACCCCGGTGGTGGCGGCCGCGGTCGGCGGGCTGCCGGTCGCGGTGCGGGACGGCGAGACCGGCACGCTGGTGAGCGGTCACGACCCGGTGGACTGGTCGCACGCGTTGGAGCCGTACGTCACCGACCCCGGCCTGGTCGGCCGGCGCGGCGAGGCGGCGGCACGGCACGCGGCCGGCTTCGGCTGGGACGCCGCCGCGGCCACCACCGCCGAGGTGTACGCCGGCAGCCTGGCCCGCCCGGCCGGCCGGCTGGCCGTCGCCCGGCGGCGGCTCGCCTGACGGCCGCCGGCCCCGCCGCGCCTGCGGGCCTGCACCCTGCGGGCCTGCTGCGCTGCTGCGGCCCCGCCGTCGGACCGGCTCGGCTGCGCCTCCCCGGTACTGCCGAGTAACGTCACCCCCATGGCAATCCGCACCAAGGACGAGGCCCTGACCCTCCTGCGCACCGCCCTGGACGACGCCGGGGTGGCCTGGGAGCCGGCCGCCACCGACCCGTACACGCTGGTGGCGACCCTCCCGGGCACCCGGAAGCTCAGCACCACCTGCGCACTGCGGGTCGGCGACCACACCCTGTCGGTGAACGCCTTCGTGATCCGCCGCCCGGACGAGAACCACGAGGCCGTCTACCGCTGGCTGCTGGAGCGCAACACCCGGCTGTACGGCGTCGCGTACGCGATCGACCCGCTCGGCGACGTCTACCTCGCCGGTCGGCTGCCGCTGGAGGCGCTCACCCCGGACGCCGTGGACCGGCTGCTCGGCACGGTGCTGGAGAGCGCCGACGAGCCGTTCAACACCCTGCTGGAGCTGGGCTTCGCCTCGGCGATCCGGCGGGAGTGGGAGTGGCGCACCAAGCGCGGGGAGTCCACCCGCAACCTGGCCGCCTTCGCCCACCTGGCCGCGCCGACGGCCGACTGAACGCCCGCCGGCACCTGCCCCTCAGCCGCTCCTCAGCCGCCCGCCCTCAGCCGCCCGTCGAAGCCTTCCCGGCCTCGGCGGGTGCCTCGGCGGGTGCGGTCGGCGTGGCCGCCGACGCCTCGGCGCCCGCCACCACCCTGATGCGCTCGATGCCTGCGGCACCGGTGACCGCGGTCCGCCGCCGCAGCACCGTGAACCCCGTCGCCACGACCGTGCCGAGCGCCCCGCAGGCGCCCCAGAGCAGCCAGCCGCCCTGCCCGAGCAGCACGCCGCCGACGCCCGGGCCGATGAACGAGGCGAGCGACCAGGAGAGCGAGAAGACGCCCTGGTAGCGGCCGCGGGCGTGGGCCGGCGCCAGTTCGGCGACCACGCCCATCATGGTCGGCGTGTGGAAGATCTCGCCGACCGTCCAGACCGCCACGGTGAGCGCGAAGAACCACGCGGACGAGCCGGCCAGCGCGGTCAGCCCGAAGCCCCAGCCGATCAGCAGCGCGGCCGCCGCCAGCATCGCCGTCCGGTCGCGGCCCTCGATCCACCGGGTGACCGGGATCTGGAGCAGCACGATCAGCACCCCGTTCAGGCCGATGACCAGGCCGTACTCGGTGGGGGTGATGCCGGAGCGGCCCATGTCCATCGGGAGCGTGGTGGAGCCCTGCTGGAGGACCACGGCGAGCAGCAGGTTCAGCCCGGTCACCGTCATGAAGCGGCGGTCCCGGAACACCGTGCCGAGACCGACCGCCGGCTCCTCGGCCTGCCGCGCCGGGATGTCCGGCCTGGTCTCGGGGATCCTGATGAAGATCACCACCGCGCAGACCAGCGTGGTGGCGGCGTCCAGCAGGAACAGCGTGAGGTAGCCGTGCACGGCGATCAGCCCGGCGACGGCCGAGGAGAGGCCGAAGCCCAGGTTGACCGCCCAGAAGTTCAGCGAGAAGGCGCGGACCCGGTCCTCGGCCGGGACGATGTCCGCGATGATCGCCGAGGTGGCGGGCCGGGTGGCGTTGTTGCAGAAGCCGACCAGGAAACCGACCACGGCGATCGCCACCTGGCCGTCCGTGAAGCCGAGCACGGCGGTGAACACGGCCGTGCCGAGCTGGGCGAGCAGCAGGGTCGGCCGGCGTCCGACCCGGTCGGTCAGGGTGCCGGCGACGAGCGACGCGGCCGCCGCGCCGAGGCCGAACAGGGAGGCCACCAGGCCCGCGTAGGTGGTGGAGTAGCCCCGGTCGACGGTGAGGTAGAGCGCCAGGAAGGTGACCACGAAGGCACCGAGCCGGTTGATCAGCGTCGAGACCCAGAGCCACCAGAACTGCCGCGGCAGCCCGCCCACCGTCTCCCGCACCACGCTTCGGAACCGGGGACTGGCGAGCACGTGTACGGGCATGTGGGGGCTCCCTGGGCGGGCGTCCGCTGAGCGGTGCGCGGGCGACCGGCCAGCCGACGCCTGTAAGTGTCAGATCGACGCTGCACACATTACACACGGATCCAAGGTCCCCACCAGGGGTTTTTCGGGCCTCCACTAAGCTGGGGCGCATGGCTGACACGACGTACCGACTCATCCTCCTCCGCCACGGCGAGAGCCAGTGGAACCAGAAGAACCTGTTCACCGGTTGGGTCGACGTCGACCTCAACGAGAAGGGCGAGAAGGAGGCCGCCCGCGGTGGCGAGCTCCTGGCCGCCGAGGGCCTGCTCCCCGACGTGGTGCACACCTCGCTGCTGCGCCGCGCGATCCGCACCTCGCAGATCGCTCTGGACAAGGCCGACCGCCACTGGATCCCGGTCAGTCGCAGCTGGCGCCTGAACGAGCGGCACTACGGTGCGCTCCAGGGCAAGGACAAGGCCCAGACCCTGGCCGAGTTCGGCGAGGAGCAGTTCCAGCTGTGGCGCCGCTCCTACGACACCCCGCCGCCGGTGCTGGCCGACGACAACGAGTACTCGCAGGCCGGTGACGCCCGCTACGCCGAGATCCCGAGCGAGCTGCGCCCGCGCACCGAGTGCCTGAAGGACGTCGTCGAGCGGATGCTCCCGTACTGGTACGACGCCATCGTCCCGGACCTCGCCGCCGGCAGGACCGTCCTGGTCACCGCCCACGGCAACAGCCTGCGCGCGCTGGTCAAGCACCTCGACGGCATCTCCGACGCGGACATCGCCGGCCTGAACATCCCGACCGGCATCCCGCTGGTGTACGAGCTGGACGCCGACTTCAAGCCCGTCGCCAACGGCGGCCGCTACCTCGACGCCGAGGCCGCCGCCGCCGCCATCGAGGCGGTCAAGAACCAGGGCAAGAAGTAGGCCCGAAGGCGCTCAGGCCCCGTCGCCCGGTTCGCCGGGGGCGGGGCCTTCGTCGTTCTGCGGATCGGATCAACTCGCCTGTACCGCAGGGGAGTTGCCGCGACTTGCCAGAGTGGTTCAGACCATTGACGGGCCGCTGCGGCGGCTCCTACCGTGAGGGCGTCGGGCCGGCGCAGGCGGGCCGAGGATCCCCCCGTCCGGTCGCCGCGCCCCCACGCGTGCGCCTGCGTCCCCCGCGCACTCTCCATCCACCCCCACGGAGGAGCACCATGCGCACACGCCACATCGTCGGGGCGGCGGTCGCCGCGCTCGCGGTACCGCTCACCTTCGCGCTGCCGGCGCAGTCCCACGGGTACATCTCGACGCCGCCCAGCCGGGCCGCGCTCTGCGGTGCGGACGCCGTCCCGTGGGACTGCGGCGAGATCCAGTGGGAGCCGCAGAGCGTCGAGGGGCCGAAGGGGTTCCCGAAGGCCGGGCCCGCCGACGGCACCATCTGCGCCGGCGGCAACGAGCGCTTCGCCGAGCTGGACGACCCGCACGGCGGCGCTTGGCCGACCACCTCGGTGACCGCGGGCCAACAGCTCACCTTCACCTGGAGGTTCACCGCCCGGCACGCCACCACGAGCTTCAAGTACTACCTGACCAAGCCGGGTTACGACGCCACCCAGCCGGTCACCCGGGCCAACCTGGAGCTGACGCCGTTCCTGACCGTCCCCTACAACGGCCGCCAGGTGCCGAGCACCGTCAGCCACACCGCGACCGTCCCGAGCGGGCGGACCGGGCACCAGGTGGTCGTCTCGGTCTGGGAGATCGCCGACACCGGCAACGCCTTCTACTCCTGCACCGACGTCCGGTTCTGACGGTTCCGGCGGTTCCGGCGGGTTCACACCGCCGCCGTCGTCGGCGGCCCGACTCGGGGGCCGCCGACGACGGCGGTTCGACTCAGTGACCGCCGCAGCAGCCGCCGTCGGCGCCGCCGCACTGGCAGGGCGCGCCGGACTGGCAGCCGCAGCCGCAACCCGGGCCGCAGCCGCACCCGGCGGCGAGGACGGGCAGCAGCTTCGGGGCGGGCGGCGCGACGGTGTCGTGTGCCGGTGTCGGTCGGGTCGGGTTGGCGTTCATCGTGCTGAACCCTCCTTGTGACGGGCACACTTCGGTGCCTACGGCTTCGAGTGAAACCGCCGATCGGAGGGAGCGTCAACAGGCGCGCAGTGGTGGGGTGTACGGAACGCCGTGCGCCCCCACCACCCGTGCCGGAGGTTTACTCACCCCTCGGGGTGAGCCCTCACTCCGCCGCCGCGGCCTCCGAGGCGGCGACGAACTCGGCCACGTGCTCACCGGTCACCAGGTAGACGACACGCTTGGCGACCGACACCGCGTGGTCCGCGAAGCGCTCGTAGTAGCGGCCGACCAGGGTGAGGTCGACGGCGGTCTCGATGCCGTGGTGCCAGCGGTCGTCGATCAGGTGCGACAGCAGCTCGCGGTGGAGCGTGTCGATCGCGTCGTCGTCCTGCTCCATCTCCAGGGCCTTGTCGACGTCCTTGGTGGCGATCACCAGGCCGGCCTTGGCCACCAGGCGCTGCGCGAGCTGGCCCATCTCCAGGACGGTGGAGTGCAGGTCGCTCGGGACGGCCGAGTCGGGGTAGCGCATCCGGGCGACCTTGGCGACGTGCCGGGCGAGGTCGCCGCAGCGCTCCAGGTCGGCGCTCATCCGCAGCGAGGTGACCACGATGCGCAGGTCGGTGGCGACCGGCTGCTGGCGGGCCAGCAGGTCGATGGCACGGTTCTCCAGCTCGTGGTGGAGCTCGTTGATCCTCTCGTCGGCGGAGATCACGTTCTCCGCCAGCGCGAGGTCCGCGTCGAGGAGGGCGGTGGTCGCCCGGCCCAGGGCCGAGCCGACCAGCCGGGCCATTTCGACCAGGCTGTCGCCGATCGCATCGAGTTCCTCGTGGTACGCGTCGCGCATGCTCTCTCCTCAGAAGCTGTGTCGGTGGCGGTGCCGACCGGTCTGCCCGTCCGACCATCGGTTCGGCGTACGGGTGACCGCTGCTGGTGGCGCGAATGGTACGCGCGCACCCCGGGCGGCGGCTGCGGTTCGGCGCGCCGCCCACTCCCACACGGGCTGCCCGGCCAACTCTGTGCCGTCCGGGCGACCACGCACGACCCGTGCGGTGAATCGGCAGCTACGTGAAGGTGAATTCTCGGCAACGCGTGGCCGATGCCTTGATCCAGCCCTTGGGGAGTGGCCAGGCCGTGCGCTTACGCTGGCCACATGGACGTGAACGTGGCCGCCGCCGCTGCCTGCGCCATAGCCGGGCTCGGCGTCGGCCTCACGGCCTCCATCGCCTTCCGCTGGAGCGAGCGCGAGCAGGCCAGAGGCAGGTACAGCGGCACCAGCAGCAGGAACCACCGGCAGCAGGCCCTGGGCACGGGCGCCCAGGAGCCCCCGCTGCCGCCGGGGGTCGACACCGTGCTCTCCGTGCTGCGCTCCTGCGCGATCGTGCTGGGCGAGGGCGACGAGGTGGTCAAGGCCAGCTCGGCGGCGTACGCGATGGGCCTGGTGCGCGGCGGCGCGGTCGCCGTCGACCCGATGCTCTCGCTGGCCCGTGCCACCCGCCGGGACGGCGAGATCCGCCAGGTCGAGCTGGAGGTGCCCCGACCCGGCGCGGCCCGCGCCGCCGAGCCGCTCGCGGTCTCGGTCCGGGTCGCCCCGCTGGGTTCCCGGCTGGTGCTGGTGCTGGTCGAGGACCAGACCGAGCGCCGCCGGGTCGAGGCGGTCCGCCGGGACTTCGTGGCCAACGTCAGCCACGAGCTCAAGACCCCGGTCGGCGCCCTGTCGCTGCTCTCCGAGGCGGTCGCCGACGCGGCCGACGACCCGGAGGCGGTGCAGCGCTTCGCCGGCCGGATGCAGATCGAGGCGACCCGGCTGGCCAGCCTGGTCCAGGAGATCATCGACCTCTCCCGGGTCCAGGACGACCGGCTGATGGTCGACCCGGAGCCGGTGGCGGTGGACGAGCTGATCGCCGAGGCGATCGACCGCTGCCGCCAGCAGGCCGCCGCCAAGCAGATCCTGATCGCCGCCGGCGGCATCGCCGGCCTCTACCTGCACGGCAACCGCGGTCAGCTCGCGGCCGCGCTCGGCAACCTGGTCGAGAACGCCGTCAACTACAGCCCGCCGCGCACCCGGGTGGCCATCGCCACCCGCCGGATCTCCAGCGCCGCGGCGCTCGGCGAGGCGGACGGCGAGCTGATCGAGATCTCGGTCACCGACCAGGGCATCGGCATCTCCGAGAAGGACCGCGAGCGGGTCTTCGAACGCTTCTACCGGGTCGACCCGGCCCGCTCCCGGATGACCGGCGGGACCGGCCTCGGCCTCTCCATCGTCAAGCACGTCGCCGCCTCGCACGGCGGCACGGTCTCGGTGTGGAGCGTCGAGGGCCAGGGCTCGACCTTCACCCTGCGGCTGCCCGCCGGGCAGGCGCCCGAGGCCGACGACTACGACGAGGCCGACGACCTCGACGGGGTGGCGGACGCCGCCACCGCGCCGGACCGTCCCACCGCGTCACCCCGGACCCGCACCACGGACCGCCCGACCGGCCCGCACCGCGCGGACCGTTCGCTCCCCGCCGGGGAGCGGGAAGTACCCCTGTCAGACACAACCCCCCAGCTTGCCCCGGAGGCCTGATCGTGACCCGAGTACTGGTGGTCGAGGACGAGGAGTCGTTCAGCGACGCCCTCTCGTACATGCTCCGCAAGGAGGGCTTCGAGGTGGCCGTCGCCGCCACCGGCCCCGACGCACTGGAGCAGTTCGAACGGAACGGCGCCGACCTCGTCCTGCTCGACCTGATGCTGCCCGGCCTGCCGGGTACCGAGGTCTGCCGCCAGCTCCGGGTGCGCTCCAACGTGCCGGTGATCATGGTCACCGCCAAGGACAGCGAGATCGACAAGGTGGTCGGTCTGGAGATAGGTGCCGACGACTACGTCACCAAGCCGTACTCCACCCGGGAGCTGGTCGCCCGGATCCGCGCGGTGCTGCGGCGCCGGGGCGAGGACGGCGGCGCCGGGGAGAACGGCGGCGGCCCGGGCGCCCTGGAGGCGGGCCCGGTGCGGATGGACGTCGACCGGCACGTGGTGACGGTGGACGGCGCCAAGGTCGACCTGCCGCTGAAGGAGTTCGACCTGCTGGAGATGCTGCTGCGCAACGCGGGCCGGGTGCTCACCCGGATGCAGCTGATCGACCGGGTCTGGGGCGCGGACTACGTCGGCGACACCAAGACGCTGGACGTCCACGTGAAGCGCCTGCGGGCGAAGATCGAGCCGGACCCGGGCGCCCCGCGCTACCTGGTCACGGTCCGTGGCCTGGGCTACAAGTTCGAGCCGTAAACCCGGAGCCCCGCAGCCGCACAGTCCCGGAGCCCCGCAGCGGGACGGACGCGGAAGGCCCCCGCCGGCAGTCGCCGGAGGGGGCCTTCGCGTTGCCGGTGGCGGTCCCGGGCGGGGCCGCCACCGGCGGGGTGTCCCGCGTCAGTGGGTCGCGGCGGCGGACGGCGTGGTGCCCGCCGGGGTGGCCGCACCGGTGGCCGGGGCGGCCGGGGTGGTGGCGCCGGCGGCGGGGGTGGCCGGAGCGGTCGCCGGGGCGGTGGCGGCCGGGGAGCCGCTCTTGGACGGCGTGGCCGGGGCCACGGTCGGCCCGAAGCCCTTGTACAGCGCCTTGTCCGGGCTGACGGCGGCCTTGGTCTCCGCCTTCTGGCCGTCCTTGAAGGTGAAGGTGGTGTTGACGAAGCCGCCGATGTAGACGGTGGCCGAGGCGACCTTGGCGGACGGGTTGCCGTCGCCGCCGAGCAGCACGGAGCCGCCGGCCGGGATGACGACGGAGGACATCGGGGCGCCGGCGGCGTCCGCGAAGGTGGCGGTGGCACCGCCGCCGACGGTGACGGACTGCAGCTCGGCCGGGGTGGTCCCGCTGTTCGCGATGTTGACGGTCACGTTGACGGGGCCGGTGTACGCGCCGGAAGTCCCCTCCGCGGTGACGACCACGATGTTGTTCAGTCGGAGGTTCGTCCCGACCGTCGCCGCCGCGTTGTCCGGCTTGATCTGCAGGGTGTCGGGCTCGTTGCCGGCGGCGCAGGACGTCAGCGAGGCGATGGCGATGGCGGCGATGGCGGCGATGCTGCCGCGTCGAAGGCTGCGGCTCACGGCGGCGGCTTCTCCTAGGTCACGTGTCGGTAGGTCAGGTCTCAGATTATCGACCTCACTTATGCGCTCCTCACGGGGTGGTCCCCGTGTCGCACTCCCGGGTCCGTCGGGCCGTCCGTCCGGCCGCACGCCTGGCGTGCTCAGGTCACTTCGAGGCCAAGCTTCGACCAAGATCGAATAACGATGCGGATACGGCCCGATAAACGGTGAAAACTCAAGATCCAATCACGGTTTCGGGGGTGTTGCGCAAGGTTTCGTCGAGCACCCGAACCGCCTCCGACCTGCGGGAAGCCCCTCTCGAACACCGGTCGCAGCACGTCATGGGGGTCCTTGTCAAGCCCCGAGACCCGCCCTGACCTGCGAAAACGCCCTTCGGGTGCGCCGAAAAGCGTGTTATTCTGGAAAGCCACGGAAGGGGTCCTGTCACATGACGTTCAAGGTTGGCGACACGGTGGTCTACCCCCATCACGGGGCCGCGCTGATCGAGGCCATCGAAATTCGCCAGATCAAAGGTGTGGACAAGACCTACCTGGTGCTCAAGGTGCAGCAGGGAGACCTGACGCTCCGCGTGCCCGCCGAGAACGCGGAGTTCGTCGGCGTGCGCGATGTAGTCGGCCAGGAGGGTCTGGACCGGGTCTTCGAGGTGCTGCGCGCACCGTACACCGAAGAGCCGACCAACTGGTCCCGTCGCTACAAGGCGAACCTGGAGAAGCTCGCCTCGGGCGACGTTATCAAGGTCGCCGAGGTTGTGCGCGACCTCTGGCGTCGCGAGCGCGAGCGCGGCCTGTCGGCCGGCGAGAAGCGCATGCTCGCCAAGGCGCGCCAGATCCTCGTCAGCGAGCTCGCGCTGGCGGAGAACACCAACGAGGACAAGGCGGAGACGCTGCTCGACGAGGTGCTCGCCTCGTAGTGCAGTCGGGCTGCCGCCCACCGCTCACAGCGCCCGGTGCCGGCGCGCCGCTCCCAGGACGACACGTCCGGGGGTGGTGCAGTGGCACTTCGGGCGCTGAGGCGTGTCCGGACGACGCCTCGTGCCCGAGCCGGTCCAGACCTGTGGAACAGGCCGGTCCAGGCCGGTGGAACAGCTGGTCCGGGCCCGCAAGACCGTTTCTGCGGATCCGTCGATCCGCGGAACGCACGGGCCGGGGACGGTGGTTCTTCGGAAGGGGTCCGCGGGCCCGTCGTGCACGCCATGGCCATACCCACTTCGCCGAAGGAGTGAAACCTGAACGCGTCAGCAGCAGTCGCAGCAGCAGTGGTGCCCGCCGCCGGACGCGGTGAGCGGCTGGGGCCCGGCGCCCCGAAGGCCCTGCGGGAACTGGGCGGGGTGCCGCTCCTGGTGCACGCCGTCCGGGCGCTGGCCCGCAGCCGGGCGGTCGGCCTGGTCGTGGTCGCCGCGCCCGCCGACGGGGTGGCCGAGGTGGTCGCCCTGCTGGACAGCCACGGGCTGGACGACAAGGACATCCGCGTGGTGGCCGGCGGCGCGACCCGCCAGGAGTCGGTCCGGCTCGGCCTCGCCGCGATCCCGGACGAGGTGGAGATCGTCCTGGTGCACGACGCGGCCCGCCCGCTCGTCCCGGTCGAGGTGGTGGACGCGGTCGCGGCCGCCGTTCGGGCCGGGGCCGAGGCGGTGGTGCCCGGGGTGCCGCTGGCCGACACCGTGAAGCGGGTCGAACCCACCGCGGGCCAGCCGGAGCCGGTGCTCGACACGCCCGACCGCTCCACCCTGCGCGCGGTGCAGACCCCGCAGGGCTTCCGCCGGAGCACCCTGGTCGAGGTGCACGCCAAGGCGCTGGCCGAGGAGGCCGGGGGCGCCGGGGACGCGCCGGCGGTCACCGACGACGCCGGCCTGGTGGAGCACTACGGCGGCCAGGTCGTCGTGGTGCCCGGCCACGAAGAGGCGTTCAAGGTCACCCGTCCGTTGGACCTCGTGCTCGCCGAGGCCGTTCTCGCCCGCCGGAGGGCCTCCGATGCCTACTGATCAGCCGCTGCGCACCGATTCGCAGACCCCCACCGATCCGCGGACCCCGGTGATCCCCCGGGTGGGGATCGGTACCGACGTGCACGCCTTCGAGGCCGGCCGCCCGCTCTGGGTGGCCGGGCTGGAGTGGCCGGACGCCGAGGTCGGGCTCTCCGGGCACTCGGACGCCGACGTGGCCGCGCACGCCGCCTGCGACGCGCTGTTCTCGGCCGCCGGGATCGGCGACCTGGGCGCGCACTTCGGCACCGACCGGCCGGAGTGGGCCGGGGCGTCCGGAGTGAAGCTGCTCGGCGAGGCGGCCCGGCTGGTGCGTGCGGCGGGCTTCGAGATCGGCAACGTCTCGGTGCAGGTGATCGGCGTCCGGCCGAAGATCGGCAAGCGGCGGGCGGAGGCGCAGGCCGCCCTGTCGGCCGCGGCCGGCGCGCCGGTCTCGGTCTCCGGCACCACCACCGACGGCCTGGGCCTGACCGGCCGGGCCGAGGGACTGGCCGCGATCGCCACCGCCCTGGTGTACGAACGGCGTTGACCCCGGTCGCCGCAACCGGACCGAAAGGGGCGGGAATAACCGGTCGCTGACGAGTGTTCAACAGCGCTTGCGGGGGCCCGGGTCGATAGTGTTCGGCGCGGGCCCGCGCGGGGGTCGTCCTCTCGGGTCCGTACCGCCGATGAGATGAGGTAATCCGATGAACGCCCAACTCTCCGACCGTGCGAAGGCGTTGATCGACGGCAAGAGCTTCGCCGTGGTCTCCACGATCCAGCCCGACGGCAGCCCGCAGTCCTCGGTGGTCTGGCTCAGGCGGGACGGCGACGACCTCCTGTTCTCCACCGTCCAGGGGCGCCGCAAGCACCTCAACCTGGTGAAGGACCCGCGCGTCTCGATCCTCGTCAACCCGCCGGAGAGCCCGTACGAGTACCTGGAGGCGCGCGGTTCGGTCACCATGACCACCGAGGGCGGCCGGGAGCTGATCGACGAGTTGGCCGCCAAGTACCGCGGCGTCGACAAGTACACCTGGGACGGCCCGGACGACGTCCGCGTGGTGGTGCGGCTCAGCCCGCGCAAGGTGGTCGGCAACATCTGACGAGCACCCGCGGACCGGCGTTCCCCGGGGATGCGGCCCGTCTTTCCCCGGGAATGTCGCGGGGCACCCCCCGCTGCCCGATACGCTTGACGCTGTGAGCATTCGTCTGTACGACACCAGCACCCGCCAGGTACGCGACTTCGTCCCGCTTGTACCGGGCTGTGTCTCGATCTACCTGTGCGGCGCTACCGTCCAGTCGGCGCCACACATCGGGCACATCCGGTCCGGGCTCAACTTCGACATCATGCAGCGGTGGTTCGCCTACCGCGGCTACCAGGTGGCCTTCGTCCGCAACGTCACCGACATCGACGACAAGATCATCGCCAAGGAGCGCGAGCTCGGCACGCCGTGGTGGCAGATCGCCTACGCGAACGAGCGCGCCTTCAACGACGGTTACGACGCGCTCGGCTGCCTGCCGCCCACCGTCGAGCCGCGGGCCACCGGGCACGTGCCCGAGATGATCGAGATGATGCGGGGGCTCATCGAGAAGGGCCACGCCTACGCGGCCGAGGGGAACGTCTACTTCGACGTGAAGTCGTACCCCGAGTACCTGGAGCTCTCCAACCAGAAGCTGGAGGACCTGCGCCAGCCGAGCAGCGAGGGCGAGACCGGCAAGCGGGACCACCGCGACTTCGCGATGTGGAAGACCGCCAAGCCGGGCGAGCCGAGCTGGGACACCCCGTGGGGCCGCGGCCGCCCGGGCTGGCACCTGGAGTGCTCGGCGATGGCCCACAAGTACCTGGGCAAGGCCTTCGACATCCACGGCGGCGGGCTGGACCTGATCTTCCCGCACCACGAGAACGAGATCGCCCAGTCCAAGGCCTACGGCGACGACTTCGCCGCCTTCTGGGTGCACAACGCCTGGGTCACCATGGCCGGCGAGAAGATGAGCAAGTCGCTGGGCAACTCGGTGCTGGTCTCCGAGATGGTCCAGCGCTGGCGGCCGATCGTGCTCCGCTACTACCTGGGCTCCCCGCACTACCGCTCGATGATCGAGTACAGCGAGGAGTCGCTGCGCGAGGCCGAGGCCGGCTTCGGCCGGATCGAGGGCTTCGTCCAGCGCGCCGTCGAGCGCTGCGGCACGGTCGACGCGGCGCCCGAGGTGCCGCCGGCCTTCGCCGAGGCGATGGACGACGACTTCGGCGTGCCGCAGGCGTTGGCCGTCGTGCACACCGCCGTCCGCCAGGGCAACAGCGCCCTGAACGCGGACGACAAGGAGACCGTGGTGGCGCGACTGGCCGAGGTCCGTGCGATGCTCGGTGTACTGGGACTCGACCCGCTCGACCCGCAGTGGGCCGGGACGGAGCGCGGTGACGACCTGCACGGCGTGGTCGACTCGCTGGTCCGTCTGGTCCTGGACCAGCGGCAGGCGGCGCGCGAGCGCAAGGACTTCGCCACCGCGGATGCCATCCGCGACCAGCTCGGCCTGGCCGGGCTGGCCATCGAGGACACCCCGTCCGGCCCGCGCTGGACGATCAACAGCCAGTAACCCCATCTGACGATCGGGGTGAGGGTGGGCCGTACCGGACCGGTGCGGCCCTCCCGCATGACGTAGCGCATGCCGCCGGCCGCCGCCGGACAGAAACGGGGCGGCCGGGCATGCCGGACAGACAGGAAGTACAGCCATGGCCGGCAACAGCCAGCGCAGGAACCGCCGCAACCCCGGATCGAAGAAGGGTGCGTCTGTCGGTACCGGCGGGCACAGCCGGAAGGCGCTCCAGGGCAAGGGCCCGACCCCGCCCGGGGAGGAGCGCAAGGGCCACCCGAAGCAGCGCGCCGCCAACGCCGCGATCAAGCGCGAGCGGGACGCCAAGGCCCGCGCCGGCATGCGCCGCGCCGGCGCCGGTCGTGGCGGCCGCGGTGGCGCGGGCAGCGCCGAGCTGGTCTTCGGCCGCAACTCGGTGGTCGAGGCCCTGCAGGGCGACGTGCCGGCCAACGCGCTGTACGTCCAGCAGTTCATCGACACCGACGACCGGGTCCGCGACGCCTTCCAGGCCGCCAACGACCGCGGCATCCCGCTGATGGAGGCCCCGCGCCCGCAGCTGGACCAGATGACTGGAGGGCTCAACCACCAGGGCCTGGTGCTCCAGGTGCCGCCGTACGAGTACGCGCACCCGGACGACCTGCTGGTGGAGGCCTCCGACGCCGGCCAGGACGCGCTGATCATCGCGCTGGACGGCGTCACCGACTCGCGCAACCTCGGCGCCGTGGTCCGCTCCGCCGCCGCCTTCGGCGCGCACGGCGTGGTCATCCCCGAGCGCCGCGCGGCCGGTATGACCGCCGGTGCCTGGAAGACCTCCTCGGGTGCCGCCGCCCGGCTGCCCGTCGCCCGGGCCACCAACCTGACCCGCACGCTGGAGGCGTACCAGAAGGCCGGCCTGATGGTGGTCGGCCTGGCCGCCGACGGTGAGGCCGAGCTCGGCGACCTGGAGCTGCTGACCGGCCCGGTCGTGATCGTCGCGGGCAGCGAGGGCAAGGGCCTGTCCCGGCTGGTCTCGGAGACCTGCGACATGCGGGTCCGGATCCCGATGTCGGGCCTGACCGAGTCGCTGAACGCCGGCGTCGCGGCGGGCATCGTGCTGTACGAGGCGGCGCGGCTGCGGGCCAAGCGCTGAGCACAGCCGGCCTCCCGTCCGCAGGAGATCTTCTGAATTCTCCGCAGTCCGGGTGAAAAGCGATCGGGCCCGACCGGGCCCGATCGCTTTTCACCTGATCACTTCAAGGACGCGCCGGACATCCACCCGGGAGAGTGTCCTAAGAGCCCGTCACCCGGTTAGACGGGCGTGGACACCAGAACACCTCGGCGCCCCCTGTTCGGCGGCGGCAGCACCGGGATAGACGCGGGCCCGGGCCTCGACACCGTCAAGGTGCCGTCGGACCCCGCGCGCCTCAGCAGCACCCAGGCGAGCTTCCGGCTCCGGCTCGGCGCCCCGGTGGCGCCGCTGATCGAGGCCCCGGCCGGACTGCTGTCCACCGGCGCCGCGTTCGGCGACCCGTACGCCAACCAGGGCCTGATCCGTCGTCCGCTGGTCACCCCGCAGGTCGTCGTGCCCGCCTCCGCCGTCCCGGCGCTCGCCGGGGCCGGCGGCGGCGCGCCGCGCCGCAAGGGCCGCGTCACCGCCGTCACCTGGACCGGCCAGGCGCCCCCCGGGGACCTGGCGGCCACCCAGCTGCTGGAGGCCGTCCGGCTCAGCGGGGGCGGTGGCGCCGACGGCCTCGGGCCGGCCGAGGCCGACACCCAGGTGATCCCGTCCTACCAGGGCGCCCGGACGGTGCCGCGCCAGCCCCGCGAGGGCGCCGGCACCGCCACCGACGCGGGCGTCGGCCCGGTCGGCGCGCCGCAGGGCTGGACCCCGAGCGGCGAACTGCCCGAGGTCTCCGCCACGGCCGCCGAGGGCAGGCAGCCCTGGTACCCCGGCCGCCGGGTCGACCTCGGCCTGGTGCTGCTGCCGCTGCGCGCCGTGCTCGGCTCGCTGTCCGTCTACGCCGGGTTCAGCAAGCTCTGCGACCCGGTGTACTTCGACGGCGGCGAGCGCGGCTCGATGATGCGCTGGCTCGCCTCGCTGCACCCCTGGAAGGTCGCCGAACCGCTGCTGGCCTTCGCCATGGCGCACCCGGTCGGCGCCGGCCTGGTGGTGTCGTTCACCGAGATCGTGGTCGGCGTGCTGACCATCCTGGGCCTCTGGCAGCGGCTCGCGGCCGGGGCGGCGATGGTCCTCTCCGCCGCGCTGCTGTTCACCGTCAGCTGGCGGGCCGTCCCGGTCTACGACACGCCCGACCTGATCTTCCTGGCGGCCTGGAGCCCGCTGCTGATCGCCGGGGCGCCGTTCGCCTCGCTCGACGGGCGGCTCAGCCTGGAGGCCTGGCGCCGGTACGGCCCGGACGCGCCCGCGGCCCAGCGCCGCCGGGTGCTGCGCCGGGGCGCCGTCGTCACCACGGTCGTGGTCGGCCTGACCCTGCTGCTGGGCTCGATGCTCGGCGCGGCCGTGCGCACCGGCTCCCGGCCGCACCAGGCGCCGGCCCGGCCGGCCACCGACTACGGCACCCCGGTCTGGCCGTCCGGCGCGCCGTCCGTCCCCGCGGCCGGCCAGGGCCCGTCCACCTCGCCCTCGCCCGCCGCCCCCCGCCCGACCACTCCGACGCCGACCCCGACCACCCCGTCCTCCTCCGCCCCGGCCGGTCGGTCGGGCAGCCCCACGCCGAGCGGCAAGGGACACTCCACCAAGCCGGAGGGCGGCCCGAGTTCGGCCCCCACCCCGGCTGCGCCGTCCGCCGCCCCGCCGGCCGGCTCCTCGCCCGCCCAGCGCAGTTCCCCCGCGCCCGGCGGCACCGGGACGGCACCGAAGCCCGCCCCGAGCACGGCGCCCGGCTCCGGCCTGCTCGGCGGGGTGCTGGGCAGCGGCCCGCTGGCCGACCTGTCGGGGGGCGGTCGCTCCTCCCGTCCGGGGTCGGCGACGTCCACCTGACGGGGGCGGCAGTACCGGTCACCGGGATTGCCGGGACACCGGGGATGCCGGGATATCGGGAGGGAACGCGTCGGCCGGGTGCTCCGTGGGGGAGCACCCGGCCGACGGCTGTGGTGCGGGGGCTGCTTCGCGGGTTGCTGCCAGGGGCTGCTCCGCGGGCTGCTTCGCGGGCTGGAGCGGCGGTTACTGCGGGGTGCGCCCGGCCCCGGCCGCGAGCTCCTTGGCCGCCTCCGTGAGGTCCTTCGCGGTGTCGATCGCGCGCCAGTACACGCCCTGCGGCAGCTGGTAGCCCGCCAGCCGCTTGCTGCGAGCCAGTTGGGGGAAGGTGGTGCGCTCGTGGTCGCCCACGTCCGGCAGCAGCTCGGCGAACTCCGGGCTGAACACGTACAGGCCGGCGTTGATCAGGAACGGCGAGGGCGGCGCCTCGATGAAGTCCAGCACGTTGCCGAACTGGTCCGTCTCCACCGCCCCCCACGGGATCCTGGGCCGGGCCAGCGCGAGCGTCGCGACGGCGTCCCGCTCGTGGTGGAAGGCGGCCATGTCGCGCAGGCTGAACCTGGTCCAGATGTCGCCGTTGGTCGCGTACCAGGGCTCGTCCGGGCGGGGCAGCGCCTTGGCCGCGTACTTGAGGCCGCCGCCGCGCCCCAGCGGCTCCTCCTCCACCACCGTGCGGACGCTCAGCGGCAGGTCCGCCTTGTCGAGCCACTCCGCCAGGACGGAGGCGAGATGGCCGCAGGAGACCACGACGTCCGTGACGCCCTCGGAGGCCAGCCAGGCCAGCTGGTGGCCGAGGATCGGCGTGCCCGTGCCCGGGATCTCGACCAGCGGCTTCGGGCGGTCGTCCGTGTAGGGCCGCAGCCGGGAGCCCTGGCCGCCGGCCAGGATCACGGCCTGGGTGACGGGCGTCGTGGTCGGCCGGGGGTGGTGCGGCTGCCGGGGCGAGGGGGACGCGAGGTCGGCGGTGGGGCCGGAGTCAGCGGTCATGGCTGAACAATAAGCCGCACACCGGGCGGGGATCCGCCCCCGGGACGACCCGGGCCGGCTCGCCAGGCTCGTTGCCGGGCCCGCTCACCGGGCCCGCTCGCCGTCAGTCAGCCCGCGATACCCGCTGCGAACGACCCGTCGCACACCGGGCGCGCGAACGACCGGGCCCGCTGGACGTCGCCCTGGTACTTGCGCACCGTCGCCCGGCCCAACTCGCCCGCCAGCGCGCTGCAGTACGGCGTCAGCGCCGGCTGCTCGCGCATCGAGCGCTCCAGCAGGTCCAGCGCGGCCGCCGGGCTCTTCGCACGGAGCTCGTCCAGCAGCGCCACCCGCAGCGACTCCTGCGGGGCGAGCCCGTCCGAGGTCCGGCCGGTGGCGGCGACGGGGGCGGCGGGGGTGGCGGCGGACCGGCCGATCCCGGCGCCGTCGCCGCTGGACGCCGCCACCACCTGCTGGTCGAGCGCGGTCGGCGGGGCCCACGGCACCCGGGTCACGGCGAGGGTGCCGGTGGTCACCAGGACGACCGGCAGGGTCAGGGCGACGGTCTGGCCGATACGGCGCACAAGCTGCTTCACGTTCAGGAGAGTAGCGGTGGGTGCGGTGCGGATCGCCCTCCGTTACACCATCGGGTGACGCCGTGTCCGGATTCGTCCTGCGGCGTGTTGACGCGGGGGTGTACGGACGGAGCCCGCCGGACCGGGAACGGTCCGACGGGCTCCGTGGAGTCGGCTGATCAGCTGCTCAGGCGCGCGCCCGTGCTGGTGTTGAACACGTGGGTCTCGTCGCCGACCGGCACGACGTGGATCGTCTCGCCGCGGGCCGGGATCTGCCGCCCGTGCACGCGGACGACCAGCTCCTTGTCCTCGCCGCCGATCTTGGTGGTGCCGTAGACGAAGCCGTCCGAGCCGAGCTCCTCGACCACGTTCACGGTCACCGCGACGCCGTCGATGCCGCCGGCCGGGACGACCTGGAAGTGCTCCGGGCGGATGCCGACGGTCACCGTCTTGTCGCCGCCGGCGCCGGCCAGGTCGTCCCGCGTGATGTTGACCACCGAACCGCCGAACTTCACCCCGCCGTCCACCAGCGGCACCTCGATCAGGTTCATCGCCGGCGAGCCGATGAAGCCGGCCACGAACAGGTTGGCGGGCTTGTCGTACATGTTGCGCGGGGTGTCGACCTGCTGGAGCACGCCGCCCTTCAGCACCGCCACCCGGTCGCCCATGGTGAGCGCCTCGGTCTGGTCGTGGGTGACGTACACCGTGGTGATGCCCAGGCGGCGCTGGAGGCCGGCGATCTGGGTACGGGTCGAGACGCGGAGCTTGGCGTCCAGGTTCGACAGCGGCTCGTCCATCAGGAACACCTGCGGCTGGCGGACGATCGCGCGACCCATCGCGACGCGCTGCCGCTGACCACCCGACAGCGCCTTCGGCTTGCGGTCCAGGTACTCGGTCAGGTCGAGGATCTTGGCGGCCTCCTCGACCTTCGTGCGGATCTCCGCCTTGTTCACGCCGGCGATCTTGAGCGCGAAGCCCATGTTCTCCGCGACGGTCATGTGCGGGTACAGCGCGTAGTTCTGGAACACCATCGCGATGTCCCGGTCCTTCGGCGGCAGGTGCGTGACGTCCCGGTCGCCGATCCGGATCGCGCCGCTGTTGACGTCCTCCAGACCGGCCAGCATGCGCAGGCTGGTCGACTTGCCGCAGCCCGACGGGCCGACCAGCACGAGGAACTCGCCGTCCGCGATCTCCAGGTCCAGCGCGTCCACGGAGGGCTTGTCCGCCCCGGGGTAGACGCGGGTCGCCTGGTCGTACGTGACAGAAGCCATGGTTGTTCTCTCCTTCACCGGCAGGAACGTGCCGGACGATCCGAGTAAAGGGGGGTTGGTTCGTCTCCGTCGGTCAGTCAGTGGTCTGAACCACTACACGAACCGACTCCCGGCGACGCTACCCGCGCTTCCGCCGCTTGTCAGCCCCCATCCCGCCCGATTTCGGCATCGGTTCCATCACGCCAACCCCGTCCCACCAACCCCCGGATATCCCACCACCCCGCCACCCACGCCCGGTAGACTGCCCCCGGTGCCGCCGTGATCCCTCACGGACGGCCACCGTGCCTCCTTAGCTCAGCTGGCCAGAGCACCGCTCTTGTAAAGCGGGGGTCGTCGGTTCGAACCCGACAGGGGGCTCCAGGGACGAAGGGCCAGTTCGCCGGGGTGGATCCGGGCGGGCTGGCCCTTCGGCGTAGGTGGGGTGTCGGGCGGGCGGGGTTTTGTGCGGCGGGTGGTGAGCGTGGCCCCGGTCGGGTGCGTACCTCCTGGTGGAGGGGGCCCCGAGGAAGGGAAGAGGAGGTGGCCGTGATGGGGATGTTGGCCAACCTGGTGCCCGCGATGAGGCACCCGCGGAGGCGGACGAAGTCCGGTACGGACACGAGTAAGTCGAAGTCCACCGATCGTCGTCGGCGTCGGCGCCGGACGCACTCGCGGCACTGACGGGTCGGTCTGCGGGGCCGGGGCCGTACCGTGTGGTCGCTGCGGCGGTTGATGGCCGTCGACGTGGGTGAGCACGACGGCCGGCGCGAGCCGGTCGTCGAGGCGGCCCCGGCCGTGTCGTTGCGGCGGGTGTTCGGGCGGTTCTGGCCCTACACGCGTGGGGGGAGGCGCTGGCTGGCCCTGCTGCTGGGGTTCGTATTGATCGGCCCGGTGGTCGACGCGGCCGCGATCTGGCTGTTCAAGGTCGTCGTCGACGAGGTGCTGGTGCCGCGCAGACTCGGGCTGTTCCTGCCGGTCGCGCTCGCGTACGTCGGGCTGACCGTTCTCGCAGCGGGTCTGCGCTTCGCCGACGAGACGACCTCGGCCTGGGTCGGCGAGCGTTTCCTGCTGGCCCTGCGGGGGGACGTGTTCCGGCACCTACAGGGCCTGTCGCTCGGGTTCTTCGAGCGGCGGCGGCTCGGCGACGTGCTGTCGCGGTTGACCGGGGACGTCGAGGCGGTCGAGACCTTCCTGCTCTCGGGCGTCCTCGACGCGGTCGCGTACGTCGCCGAGCTGTCCGTCTTCCTCGCGGTGCTGTTCTACCTGCGCTGGGACCTGGCCCTGGTGGCGCTGGTGGTGGCCCCGCTGTTCTGGTGGACGGCGCGGCGGTTCTCGGTGCTGGTGAAGGCGGCGGCGCGGGAACGGCGGCGGCGCAGCGGTGCGGTGAGCGCGCTCGCCGAGGAGACCCTGGGCCACCTCGCGCTGGTGCAGGCGTACAACCGGCAGGGCTGGGAGCAGGAGCGGTTCGGGCAGGAGAACCTGGCCCGGTTCCGGGCGACGATGACGGCGACCCGGCTGCGGGCGCTGTTCGCGCCGATCGTGGAACTGCTGGAGCTGGCGGGTGCGTTGATCGTGCTCGGGCTGGGGGCCTGGGAGCTGGCGCACGGGCGCCTGACGCTGGGCGAACTGCTGGTGTTCGTTGCGCTGTTGGGCCGGTTGTACGGGCCGATCCGGGGGATCTCACGGCTGAGCAACGGCTTCTACTCGGCTTCGGCGGCCGCCGAGCGGATCATCGAACTGCTGGACCAGCGCCCGCAGGTGGTCGATCCGCCGGTGCCGCTGCGGCCGGCGCTGCGGCTGCGCGGGTCGGTGACCTTCGACGGGGTGTGGTTCCGCTACCCGGGCTCGACCAGGGTGGCGCTGTTCGACGTGTCGTTCCGTGCCGAGCCGGGCGAGACGGTGGCGCTGGTCGGGCCGAGCGGGGCGGGCAAGTCGACGGTCGCCAAGCTGCTGCTGCGCTTCTACGACCCGGAGCGCGGGGCCGTCCGGCTGGACGGGATCGACCTGCGCGAGCTGGCGCTGGCCGACCTGCGGGAGAACATCGCCGTGCTGCTCCAGGAGACCCTGGTGATCCACGGCACCGTGCGGGAGAACATCGCGTACGGCCGGCCGGGGGCGACCGACGCGCAGATCGTGGCCGCCGCCCGGGCCGCCGACGCGGACGAGTTCGTCCGCCGGCTGCCGGAGGGCTACGACACGGTGGTGGGGCAGCACGGCCGGCTGCTGTCCGGCGGGCAGCGGCAGCGGCTGGCGATCGCCCGGGCGATGGTCCGGGACGCGCCCGTGCTGCTGCTCGACGAGCCGACGACCGGGCTGGACGCCGAGTCCGGGCGCCGGATCCTGGAGCCGCTGGGGCGGTTGATGTACGGCAGGACCACGATCATCATTTCGCACAATCTGCTCACCATCCGGGCTGCGGATCGGATCGTGCTGCTCCGCGAGGGGTGCGTGGTCGGCAGCGGCACGCACGCACAGCTGCTGGCCTGCAACGACGGGTACGCCCGGCTCGACCGGCTGCACGCGGCGGCACCGGGCCGACGCCGGTTGGAGGTACCGGGATGAGCGACCACGGGAGTGCCCATGTGAGTGCCCACGGGAGCGCCCACAGGAGTGTCCAACCGCCCCTGCCCGCAGCGACGTTGATCGCCCCCGGCTACCGGGTGCTGGCCCACCTCTGCCGCACCGGCTGGCTGGACGTCTACGACGCCTGGAGCGAGGAGCGCGACTGCCGCTGCGTGGTGAAGGTGATCCGGCCCGACCGCCTCCGCGACCGCCGGTTGCGCGCCCGCCTGCTCCAGGAGGGCCGTTGGTTGACCGAGTTCACCCACCCGCACCTGGTGCGCGGCTACGGCACCGGCGAGCGCCCGCAGCCGTACGCCGTCCTGGAGACCCTCAGCGGTGAGACGCTCGCGCACCTGCTGCGCGGCCGCGGCCGCCGCCCGGCCGCCACCGATCTGGCGCTGCTCGGGCTGCACCTGTGCTCGGCGGTGCGCTACCTGCACGGGCACGGCCTGCTGCACCTCGACCTGAAGCCCTCCAACATCGTGATCGACTGCCGCCGCGCCAAGGTGCTCGACCTGAGCATCGCCCGCCCGCCGGGGCCCGGGCGGCCGGGCGTCGGTACGGAGGGCTACCTGGCGCCCGAGCAGGCGGGCGGCGGCCTGCTCACGGCGGCCACGGACGTCTGGGGCATCGGCGTCACCCTGTACGAGGCGGCCACCGGCGCCGTCCCCTTCGACGGCCCGGTCCCGGAGGGTCCGGCACCCCCGGTGGGCCGGCGCCGCCGACTGCCCCGCGCCCTCGCCGCAGCGATCGACGGCTGCCTGCGCCCGGACCCGGCGGAACGGCCCGGCGTGCCCGACCTCGTCGACGAGCTGGACGCGTTGCTGCCGCAGGGGCGCCGCGCGGTGCCGCCACCCGGGGAGCCCGCGGAGCCCGCGGAGACCGCGGAGCCAGAACAGTGAGCCAGCGAGCCGGCGGGCTCAGCGCAGCTGCCGCAGCGTCCACCCGGCGCCGAGCGGCCTGGTGTGGGCGGTGAAGAGCTCGGCGGCGCGGCGGTACGAGAGGCGGGCGCGGCCGGTGTGCGGGCAGCGGTCGGGCGCGGGGGTGCCGGCGGGGGCGCGGCGGTCGGTGAGGAAGAGCGGGCCGGCGGCGCGGCCGGCGAGGAGCAGCGGGAGCAGGCGGGCGGTACCGGCCTGCCAGTGCACGGGTGCGCGGCCGGGCCGGGGGAGGGTGCGGCGGTGCGGCAGGTCGAGGTCGTCGACGTTCAGGGCGAGCACGGTCTCGATGCCGGCGCCGGACTCGTGGAGCAGGTGCCAGAGCGTCCGCTCGCGCAGCGGCACCCGGAGGGCGAGGAGGGCGTGGAGTTCTTCGGGCGTGAACGGGGCGGTGGCGGCGGGTCGGGGCAGCGGCCGGGGGCGCAGCTCGGCCGCCGGGTCGCCGTCGATCCAGCCCTGGGCCCGCCACCAGGCCACGGCCGCGCGCAGGGTGGAGAGTTCGCGGTTGAGGGTGCGCGGGTCGGTGTCGGCGCAGCGGCGGGTGACGGCGGCGCGGAGGCGCTCGGCGGCGTCCGGGTGGTCGAGCAGGGCGAGCGGGAGGACGGGCGGCCGGGCGCGGCGCCGCTCGGGGCCGGTGGGGGCGGGGCGGTCGGCGAGGGCCCAGGCCCAGGTGTTCAGCGCGATCCGGTAGATCCGCCGGGAGCCCGGGGCGAGTCCGGAGACGTCGAGATAGCGCTCGACGGCGACCGCGTACTCGACCGGGGGAAGCTCTGCCACGGGAGTTCCTTTCCGCAGTAAATGACCTCGCTCGGGGCATCGTCAGGATATCCAACATTCGCAGTAAATCGCAGGTGAACAGCCATGAGGAGGGATGTTTACTGCGGCAGCAGCGATGCCCGCAGCTCTTGAGTCAAAAAGGCTCAACTTTTTCCCCGGAAACCCTTGAAGGCGATTCCCGCCCGACGGCAGACTGCCGCCCATGGCAGTGGAAACAGAACGGATCCCGGCCCGTCGCAGGCGGCTGGGAGACCGTCTCGCCGTGCTGGGCGAGCGTGATTTCGGATGGTTCTTCACCGGCTACACGACCTCCCTCCTCGGCTCCTCGATGGCGCCGGTGGCGGTGGCCTTCGCGGTGCTGGACGGCGGCGGCACCGGCACCGACCTGGGCTGGGTGATGGCGGCCCGGATCCTGCCGGTGGTGCTGGTGCTGCTGGCCGGCGGCGTGATCGCCGACCGGTTCGGCAGCCGCCGGGTGATGCTGGGCTCGGACGTGCTGCGCGGCCTCGTCCAGGCGGTGTTCGCCGCGCTGCTGGCGGCCGGGCGGGCACCGGTCTGGGCGATGGTCGCCCTGGTCGCGGTGTGGGGGATCGGCGAGGGGCTGTTCATGCCGGCGTTCGGTGCGATCGTGCCCGGCCTGGTGCGCCGCGAGGAGCTGCTGGCGGACGCCAACACGCTGCTGGGACTGTCCCGTTCGGTGGCCACGGTGGCCGGACCGGCGGCGGCCGGCCTGGTCACGGCGGTCTGGGGCCCGGCGGCGGTGCTGCTGGTGGACGCGGTGACGTACGGTGTCGGCGCGCTGGCCCTGGCCGGGCTGCGGCTGCGCCCACCGTCGTCCGAACGGGCCGCGGCGGGTGTCGAATCGGAGTCGATGCTCGACGAACTCCGGTCCGGCTGGAAGGAGTTCGGCTCCCGCCCGTGGCTGTGGATCACCACCGTGCAGATGGGCCTGTTCAACCTGCTGGTGTGGGCGCCGTTCCTGGTGCTCGGCCCGCTGACGGCCCAGGCCGGCCTCGGTGGCGCCCGCGCCTGGGGCCTGGTGATGGGTGTGTACGGGGTGGGCGCGGTGCTGGGCGGGCTGCTGATGCTCGGGCGCCGGCCGGAGCGGCCGCTCGCGGTGGCCACGGTGGCCGCGCTGGGCTGGGCGGCGCCCTCGGCGGCGCTCGCGGCGGGCGTGTCGCTGCCCTGGGTGGTCGCCGGGGCACTGGTGGCGGGGATCGGCTCGGCGGTCTGCGGGACGCTCTACACCACGACGATGCAGCGCTGGGTGCCGGCGGAGGCGCTGGGGCGGGTGACCTCGTTCGGGGCGCTCGGCTCCTTCGTCCTCGGGCCGCTCGGGCTGGCCGCGGCCGGTCCGGCGGCGGGTCGGTTCGGCACGGACACCGTGCTGTGGCTCGGGGCGGGCTGGCAACTCGCCGCCGCAGCGGTGGTGTTGGCGGTACCGTCGGTGAGCGGCCGCCGATGGGACGAGGGCGGCGCGGAGCCCGCCCCCGAGGCGGGCGCGGAGGCGGATCCGGCCCCCGAACCGGTCGGCTGAACCCGCCCCTCCCCGTGGCGGGCGCCGCGGCGGGCCCGGTCGTACCGTGGAGGGTGCGGGGGTGGACGGAGGAGGTTCGATCATGCCCGGTTCGCTCACCATCAGCCACCACGAATCCGCGGTCGTCCTCGACCACACGGACGCCGAGCGCCTCGCCACCGTACTGGCGGAACTCGCCTACCTGCTGGAGATCCCGGGACCGAACCGGATCAACGACGCGCAGCTCACCCTGCTGTGCGAGGGCCGCGCCGCGGACCGCGCCGAGCTGTCGCGCTGGTCGCGGGAGCTCGCCACCGAGCTGAAGGGACGGCTCTGATCACAGCGGTACCCGGACCCCACGAGCCGGCGCCCCGCCCGCCGTACGATGGCGAGCGGGGCGGGCTGGTCTCGCACGCCCCCCGGGTGCCGGGGTGGCCGGCGGCCGGCCCGGCGGAGGGTGGGGGCCCGAGCGTGCCGCAGCAGTCCTGGTCGATGTCCTGGCTGACCGTGGAGACGCCGCTGCCGAGCGGCCCGATGCACGTCGCGGTGACCCCGCTGGGCGTGGCCGCGGCCGGGTACGGCGGCCGGGACGGCGAGAGGCCGCCGTGCACCGACGCGTCGAAGATCGCCGCCGTGACCGAGCGGATCGGCGCCTACCTGGCGGGCCGCAGCCGGGACTTGGGCCTGCCGATCGACTGGAGCCTGAGCTCCGGCCCGCACCGTACGGTGCTCCGGACGCTCTGGCGCGACGTGCCGTACGGCCGGACCATCACCTACGGCGAACTGGCCGCCCGCAGCGGGGTGTTCGAGGACGTGACCGAGCCCGGCCTGGCCGCCCGGACGGTCGGGCAGATGATGGCCGCCAACCCCGTCGCCCTGCTGGTGCCGTGCCACCGGGTGGTGGCGGCCGACGGGATCGGCGGCTTCGGCGGTGGCCGGGTCGGGATCGAGGTGAAGCGCTGGCTGCTCACCCTGGAGGGCGTGCTGGAGCCGACGCTCGACTGGAACGGCCCGCTCTGATCCCGCTGCGCCCACCGTGACCGGGGGCGACCACCGGCGCCCCGCGCGTCACCCCCCCGTCACCCTCCGCGTCACCCCCCGAGCGCCGCCACCGCCTCCGCCGCCCGTCGCGCCCGGACCGGCTGGATCCCCGACACCAGCGTGTACTCGATTTCGTCGACATCCGGCACCCCGCCGCCCTCCGGCCGCTCCCCGAGCGCCAGCCGTACGGCGTCCCACGGCAGGTTGAGCCCGCACAGCCGCAGCTGGTGCAGCCCGGCGGCCGGGCGGGTGTTGACGTCGATGACCACCGGCTCCCCGGCCAGGTGGCGGAACTGGACGTTGGACAGGTACGCCATCGCGCTCGCCCCGACCAGTCGCCGGACCGGATCCAGGTACCGCCGGTCGGTGGTGAAGCCGCGCCGCCGGCCCTGCTTCGTCCGGCCGACCACGGTGAGCGGGGTGCCGTCCCGGTCGGCGAGGCAGTCCACCGACACCTCGGGTCCGTCCAGCAGCGGCATCACCAGCAGGTCCAGCGGTTCCTCCGGCGGGTTCTCGCCGGCCCGCTCCAGTGCGGCGGCCACCTGCTGGACCTGGACCTGGTTGTCCCAGCCGGTCAGCCGCTGCGCGTCGTACGGCCGGCGGGTGAGCACCCGGAAGCCCGCGCCGCCGGCGCCGGTGGTGGGTTTGAGGCAGGCGGTGTGCCCGTCGGCCTCGATCCGGTCGACGGCGTCGAGCAGTTCGTCGGCGGTACGGACCCGCCACCAGGGCGGGGTGGGCAGTCCGGCGGCGGCGATGGCGGCGTAGCCGTCGGCCTTGCCCGCGTAGGCGGCGACGGCGGTGGCGGGCGGGCAGAGCAGGGTGGTGCCGCGGGCCTCGAACTCCGGTCGGGCGAGGGCGACGGCGAGTTGGTGGAGCTGCGGGAGGAAGACGTCGACGGCGTGCCGGGCGCAGTGGTCGAGCGCGTAGTCGACGTAGGCGTCGGCGGGCAGGTCGGCGGGTTCCAGGGCGCCGTGGTCGGCGGCGGCGAGGACGGGGGAGTCCGGGTCGGCGTGGGTGGCGAGGACGGTCACCGGGCGCGGGGCGGCGTGCAGTTGCTCGATGAAGAAGATGTTCTCGGCATAGGTGCGGTTGAGCCAGACACGTACGGGGGCGCTCATGTGGGCCTCCCAGGGCAGGAGTTGGCGAGAGGTGGCACCTTAGCGGCCCCTCGAACGGGATCGAACAGCAGGGTTGTCGCCCGCGTCGGGGTGTCGATGGGGAAGGATGGGGAGCGGCATTCCGGGCAGTTCGAATAACAAGTCGAACATATATCGATCAGGTGATCGAGTCGTACTATTTGTTCGGTTATTTAGAACCACTCGAACGAGTGATTGCGGGATGCCTCCGAATGGGCCCACCATGAAGCTGCAACATGAATGTGCAAGGCGACACTTCATCGGGTATGCGAAGGGCTCCCCATTATGTCGACCGAAACCAACGCCGGTATTCCTGCGCCGGGCGCGCAGCCGGAGAACCGGCAGCAGCAGAGTCTGAGCACGGCGGGTGCGCGCAACCTCGCCACGACCACCAAGTCGGCGCCGCAGATGCAGGGCATCAGCCCGCGCTGGCTGCTCAGGATGCTGCCCTGGGTGCAGGTGTCCGGCGGCACGTACCGGGTCAACCGTCGCCTGCGCTACTCGGTCGGTCGGGGTCGGGTGAGTTTCGTCAAGACCGGCTCCGAGGTGCGGATCGTCCCGCCGACTCTCGCCGAGGTGCCGGTGCTGCGCGGCTTCCAGGACGAGGCGGTGCTGGAGGAGCTGGCCGGGCGCTTCGTGCAGCGGGACTTCGCCCCGGGGGACGTGCTGGTCGCGGCCGGCACCGCGATCGACGAGGTCTTCGTCATCGCGCACGGCAAGCTCGACCGGATCGGCACCGGCAAGTACGGCGAGGAGACGGTGGTCGGCACCCTCGCCGACGGCGACCACCTCGGTGACGAGGCCCTTCAGGAGGAGACGGACAGCTGGCCGTACACCGTGCGGGCCGCGACCTCCGGCACCGTGATGGCGCTGCCCTGGTCCGCCTTCCAGGAGCTCCACGACCGCTCCGAGGCGCTGCAGTTGCAGATCATGGAGTACCTGAACGGCTTCCAGCGGGCGCAGAACAAGCACGGCGAGGCCGCGATCGGCCTCTCCGCCGGTCACCAGGGCGAGTACGAGCTGCCCGGCGCCTTCGTGGACTACGAGCTGAAGCCGCGCGAGTACGAGCTGAGCGTCGCGCAGACCATCCTCAAGGTCCACAGCCGCGTCGCCGACCTCTACAACCAGCCGATGAACCAGACCGAGCACCAGCTCCGGCTGACCATCGAGGCCCTGCGCGAGCGCCAGGAGCACGAGCTCGTCAACAACCCCGAGTTCGGCCTGCTGGAGAACGCCGCGTACGACCAGCGGATCCAGACCCACTCCGGCCCGCCCACCCCGGACGACATGGACGAGCTGCTCAGTCGCCGCCGCAGCACCAAGATGTTCCTCGCCCACCCCAAGGCCATCGCCGCCTTCGGCCGGGAGTGCAACAAGCGCGGCCTCTACCCGGGCACGGTCGAGGTCGAGGGCAAGCAGGTCACGGCCTGGCGCGGGGTGCCGGTCTTCCCGTGCAACAAGATCCCGATCATCGGCGGGCACACCAGCTCGATCCTTGCGCTGCGGGTCGGCGAGGACAACCAGGGCGTCATCGGTCTGCACCAGACCGGAATTCCGGATGAATACCAGCCGAGCCTTTCGGTGCGGTTCATGGGAATCGACGACAAGGCCATCATTTCCTACCTGGTCAGCGCCTACTACTCCGCCGCGATCCTGGTGCCGGACGCGGTCGGTGTTCTGGAGAACGTGGACATCGCGCACCGCGACTGACCACGGGCACCCGAGGGCCCGAGTACCCGAGGCCCGAGTACCCGAGTTTCCGAGGACCCGGGGGACCCACCACGCGCGCCGCCCGGCCGGGCACCCACACCCGGCCGGGCGGCGTTCCACCGCACGCCGGCCGGCAGCCCGAGCCCGGCGGCCACCTCACGACAGGCCAACAGGGGGAGGAACCCATGACGAGCTCCACGCTGGAACGGGACCACCGGGAGGGGCACGAGGCGGCGGACGTCCTCTCCCGCGCCCGTGCTCTGGTCGACCCGGTCCTGCGGGCCGCCGTCGACTCGCTGCCGGGCGCGATGCGCAAGGTCGCCGGCTACCACTTCGGCTGGTGGGAGGCGGACGGCTCGCCCTCCGCGGCCCCGGCCGGCAAGGCGATCCGGCCGGCCATGGTCCTGGCCGCCACCCAGGCGTTGGGCGGCACCCCGGCGACCGCCACCGCCGCCGCGGCCGCCGTCGAGCTGGTGCACAACTTCACCCTGCTCCACGACGACGTCATCGACCGGGACGAGACGCGTCGCCACCGGCCCACCGCCTGGCGGGTGTTCGGCACCACCGAGGCCATCCTGGCCGGGGACGCCATGCACTCGCTGGCGCTGCGGCTGCTGGCCGAGGACGCCCACCCGGCCGCCCCGGACGCCATCCGCCGGCTCACCGACTGCGTGGTCGAGCTCTGCGAGGGCCAGCAGATCGACTGCGCCTTCGAGCAGCGCAACGACGTCTCGCTCACCGAGTGCCTGGCGATGGCGGAGGCGAAGACCGGCGCCCTGCTCGGGGCCGCCTGCGCGATGGGTGCCCGGTACGGGGGCGGCTCGGCGGAGGCCGCGCAGGCGATGGACGGCTTCGGCCGGGAGATCGGCCTGGCGTTCCAGCTGATCGACGACCTGATCGGGATCTGGGGCGATCCGGCGGTGACCGGCAAGCCGGTGGGCGCGGACCTGGTCTCCCGGAAGAAGTCCCTGCCGGTGGTCGCGGCGCTGGGCTCCGGCACCCCCGAGGGGCACCGGCTCGGCACCCTGTACGCCCTCGAACGCCCGCTCACCGCCGAAGAGTTGGCGCAGTGCGCGGCGGACGTCGAGGCGGCCGGCGGGCGCGGCTGGGCGCAGGGCGAGTCCTGCGAGCGGATGGCCGCGGCGATGGCCCAGTTGGCGGTGGCGGTGCCGGAGCCGTCCGCGGCGGACGAACTGCTGGCGCTGGCCGAGCTGGTCACCCGCCGGACCCACTGAGCCGCTCCGCCCCGCGGCCGGAGCGGCCGGAGCGGCCGGAGTGGCTGTAGCGGCTGAAGTGGCCGGAGTGGGAAGTCGACGACGCCGACTTCCCACTCCGGGCGGCCCACCCGCCCCGCCTTTGTCTAGGCCGCCCGGCCGTGCGCGGCCAACAGCCGTTGCTCCTTGGCCGGTTCGATGCCCTGCTTGTGCGCCGACTCCGGCCGCCCCTTCCGCCCGTCCGGGGTGGTGTCCTCCGCCGGCCCGCGGGTCCGCAGCCACTCCCAGGTGTCCCGCGCGGTCTCGGCGAACGACCGGCAGCGCAGCCCGGCGGCCTGCGCGCGGGTGGTGTCGGCCAGCCAGACGCCCGCCAGCTCCGGCACGTCCGGGGCCCAGAGCGGGAGTTCCAGCCATGGTTGGACCTGGTCCGGTCCTTCGGTGAGCAGCGGCTCGTCCGCCACCCACACCAGTTCGGTGTCGGCGGCGCCCGCCACTGCCCGGCAGGTCTCCAGCCACTCCCCGAAGGTGAGCCGCCCGGGCGGCGCGGTGGTGACGTAGCGGCCGGTCGTCCCGGCGATCAGCAGGTCGGCCCCGAAGGCGGCGAAGTCCCGGACGTCGATCACCTGCATGGTCCGCGCCGGGTCGCCCGGGGCCAGCACCTGCCCGCCGCGCGCCATCCGCTCCAGCCACCACGGCAGCCGGCCGCCGTTCTCGTACGGTCCGATGAGCAGCCCGCTGTTGAGGATCAGCGCCCGGTCGGCGCCGAAGTTCTCCAGCACCGCGCGCTCGCAGCCGGCCTTCAGCGGGTTGGCGGGCGGCTGGTCGGGCGGGGTGTCGGCCGGGCAGGGGTGCAGCGGCGAGTCCTCGGTGACGACCTCGGCCGGCCAGTCGCTGAAGGCGTGCACCGAGGAGACGAAGGTGTAGTGGCCGACGCGCTCGCGCAGCAGCCCGGCGGAGGTGACGACCTGGGCGGGCTGCTGGGCGGAGGTGTCCACGACGGCGTCCCAGTGGCGGCCGTCGACCAGCCGGGCCAGGTCGTCCGCGGAGTCGCGGTCGCCCCGGACGGCTTCGACGCCCGGCAGGTCGGTGGCGCTGCGGCCGCGGTTGAAGGTGGTGACCTCGTGGCCTCGGTCGAGGGCTTCGGCGGCGAAGGCCCGCCCGAGGAAGGATGAGCCACCGAGCAAGAGGATCTTCATACTGGTCACCCTTCCGTCACGGCCCCGTTCGTACGCGCGGATTCGCGCTCAGCAGAGCCGACCAGTGCGCGCAGCGCCGACCGGCGTGCGCAGAGCCGACGGGCGCGCGTGCGGCCACCGGGCCGAGGTGCCGACCCACCCCACCCCGCCTAGCATCCCCTATGTCATCACATGTCCGAGATGTGTCACCTGGGGAGAGCGACAGCATGGTCAACCCGGCACTCGTGGACCCGGCCACCATCCGCGCCACCGCCGCCGAGGCGTGGATCCGCGGCTACCCCATCCTGCAGAACTACCGCACCCTCTACGCCCAGGCCCTGGACGACGCCGACCCGAGGTACGTCGGTGGCTTCGGCGTGTTCCGGCACTACTCGCAGCCCTTCACCCCCGCCGACACCGACGTCGTCACCCCCGACAACGACGCCGCGTACTCCTGGGCCTGGCTCGACCTGCGCGCCGAGCCCTGGGTCGTCTCGGTGCCTGCCGAGGACCGGTACTACGTCCTCCCGCTGCACGAACTCGACACCGTGTACGCCGGGTTCATCGGCGCCAATGCCACCGGCCCGGAGGCCGGCGACCACCTGGTGGCCGGTCCCGACTGGCAGGGCGAGACCCCGCCCGGCATCAGGAGCGTCATCCGTACCGCCACCCGGCTGATCGGCATCCTCGGCCGCACCCACCTCCCCGGCACCGACCCGGCCGACGTCGACGAACTGCAGCGGATCCAGCAGCAGTACCGGCTGCGCCCGCTGCACGAGTACGCCGGCACCCCGCCGCCCACCCCCGCCCCGGACCCGGTCTGGCCGGTCTGGCGCGAGGAGGTGCTGGACACCATCGAGTTCTTCGGCTTCCTCGACTTCCTGCTCGGCTTCTTCCCGGCCCCGCCCGCCGAGGCCGACCTGCGCGGGCGCCTCACCGACCTCGGCATCGACGGGCGCGGCGAGTTCGAGCCGGCCACCCTGCCGATCGAGGTCCGCGCCGAGATCGAACGCGGCATCGCCGACGGCCGGGCCCGCCTGGAGCGGGCCGCCGCCGGGACGGCCGGCTCGGCCGACCTGTTCGGCACCCGCGACCGGATCGGCACCGAGTACCTCGACCAGGCCCTCGGCGCGGTGCTGGGCCCGTACGGCCTGCCCGCCGAGGAGGCCTGGTACGCCGGCTGGCCGGAGGACAGCGCCGGCAACCGGCCGCCGAACGCCAGCGACCGCGACTACCTGATCCGCTTCGGCCCGCACGAGCTGCCCCCGGCCCGCTTCTTCTGGTCGGCCACCATGTACGAGCTGCCGGACCGCCGGCTGGTCGACAACACCCTGGACCGCTACTCGATCGGCGACCGCACCCCCGGCCTGGTCCGCGACCCGGACGGCGGCCTCACCCTCTACGTCCAGCACAAGCGGCCCGCCAACGCCCAGCACTCGGCCAACTGGCTGCCCGCCCCGGACGGCCCGTTCTCCGTGGTCATCCGGATCTACGGCCCGGAGGCCGCCGTCCTGGACGGCCGCTGGCGCCTCCCGCCGCTCACCCCGCGCTGAGCCCGCACCGCACGTCCCGTCCCGACCGTCCCACCCCGTCCCGACCGTCCCACCCCGACCGCCCCGACCGTCCCACCCCGACCGCCCCGACCCGACGAAGGACACCCGATGACCCAGCCCGAGCTGGAGGCCCTGGCCGCCGACGCGTACGTCTACGGCTACCCGCTCGTCGCCGGCCTGACCATGGTCGAGCGCTTCACCCAGGGCGGCATGGGCACCCTGCCGGCGGCGCCGTTCAACCACTTCAGCCACGCCACCCGGCTGGCCGGCCCCAGGGACCAGTTCGTCTCGGTCAACAACGACACCGTGTACTCGATCGCCCAGCTGGACCTCTCCGAGGGCCCGCAGGTCCTGCACGTCCCGGACACCGCCGGGGCGTACTACGTGCTGCAGTTCGTCGGCGCCTGGACCGACAACTTCGCCTACGTGGGCCGCCGCGCCACCGGCACCGGCGGGCAGACCTGGCTGATCGTCCCGCCCGGCTGGCACGGCACCCCGCCGGACGCCGCGCGGGTGATCGAGGCGCCGACGACCGTGGCCACCGTCGTCGGCCGCTTCGCCTGCGCCGGCCCGGACGACCTCGCCCGGGTCCAGGACCTCCAGGCGGCGCTCACCCTGGAGGCGCTGGAACCCGGCGGCCTGGTCGCCGGCCTGCCCGAGCCCGACCCGGACGTGCCGGAACGGCTCGCCTTCTTCGAACGCCTGCGGGTCTGGATGCGGGCCTTCCCGCCGTCCGCGCCGGACGTCGAGTACCAGCAGCGGTTCGCCCCGCTCGGCCTGCTCGACGAGGGCACCTCGCCGTACCGGGCGGCCGCCGAGGACTGGACGCTCTCCCTGCTCAAGGGCCTGGCCGCGGGCCGCGAGCGGGTCGAGGACGCCACCCGCCCGCCCGAGGACCACCCGGCCGGCGAATGGCGTGCGGCGCTGCACCTGTTCGACTACAACGTCGACCACCTCGGCCCCGGCACCCTCGACGACCCCGAATGGCGCATCCCCGACCGCCGGGCCGCCTACCTCAGCCGCGCCGCCGCCGCCCGCGCGGGCCTGTGGGGCAACCACGCCTACGAGGCGTCGTACGCGATGACCTACGACGACACCGACGGCCGCCCGCTCAGCGGCGCGCACCGCTACACGCTGCGCTTCGACGAACCCCCGCCGGTCGGGGCGTTCTGGTCCGTCACGATGTACTCCGTCCCGGACTACTACCTGGTCGAGAACCCCATCAACCGCTACTCCGTCGGCGACCGCACCCCCGGCCTGGTCTACGGCGCGGACGGCTCACTCACCCTGACCCTCCAGCACGAACAACCCGACGACCCGGTGGCGGCGGCCAACTGGCTCCCCACCCCCACCGGAGAGTTCCGCCCCATCATCCGCCTCTACCAACCCAAACCTGCGGTCCTCGACGCCACCTACCAAGTCCCCCCGATCCACCGCATCTGACCCCAGCCCCTGCCCCGCCTCGGCCGGTGGCGCCGGGCCCGGACGTGGCCGGGCTTTCGGCGCCTCTGTGGGCGGGAAGGCCTACCGCGCTGCCGGGGGTGTCGTGGCTGGGCCGGTCGGGTGGGGGGTGGTTGTTCCGGTCGGGGTGGGGGTCGGGGAGCCCGACGGTGTGGGCGGGGTCGGGTGCGGGGTGGGGGAGCCGGTCGGTGCGGGGGAGGTCGTCGAGGGCGGGGACGACGGTGCGGCCGTGGCGGTCGGGGAGGGGTGCCCGGACGGGCTCGGCGCAGTCGTCGGCGTGGTGGTGGGCGATGCCGTCGGCGACGCCGTCGGTGCGGTCGTCGGCGTCGGCGCGGCCGTCGCCGAGGTGCCCGGGTCGGCCGGGACGGTGGCGGAGCCGCCCCGGTTGTGCGGGCCGCCCTCCAGGGTCACCACCGCCTGCGAGGGCGGGAGTGCGATCCGCGCGGTCCAGTGCGTGGCCGGCGCGAGGTCCTCGTCCACGGTGACGATCACCGTGATGCGCTGGCCCGGTGCGAGGGTGCCGGCGTCGCGGCTGAGCCGGAGCCAGCTGGAGTCCACCACCGCGTGCCAACGGATCTCGGTGGCACCGGAGTTGGTGAGGGTGAGCACGGTCCGGCTGCCGTACTCGCCGGCTTCGACGGTGAGCAGTCCGGCCGGGGCCGGATCGGTCTGGCCGGGGGCCGCTCCGGCCCCGCCCACGGAGGCGCGCCCGACGGCGGGGGCCGGGGCGGCGACCAGGGTCGGGCTGCCGAGCGGGGTCGCGCCCCGGGCCGGCACCGGGACCACCGGCCCCTGAAGGATCAGCCTCGGAAACCCGGGAAGCAACGTTTCTGCACCCCGCCCCGCAGCCCCCGCCAGCTCCATCCCGGGCACCCCCGGCACCCCTGAGCCCGCCCCGACCGTGCCCTCCGCCGAGCCGGCCCCGGCTCCAGCCCCCGCCTCCGGCGGCCGCTGCGCCTCGACCCGTCCGGCCTCGTCGACCCGCACCGAGGACACCGCCGCCGCCGTCCCCGACCCGTCGCCACCCCGGTGCCCCGCCCACAGCGCGACCACCGGTGCCGCCAGTACGGCCGCGAGCACCCCGGTGGTCACCACCCGCCGACGGACCGCCAGGCCCCGCCCGGCGTCCGGCAGCCGGTGCCGGGGAAAGCCCACGTGGTCGAACCGCAGCCCCGGCTCGGCCGCCACCGGCCCCGCCGCAGCCGCCCGCCGTCCGGGCCCGGCCACCCCGGGCAGGTACCCCGCAGCCTCCGACGAGCCCTCCGACGAACCCTCCGCGGCCTCTCCCGCCGAACCCACCACCGAACCCGGCGCAGTCAGCAGCGGCAGCCCGGAGAGCCCGGCCGTGCCACCCTCCGCCGCCTCCTCGGCGACCCGCTCCGCCGTCCCCCGGCAGGTCGGGCAGTCGACCACGTGGTGCACCAGCTCCCGGCGCAGCGCCGGGCCGAGCACCCAGTCCCGCCAGGACTCCGCCCCGGCGCCGCCGAGCCGGTCCAGCTCCGGGCAGCTGCCGACGCCGAGGACCAGCAGCGCCGCCCGGGTCCGGGCGACCTCCGCCTCGGCGGCGGTGAGCAGTGCCCGGGTCCGCTCGAAGGGCAGGCCCAGCACCGCCGCCACCTCGATCGGGGTGAGCCGGTGCCGGACGGACAGCTCCAGCGCCTCGCGCTGCTCCGGGTCGGTGCCGGCCGCCTCCGGCCAGGCGAGCGAGGCCAGCTCACGCCGCCGCCGGGCCGCCTCGGCCTCGGTGGGATCCGCCGTGGCCCCCTGCCCGGCGCCGTCCGCGAGCCGCCGCAGGCAGCAGTACCGGGCCAGCGAGAACAGCCAGGCCCGGACCAGCCCGGGCTCGGCCAGCCGGCCGCCGTGTCGCTGCGCCAGCTCGCGGGCCTCAGCCAGGGCGTCGGCGGCCGCGTCGTGCTCGCACAGCACCGAGAGACAGTAGGTGAACAGGCCGTCCACCTGCCGGTCGTACGCCGCGAGCACGGCGCCCAGCGGCCCATCAGTACGCGTTGTCACCCGTCCGACGGTAGAGACGGCCGACGGCTGGTCCCGGCCATTCCCTGCTTATGTACTTCTTTCGGGTAACAACATCGCCCATCTGTGTGGATGCCCGCGCTGACTCCAGGGCCCGGCGCCCGCCCTGGCCCGCCCGCCCGCCCGGCATTGTCGGACCCACCCGCTACGGTGGCTCGCATGGCTGCCCGTACCAAGACCACCGCCAAGCCGCGCCCGGCGTACCGCTGCACCGAGTGCGGCAACCAGCTGCCCAAGTGGGTCGGCCGCTGCCCTGAGTGCAACGCCTGGGGCACGGTCGAGGAGTACGGCGCGGTGCCGATCCGGACGACGGCCGCGGGCCCGGTCAGCGCGCCGGCCCGCCCGATCGCCCAGGTGGACGGCCAGGTCGCGACGGCCCGCTCGACGGGCGTGCCGGAGCTGGACCGGGTGCTCGGCGGCGGCCTGGTCCCCGGTGCGGTGGTCCTGCTGGCCGGCGAGCCCGGCGTCGGCAAGTCCACCCTGCTGCTGGACGTCGCGGCCAAGGCGGCCAGCGCCCAGCACCGCACGCTCTACGTCACCGGCGAGGAGTCGGCCGGCCAGGTCCGGCTGCGCGCCGACCGGATCAACGCCCTCTCCGAGCACCTCTACCTCGCCGCCGAGTCCGATCTCGGCGCCGTGCTGGGCCACATCGAGGCGGTCGGCCCGGGCCTGCTGATCCTGGACTCGGTGCAGACCATCGCCTCCGCCGAGCTGGACGGCGCCCCGGGCGGCCCGGCGCAGGTCCGCGAGGTGGCGGGCGCGCTGATCCGGGCCTCCAAGGAGCGCGGCATGGCCACCCTGCTGGTCGGTCACGTCACCAAGGACGGCCAGATCGCCGGCCCGCGCCTGCTGGAGCACCTGGTGGACGTGGTGCTCAGCTTCGAGGGCGACCGGCACGCCCGGCTGCGGCTCATCCGCGGGGTCAAGAACCGGTACGGCGCGACCGACGAGGTGGGCTGCTTCGAGCTGCACGACGAGGGCATCGTCGGGCTGGCCGATCCGTCCGGGCTGTTCCTGACCAGGCGTGACAAGCCCGTCCCGGGCACCTGCCTCACCGTCACGCTGGAGGGCAAGCGGCCGCTGGTCGCCGAGGTGCAGGCGCTGATGGTGGATTCGCAGATCCCGTCCCCGCGCCGGACGACCTCGGGTCTGGAGTCGCCCCGGATCGCGATGATCCTGGCCGTCGTCGAGCGGCACGGCGGGGTCAAGCTGGGCAAGCAGGACATCTACACCGCGACGGTGGGCGGGGTGAAGCTGAGCGAGCCCTCCGCCGACCTCGCGGTCGCGCTCGCGGTCGCCAGCTCCTCCACCGACACCCCGCTGCCCAGCAACCTGGTGGCGATCGGGGAGGTCGGCCTGGCGGGCGAGGTGCGGCGGGTGACGGGTGTGCAGCGGCGGCTCGCCGAGGCGCACCGGCTGGGCTTCACGCACGCCCTCGTCCCGCCGGATCCGGGCAAGGTGCCGCCGGGCATGAAGGTGGTCGAGGTGGCGGACATCGGCGAGGCACTGCGGGCCATCCCGGGTCGCCGCCGGGCCGCTGCCAAGCCGCGCGGCGAGGCCCGTGGTGACGCTCGTACCGAGGCCCGCGCCGGGGCGCGTGGTGAGGCACCGTCGGGCCCCCCGGCCCCCCGCGCGGCCCGGGTCACCGCCTACCCGGAGGAGCTGATGGACGGCTGGGAGCCGCTCGACTCCGACGAACTGCGCTGACCCAAGCCCTGTCGATGCCGCACGCAGTTAGACTTTCCCCAGTCTCATTGGCCAGAAGGCAGTACCGAGCGGTACTGAGCGACAGAGCAACAGACCGCGGACCGGCGCACGGCGTGAGGCGCGCGGCACGGGGTCGACCGGAGGAGTCACGTGGCAGCCAGCGACCGGGGGGCGGACAAGGCCTCCCGTGAGGAGGCCCTGCTGCGGGCCTCCCTCAGTGCCATCGCGCCCGGCACGGGGCTGCGTGACGGCCTGGAACGTGTCCTGCGGGCCAACACCGGCGGTCTGATCGTGCTGGGCTTCGACAAGACCGTCGAGTCGATCTGCACCGGTGGTTTCGTCCTGGATGTCGAGTTCACCGCCACCCGGCTGCGCGAGCTGTGCAAGCTGGACGGCGCGGTCGTGCTGGACAAGGACATCACCAAGATCGTCCGGGCCGGCGTGCACCTGATGCCGGACTCCACCATCCCCACCGACGAGACCGGCACCCGCCACCGCACCGCCGAGCGGGTCAACCGGCAGACCGGCTTCCCGGTGGTGGCGGTCTCGCACTCGATGCGGCTGATCGCCATGTACGTCAACGGCACCCGCCGGGTGCTGGAGGACTCGACCACCGTCCTCTCCCGCGCCAACCAGGCGCTGGCCACCCTGGAGCGCTACAAGCTGCGCCTGGACGAGGTGGCCGGCACGCTGTCCGCGCTGGAGATCGAGGACCTGGTGACGGTCCGGGACGTCACGGCCGTCGCCCAGCGCCTGGAGATGGTCCGGCTGATCGCCACCGAGATCGCCGGCTACGTGCTGGAGCTCGGCATCGACGGCCGCCTGCTCTCGCTCCAGCTGGACGAGCTGATCGCGGGCGTGGAGCCGGAGCGCGAACTGGTCGCCCGGGACTACTTCCCGGAGCGGGCCGCCAAGAAGGGCCGGACGGTCAACGAGGTGCTGGCCGACCTGGAGGCGCTGACCCACGCGGAGCTGCTGGACCTCCAGACGGTCGCCAAGGCGCTCGGCTACTCGGGCACGCCGGAGTCCCTGGACTCGGCGGTCTCGCCGCGCGGCTACCGGCTGCTGGCGAAGATCCCGCGCCTGCCCAACACGGTGATAGAGCGCCTGGTCGAGCACTTCGGCGGTCTGCAGAAGCTGCTCGCGGCCAGCATCGACGACCTGCAGACGGTCGAGGGCGTCGGCGAGACCCGGGCCCGCTCGGTTCGCGAGGGTCTGTCCCGCCTTGCCGAATCGTCCATCCTGGAGCGCTACGTCTGATCTGACGACGCCGCGCCCACCGCGTACGCCGCGCCCACCGCGCCCACCGCGCACGGAACCACGACGGCCCCCGGGGAGCACCTCCCCGGGGGCCGTCGCTCGTCCGGACTCGTCAACCCGCCGTCGAACATCGACGCCCCGAACGCCGAAGTCCCCGGTCGCGGAGCGGCCGGGGACTTCCTGCGCGGGACCTGAGCGTGGCTCAGCTCTCCAGTCGGATCGAGGAGCGGGCCGAGGCCTGGCCGCCGGAGAGGCCGACGAGGTCGGCGACCACCAGGTAGGTGCCGGCCGCCGGGGGCGTCGGATCGGCCGTGGCGCACTGCTGCTTGCTGCGGCTGCGGTCCCAGGTGAAGGTCTCGGTCAGGCTGTTGTTCGCCGGGATCTGCACCCAGCTGCTGCCCCGGTCGGCCGGGCAGTCGCCGGAGGACCAGATCCGGTCGCCGTTGCTGGCGGTCACCGTGATCGCCGAGGCCGTCCGGCCCAGGTCCACCCGGCAGTTGGTGCCGGAGGTGTTCTTCACCGTGAGCGAGAGCCGCGGCTTGTCCTTGGGCTGGTACGAGTTCTGCGCGCTGGTCAGCTCCAGGGTGACCTGCGCGGAGGGGCAGATCTGAAGCGCCATCACCTCGCCGGTGTTGATCGCCGGAGCGCCGCCGCCGGAACCGCCGGAGCCACCCGCCGCCGCACCGCCGGCCGCCGCGCCACCCGCTGCCGCACCGCCCGCAGCGCCGCCACCCGCCGCGCCGCCACCGGTGGCCGCGCCGCCGGTCGCCGGGTTGGAGGTGCTGCCGCCGCCGGTGCCACCGCTGCTGAGGCTGACCTCACCGCCGCTGGAGCCGGCCACCGGGCCGCCGCTCGGATTCCCGCTGCCGCCGCCGTTGTTGCCGCCGCCCGTACCGCCGGTGCTGCCGCCGGGGCGGGCCGCGGGGCCGCTCGGGGAGGCGCCGGGGGTGATGGCCTGGGCGGGGGTCTGGGACTGGGAGGGCACGGCCTGGGCAGCCTTGCTCGATGAGCCGCCGTCACCGCCACCGTCCTGATCGTTCATCAGCCAGGCGATCAGGGCGATGACCGCGGCGACGGCTACGAGCACGACGACGCGCCGCCGCCAGTAGATCGAAGCCGGCAGCGGTCCCACGGGTTGACGCAGAGAGGGCACGCCCAAACTCTACGAGACTGCGTGTGGCGATTGACTCACCAACACCGCACAGTCGCCCCTTCCTTCACATGATCCGCCATATGAGCCGTTCGAGGGAGCCCCGGAGGAGTGATTTCCGGGGGTTCCGCACCGGAAAATCCGGAACCCATTGCTCCGTTCGGCCCCCGCTCCGCCGCCGCCCGACTCGACTTCGGCCCGGTCCGCGGCCGTGGGAGGATCGAAGGGCCATGACTGCCATCACCGCCACCCCCGCCGCACCGGAGGCCCTCCGGCTGCCGATGCCCCTGCCGCTGCTGCACGGGACCGTCCTCGACTGGTACGAGGCCAGCAAGCGCGACCTCCCCTGGCGGACGCCCGACGCCACGCCCTGGGCGGTCATGGTGAGCGAGTTCATGCTCCAGCAGACCCCGGTCAAGCGGGTGCTGCCCGCCTGGGAGGCGTGGCTGACCCGCTGGCCCACCCCGGCCGACCTCGCGGCCGAGGCGCCCGGCGAGGCGGTCCGGATGTGGGGCCGGCTCGGCTACCCGCGGCGTGCGCTGCGGCTGCACGCGGCCGCGGTGGCGATCACCGAGGAGCACGGCGGCGAGGTGCCGGACGACCACGACACCCTGCTCTCGCTGCCCGGCGTGGGGGAGTACACCGCGGCCGCCGTCGCCTCCTTCGCCTTCCGCCAGCGGCACGTGGTGCTGGACACCAACGTCCGCCGGGTGTTCGCCCGCGCGGTCTCCGGCGTCGAGTACCCGGCCCAGGCGACCACCGCCGCCGAGCGCCGGACGGCGACCGCGCTGCTGCCCGACGATGCCGAGACCGCGGCCACCTGGGCGGTCGGCGTGATGGAGCTGGGCGCGCTGGTCTGCACCGCGCGCGGCCCGGAGTGCGGCGACTGCCCGCTGTTCACCGCCTGCGCTTGGCAGCGGGCCGGCCGCCCGCCGTACGAGGGCCCGGCCCGGCGCGGCCAGACCTACGAGGGGACGGACCGGCAGGTGCGCGGCAAGCTGCTCGCCGTGCTGCGGGAGGCACACGGTTCGGTGCCGCAGGCCCGGCTGGACGCGGTCTGGCCGGACGCGGTGCAGCGGGCCCGGGCCCTGGACGGCCTGGTGGCCGACGGCCTGGTCGAGCCCGTCGAGCAGGGCGTCTACCGGCTCCCGCAGTAGCGCGTGACGGACGGCGCCCCCGGAAGAACCTTCCGGGGGCGCCGTCCTCGTATCAGCCGGCCAGCCGGTCAGCCGGTCAGACCGCCGCCGCCTCCAGCGAGGCCTCGGCCGACTTCTCCGCCTTGCCGGTGCCGGCACCGCGCAGTGGCACCTCGCGCACGAACACCGCGGCGGCGATCGCGATCACGGCCACCCCGGCGCCCCACAGGAAGACGGTGTGCATGCCGTTGGACACCGCGTGGTTGTAGGCGTCCTGGAGGTAGTCGGGCTGCTGTCGCAGCTCGGCCAGACTCATCTGGCTCGGGTCCTTCATGCCGCCCGGGGGCATCGGCTTCCCGGCCAGCATCTCCGTCATGGTGTCCGTCACCCGGTTGTTGAACAGGGCGCCGAACAGCGCGACGCCGAAGGAACCGCCGATGGTGCGGAAGAGGGTGGCGGTGGAGCTGGCCACGCCCATGTCCTTGAGCTCGACGCTGTTCTGCGCGACCAGCATGGTGATCTGCATCAGGAAGCCCATGCCGGCGCCGAGCACGATCATCCAGCAGGCGGAGGTGAAGCTGCTGGTCCCGATGCCCATGGTGGAGAGCAGCAGCATGCCGCCGGTCATCACGACGGTGCCGATGATCGGGTAGATCCGGTACTTGCCGGTCTTGGTGACGGCCTGGCCGACCACCAGCGAGATGACCAGCATGCCGAACATCATCGGCATCAGCAGCAGGCCGGAGTTGGTGGCCGAGGCGCCCTGGACGGTCTGCTGGTAGAGCGGCAGGAAGACGGTCGCGCCGAACATCACGAAGCCGACGATGAAGCCGATGATCGAGACCAGGGTGAAGTTCAGGTTCTTGAACAGGCTCAGCGGCAGCATCGGCTCCTCGACGCGCTGCTCCACGTAGCAGAAGGCGATCAGCGTCGCGGCGGCGAGCGCGGCCAGGCCCAGGATCTGCTTGGAGCCCCAGGCGTACTGCTGGCCGCCCCAGGTGGTGATCAGCACGAGCGAGGTGATGCCGGTGGTGAGCAGGACGGCGCCCAGGTAGTCGATCCGGGCGGTGCTGCGGACCTTCGGCAGCTTCAGGGTGACCACGACCACGGCGAGCGCGATCACGCCGAGCGGCAGGTTGATGTAGAAGGTCCAGTGCCAGCTGAGGTGGTCGGTGATGAAGCCGCCGGCCAGCGGGCCGCCGATGGTGGCGAGGGCCATCACGGCGGCGAACATGCCCTGGTACTTGCCGCGGTCGCGCGGCGGGACCAGCGCGCCCATGATCGACATGACGCCGACCATCAGACCGCCGGCGCCCAGGCCCTGCACGGCGCGGAAGCCGATCAGCTCGTTCATGTTCTGCGACAGGCCGGACAGCGCCGAGCCCACCAGGAAGATCACGATCGAGGTCAGGAAGGTGCCCTTGCGGCCGTAGAGGTCGCCGAGCTTGCCCCAGATCGGGGTGGAGGCGGCGGTGGCCAGGGTGTAGGCGGTGACCACCCAGGACAGGTGCTCGGCGCCGCCGAGGTCGTGGACGATGGTCGGCATGGCGGTGCCGACGATGAGGTTGTCGAGCATGGCCAGCAGCATGGTGACGACCAGGCCGACCATCACGAGGCGGATCTCGCGGGGTGACCGCGGCTGCTCCTCCTCGGTTTTGCTGTCCTCCGGTTCCGGGCCGGCGGTCTTGGACTGTGACATGAGGTGGTGTCTCCCGGAGGGGTGTTCGGACGAGCGCCGCATCGTGCGACGGGCTACTTACTTGACGCCCGGCTAGTTTGTGGATCGTCGGCACGGTAAGCTGTTCACTAGCCGGTCGTCAAGCTAGTTTCCCGACCAGCCACCTGGGCAGGGAGAATGGGCCCGGGCCGGACACCACCCCCGGGGTCCGCAGCAGTCACCGACGCAGTCATGAGGCAGGCCATGGGCACTCCGCACAGCCCCCGCAGCGACACCCGGGCTCGCATCATCGAGGTCTCGCTCGAACTGTTCTCCGAGCAGGGTTATGAGCAGACCTCACTGCGCGAGATCGCCGACCGCCTCGGCGTCACCAAGGCCGCGCTCTACTACCACTTCAAGACCAAGGACGACATCGTCCTGGGGATCGTCGAGCGGATGGCCGCGCCGATGGACGAGACCATCGCGTGGGGCCGGACGCAGTCCTGGAGTCCGGAGATGCGCGACGAGCTGATCCGCCGCTTCGCGGACGGGATGGCCGAACGCGCGCCGCTGCTGCGCTTCTTCCACGAGAACCAGCCCGCGCTGCGCGACTCCCCGGCCGGGCTGGCCTTCCGGGACCGCATGATCACCATGATGCAGCTGGTGCACGGGCCGGACGCCGACTTCCAGGACCGGCTGCGGGCCGCGATGACGCTGTTCACCGTCCACTCCGCGATGTTCCTGCTCAAGCAGGACAGCTCGGACTGCGACCGCGCCGAGAACGTCTGGGGCGAGCCGCTGGACGTGACGACCACGCTGGACCAGGCGATCGGGGCGGCCCGGGAGGTCGCGCTGGAGATCGGCGGCCGGATCAACCACCCCGCTCCCGCCCGCCCCTGAGGGCCGATGCCCGGCGGGGCGGTCAGAACCCGGTGACGCCGTGCCCCGCGAGGTAGGCGATCGGGTTGACCACCGCGCCGTAGCGGTTGCTGGTGCGGATCTCGAAGTGCAGGTGCGGCCCGGTCGAGTTGCCGGTGCTCCCGGAGCGCCCGATCTCCTCGGCCGCCGACACCCGCTCGCCCCTCGACACCGAGACCGAGGACAGGTGCGCGTACTGCGCGAAGTGCCCGTCCGCCAGCCGCAGCACGATCTCCTTGCCGTACGCGCCGTCCCAGCCGGCCGACACCACCGTGGCGTTCCCGACCGCCAGCAGCGGCGTGCCGGGGCCGACCGCGAAGTCCACGCCGGTGTGGTACCCGGCCGCGTACTCGGAGTTGGCCACCCCGTACGGATTGCTGGTCGGCGCGCCCGGTACCGGCGCCGACCACTCGGGAGCGGGGGCGGGAGCCGGAGCGGGGGCCGGGTCCGGGGCCGGGGCGGGCGCGGGCTCCGGAGCGGCAGGAGCGGCCGCGGGGGCCGGCTCGACCGGCAGCAGGTTGGCGGCCACCGCCACCAACTCCTGCGCCGAGTTCCCGCCGTCCGGCAGCCGGTACGGGCTGGGCCCGGCGACCTGGACGATCCCGGGGCTGGGCACCGCCGCCTGCGGCGCGGTGAAGGCCGAGCTGCCGGGCGTGGTGGGCCGGACGGTCTGCGCCGCGGCGCTCCCCGGCGCCGCCACCAGCAGCGCGCCGGCCAGCAGCACCACGACCGCCCCGGCGGAGACCACCGCGTGGTCGCGCTCGGCCCGCTGCCGGCTGCCCGGCAGCGTGGTGTGCCGGGGGGTGGCGAGCGCGCGCAGCGGCGGCACGGCATGGGTGCGGACGGCACGGCCGAGCCGGGGCCGCCAGGCCGCCGTCTGGGCCGCCGTACGGGCGGCGAGCCGGCGAAGGGCCGGCCCCACGGGCGGGACGGTGGACATCGGTAGCCGAACCTCACGGTCGTACGGGGGCAGCACGAAGAGCCCGTTCGGGCGTGTGCTGAGCGGTGGACCACTCAGGTGTAACCGTCACCGAGCGGAGTCCCAAACGGTGTGACGTACTACGGCGTGTAGTCAGCGCGGGGCCGGAGATTCAAGCCGATGGAGTAACGATCACGCGATCGGATCGTCCCCGACCGGCCCGAACCCGCCCCGGCCACCGCCCGTACCGGCTACTACCGTCGGTCGTACCAGCCCCGCGCCCTGTGAGCAGGACCACGCCCCGCCGGGGTTTGAGCCGCCGGGCACCCGCCCGAACACCCGCCCGTGCACCCGCCCCGCGCACCCGCCCGAACACCGCCCGGACGCCTTTCCCCCGGTCCGCACCGCTGACCCGGAGCGCCCGCTGCGGGACCATCGACGTATGTATGGCAACAGCAGCGAAGACCTCGACGGCACCGACCGCCCGAGCCTCCCGGACCGTCGCTACGCCGCCCTGCGCGGCTGTGAGCGGCTGCTGTCCGGCGCCCGGCCACAGAGCATCCGCGAACGCCTCGCCGCCCTGGCGGCGGCGGACGGCGGTGGCCACGACCTGGACGGCCGCCCGGACCAGTACGGCGACGGCGTGGTCCGCACCCTGGAGCGCCGGGTCGCCGGGCTGCTCGGCACCGAGGACGCGGCCTACTTCCCCACCGGCACGATGGCCCAGCAGGTCGCCCTGCGGATCCACGCGGAGGCGGCCGGCGTGCGCACCGTCGCCACCCACCCGCTCGCCCACACCGACCGGCACGAGCGGCACGCGCTCGGCGTGCTGACCGGGCTGCGCAGCGTCTGGCCGACCATCGAGCCGCGCCTGCCCGGCGCGGCCGAGCTGCGCGCCTTCGACGAGCCGTACGCCGCGCTGAGCCTGGAACTGCCGCTGCGCGAGGCCGGCTTCGTGCTGCCCGGCTGGGCGGAGCTGACGGAACTGGTCGCGGTGGCGCGGGAGGAGCACGGCGCCGCGGTCCACCTGGACGGCGCCCGGCTCTGGGAGTCGGTGTTCCACCTCGGCCGGTCGCTGCCGGAGGTCGCCGGGTTGGCGGACTCGGTCTACGTCTCCTTCTACAAGACGCTCGGCGGGATCAGCGGCGCCGCGCTGGCCGGGCCGGAGCGCTTCATCCGCACCGCCAAGGCCTGGCGGCACCGCTACGGCGGCCAGCTGTACCAGCAGTGGCCCGCCGCGCTCTCCGCGCTGGCCGGGCTGGACCGCGAACTGCCGCTGCTGGAGCGGTACGTGACGCACGCCAAGGTGGTCGCCGAGGCGCTCGCCACGGCCGTCGCCGGGGTGCCCGGCGCCCGGGTCCACCCGGCCCCGCCGCACACCCACCAGTTCCAGCTCTGGCTGCCCTACCCGGCCGGGGAGTTGGAGGAGGCGGGGCTGGGGCTGGCCGAGGAGGCCGGGATCGGGCTGTTCGGCGGCTGGCGCGAGCGCGACCTGCCGGGCCTGGCGATGACCGAGGTCACGGTGGCCGCCGCCGCGCTCGACTGGAAGCCGGCCGAGGTCGAGGCGGCCGTCGCCGCCTTCCTGGACCGCCTGCCGGCCCGCCGCGGCTGAGACCGCACCCGGGCACCCCAGCCGGGGCCCGGAAAGGCGTCCGGCCCGCCCCCGCGTGCTGCGGGGACGGGCCGGACGTGTGCGGTGTCAGATTCGCCTGGTCACAGGCTGATCGTTACTGCTCGTTCGATCAGTTGTCGACCGGACGGACCCGGATCCAGGTCTCCAGGTAGTTCGAGGACTCGTTCTCGACCTCGATGCTGGTGCCCGTCTTCGGGACGATGACGCTGCTGTACGGGTTGTCCTTGGACCAGTACTCCTTCAGGTCCGAGAACTCGTCGACGCCCTTGGCCTTCGGGATGACCGTCTCGACGCCGTTCTTGTGCAGGGTCAGCGCGGGGACGCGACGCGAGCCGAAGGTCGAGTCGAAGCCGTTGATGCGCGGACGCATCAGCGAGCCGTCGGCCCACTTCATCGGGGTCGGGTGCGAGTCGATCGGGAGGATCAGACCCTGGCCCGGGTGGGCGCTGACGTTGTTGTCGGTCTGCGACTCGTCCCACAGCCAGATCAGCAGACCGGGCTGGTAGGAGTAGTGCTCGACCCAGCCCGGCTTGGTGTTGCCGAAGCCGAAGTTGTACGGGCCGGTCTTCAGGGTCTCGTCGAAGGAGATCCACTGACGGTTCTCGGCGATGTAGTACTGGGCGTAGTCCTTGGAGAACTTGCCGCTGATGCGCGAGAAGCCCTTGGCGGCCCAGCCGTTGTCACCGTTCTCGGCACCGTCGGTGAAGACGGTGGAGCCGTCGACGACGATGCTGATGTCGTCCAGCGCCACACCCTTGAGGTGCAGGCCGCCGTCGGTGGTGTTGTGGAAGCGGACCTTGATGGCCTTGCCGGCGTAGGCGTCCAGCGGGAAGGACAGGTCGCCCCACTTGCCGCCCGAGTTGCCGGTCAGACCGGCCTTGGCAGCGGCGTTCTTCGGGATGGCCACACCGTTGAAGGTGCCGTCCACGGCGGTCCAGTTGGCGCCACCGTCGGTCGAGACCTCGGCGTAGGCGTAGTCGAAGTCCTGCTCCAGGTCGTACCAGGCCTTGGCGTTCAGGCTGGCCTTGGCCTTGCCGGTCAGGTCGAGGTCACGGGTCAGCGTGACGTCGAGGTTGTCGGCGGAGCCGCTCCACCACTCGTTGGCACCCGCGAACGGGGTGTTGATCTCGGTGGTGACGGTCTTCTTCGGCAGGTCGACGACCAGGGCCTGCGGCAGCTTGGAGTTGTACTCGACCGGGCCGATGTGGTGGGTCGACTCGGTGCCGGCCTTGGCCTTGTCGTACTTCAGCCAGCCGAGCTTGAGCTTGCTCCAGGCGTCGAAGTCGTTCGGCATGTCGCCGATGCTGTCCTTGCCCTGGCCGAGCCAGGAGCCGGAGGACATGATCGACCAGAAACCGACCGAGTTGTCGATGCCGGTGCCGGCGGTGTCGTAGAGGTCCGGCAGACCGAGGTCGTGGCCGTACTCGTGGGCGAAGACACCGAGGCCGCCGTTCTCGGGCTGCATGGTGTAGTCGCCGATCCACAGGCCGGTGTCGCCGACCTGGACGCCGCCGAGCTTGTTGTCGGCCGGGCCGGTGGAGCCGGCCTGGGTGCCGTAGACGTACGAGCGGTGGGCCCAGAGCGCGTCGGTGCCCTGCTTGCCGCCGCCGGCCGACTCGTCCTCACCGGCGTGCACGATCTGGAAGTGGTCGATGTAACCGTCCGGCTCGTTGAAGTTGCCGTTGTGGTTGTAGTCGTACCGGTCCCACTTGTCGTACTGAGCCAGGGTCGCCTTGATCTGCTCGACCGTCTGACCCTTCGCCAGCTGGTCCTTGTACCAGATGTCGACGGCGTCGCGGATCAGGTCCTGCGCGTTGGCGCAGATGTGCTGACCGCAGTAGTTCGAGCCGTAACGGGCCTCGTTCCACGGCACGCGCACCCAGTCGGTGACCTGACCGTCCACCGAGTAGCGGCCCGAGGACTGCTTCTCGTAGTACGTCTTCAGCGAAGGCTTGTCCTTCGAGAAGTACATGTCCTGGAAGTGGGCCTGGTTGTAGTCGGCCTGCCAGGCGGTCGAGTTGTTGGTGGCCGGGTCCGGCTTCTCGATCTGGTTGTGCTGCGGGCCCGGGGTGCCGCCGTACTTGAGCTTGCCGTCGGCGGTCTTGGTGGTGTTGTCCACCTGGTCGCCGAAGTCGACGAGGATGGTGAAGATCTTGTCCGTGCGCTCGCGGGCGAGCTCCACGTACTTGTCCTTGCCCAGCTTGATGCTGGAACCGCCGCCGTGCTCCTCGACCTGGGCCGTGCCGGCGAGCAGCTGCTCGGTGGCGGCCTTCTGCTCGGCCTCGACCTTCTCGGTCAGCGGGCCCGGCAGGTTGTGGTCGACCTGGTTGGCCTGGACGGCGTCAGCCGGGTCGGTCGGCACGGGGGCCGAACCGGCGGCGACGGCGGCGCTGGGGAACAGGCCCGCGCCGAGCGTGACTATGACCGCTGCGGCGGTCGCGACCGCAGCGGTTCTCCTGATGTGCTTCAACGTTGTGACGTCCTCCCCGACCGGGGCCAGCTCATGGCCAAAGCCCGGCAAACCAAAATGAAAGACAGGTGGACGTCATTTGATCCAAGCGTGGACGGAAAAGATAGACCTTGACCATGGCATGGCCACGCCGCTATGCTCCGCGACTTCCCATCAGCTGACCATATGTCAACCGTATGTTCGTTAATCCTTACTGAGAAACGGGACGCACCCGCACCAGCCAGCCGTCGGGCCGCCCGCCCCGGGCCCCGCCGCCCCCGGATCGGGTCGTACGGGAAGCACCGAGCCCCCGGCACGAATGCCGGGGGCTCGGTTGCTGTGAAGTTGTCTGTTAAATGTTGCTACTTCGTCAGGTCCGGACCGGACGAGGCAACAGCGGCGGGGGTGTCCGCGACGGCCGACTTCTCCTCGCCGCGGAAGGTGAACTTGGCTTCCTTGCCCTCGCCCTCGACGTCCACGACGACGATGTGGCCGGCCCGCAGCTCGCCGAAGAGGATCTTCTCGGAGAGGTGGTCCTCGATCTCGCGCTGGATGGTGCGGCGCAGCGGACGGGCACCCAGGATCGGGTCGTAGCCGCGCTTGGCCAGCAGCTTCTTGGCCTCGACGCTGAGCTCCAGGCCCATGTCCTTGTCCTTGAGCCGCTCGTCCACCTTGGCGATCATCAGGTCGACGATCTGGATGATGTCGTCCTCGGACAGCTGGTGGAACACCACGATGTCGTCGACGCGGTTCAGGAACTCGGGGCGGAAGTGCTGCTTGAGCTCCTCGCCGACCTTCGCCTTCATCCGCTCGTACCCGGTCTGGGTGTCGCCCGTGGCCGCGAAGCCGAGGTTGAAGCCCTTGGAGATGTCCCGGGTGCCGAGGTTGGTCGTCATGATGATGACGGTGTTCTTGAAGTCGACCACGCGGCCCTGGGAGTCGGTCAGGCGACCGTCCTCCAGGATCTGGAGCAGCGAGTTGAAGATGTCAGGGTGGGCCTTCTCGACCTCGTCGAAGAGGACCACGGAGAACGGCTTGCGGCGCACCTTCTCGGTCAGCTGGCCGCCCTCCTCGTAGCCCACGTAGCCGGGGGGCGAACCGAAGAGCCGGGAGACGGTGTGCTTCTCCGAGAACTCGGACATGTCGAGCGCGATCAGCGCGTCCTCGTCCCCGAAGAGGAACTCGGCGAGCGTCTTGGACAGCTCGGTCTTACCGACACCGGACGGGCCGGCGAAGATGAACGAGCCGCCGGGGCGCTTCGGGTCCTTGAGGCCCGCGCGGGTACGCCGGATGGCCTGGGAGAGCGCCTTGATGGCGTCCTTCTGGCCGATGACGCGCTTGTGCAGCTCGTCCTCCATGCGCAGCAGGCGCGAGGTCTCCTCCTCGGTCAGCTTGAAGACCGGGATGCCGGTGGCGGTGGCCAGGACCTCGGCGATGAGCTCCTCGTTGACCTCCGCGACGACGTCCATGTCGCCGGCCTTCCACTCCTTCTCGCGCTTGGCCTTGGCCTGGAGGAGCTGCTTCTCGTCGTCGCGCAGGGACGCGGCCTTCTCGAAGTCCTGCGCGTCGATCGCGCTCTCCTTCTCGCGGCGCACGTCGGCGATCTTCTCGTCGAACTCGCGCAGGTCCGGCGGCGCGGTCATCCGGCGGATGCGCATCCGGGAGCCGGCCTCGTCGATCAGGTCGATGGCCTTGTCCGGCAGGAAGCGGTCCGAGATGTACCGGTCGGCCAGGGTGGCGGCGGCGACCAGGGCGGCGTCCGTGATGGAGACCCGGTGGTGGGCCTCGTACCGGTCGCGCAGACCCTTGAGGATCTCGATGGTGTGCGGCAGCGAGGGCTCGGCGACCTGGATCGGCTGGAAGCGGCGCTCCAGCGCGGCGTCCTTCTCCAGGTGCTTGCGGTACTCGTCCAGGGTGGTGGCACCGATGGTCTGCAGCTCGCCGCGGGCCAGCATCGGCTTGAGGATGCTGGCGGCGTCGATGGCGCCCTCGGCGGCGCCCGCGCCGACCAGGGTGTGCAGCTCGTCGATGAACAGGATGATGTCGCCGCGGGTGCGGATCTCCTTGAGCACCTTCTTCAGGCGCTCCTCGAAGTCACCGCGGTAGCGCGAGCCGGCCACCAGGGCGCCCAGGTCCAGCGTGTAGAGCTGCTTGTCCTTGAGCGTCTCCGGGACCTCGCCCTTGACGATCGCCTGCGCCAGGCCCTCGACCACGGCGGTCTTGCCGACGCCGGGCTCACCGATCAGGACCGGGTTGTTCTTGGTGCGGCGGGACAGCACCTGCATGACCCGCTCGATCTCCTTCTCGCGCCCGATGACCGGGTCGAGCTTGGCCTCGCGGGCGGCCTGGGTGAGGTTGCGGCCGAACTGGTCCAGGACCAGCGAGGTCGACGGGGTGCCCTCGGCGGGCCCGCCGGCCGTGGCCGACTCCTTGCCGCCACCGGTCTGGTAGCCGGAGAGCAGCTGGATGACCTGCTGGCGCACCCGGTTGAGGTCGGCACCCAGCTTGACCAGGACCTGGGCGGCGACGCCCTCGCCCTCGCGGATCAGGCCGAGCAGGATGTGCTCGGTGCCGATGTAGTTGTGGCCGAGCTGCAGGGCCTCGCGGAGCGACAGCTCCAGGACCTTCTTCGCCCGGGGCGTGAAGGGAATGTGGCCGGACGGGGCCTGCTGGCCCTGGCCGATGATCTCCTCGACCTGCTGGCGTACGGCCTCAAGAGAAATCCCGAGGCTCTCCAGGGCCTTAGCGGCGACGCCCTCGCCCTCGTGGATCAGACCCAGGAGGATGTGCTCGGTGCCGATGTAGTTGTGGTTGAGCATCCGGGCTTCTTCCTGAGCCAGGACGACAACCCGCCGCGCGCGGTCGGTGAACCTCTCGAACATCGTTTATCGCTCCTCAGAGCGGTCGGGCAGTTCGGGGTCGGTCCCCGCCCTGTCCTTCCGCATGCTAGTCCCGCTCAGCGGCGCGGCCCACGGATTCACTCCCCGGTACGGGAGCGAGATGCTGCGCGACCAGCCGACACCAATCCCAACCTGATGCTGGGAATCGGTGTTCCCACAGGTGGGCCGGATGCACCGGATACCGCTACGCCATCGGCGAACAAGAGTCGCCGGGGCGGAGCCGGACCCTCTCCGGCCGGTCGCGCATACTGCCCCTGGACGGGTCCGAGAACCCGTCCACCTGCATTCATACCCGGTATCGGGGCGGTTCTCGCGCAGTTTCCGCGGTGGCGGTGTTCGCCTGGCGAGAAGTCGGGCCGCGGTGACGGTGGTTCAGCGGCGGCCGCGGTGGCCGGTACGCCATCCCGGTGGTGCCGGCGTTACCGCTTCGCCCCTACAGCGTTGCACAGCTCGTGATTGTTCCGCCGCCCGAGCCCGCACCCCGGACACCGCCCGGCGCGGGCGGCGGAACGGCCGGTCGGACGCGCGCCGCGGGGCGCGGAGGAGACTCCTCCGCGCCCCGCGCGTGTGTCGTCGGCGCCGTGCGCGGCCGCCGGGGCCCCGCACCCGCTCCGGCGGTCCGGCGGCGCCGGGATCAGGACGCGTTGGCGTCCTCGTAGGCCTTGCGGACGCCGCTCGGCACCCGGCCCCGGTCGTTGACCTCCAGGCCCTGCTCCTTGGCCCACGCGCGGATCTTCGCGGTGTCCGGGGCGCCGGCACCCGGGCGCGGCGTGGCGCCGCGGACCGGACGGCGGGCGCCGGCCAGGCGGCCGCTCTGCTTGCGGCCCTTCTCCACGTACGGCGCGAGCAGACCGCGCAGCTTGTCCGCGTTCGCGCTCTTCAGGTCGATCTCGTAGGCAACGCCGTCGAGCGCGAACGTCACCGTCTCGTCCGCCGAACCGCCGTCGAGATCGTCTTCAAGAATGACCTGCACCCTCTGTGCCACGGGCTTCCCTTTCCGCTAAACGACCCATTGCCTAAGGAAAGGAAAGCGCCTTTCACCGGAAAACACAAACCCCTGCCCGGTGCCGAGCCGCTCAGAGGTGCAGCAGCATGCGCGAGTTGCCCAGAGTGTTCGGCTTCACCCGCTCCAGGTCGAGGAACTCCGCGACACCTTCATCGTACGAGCGGAGGAGTTCTTCATAGACATCCGTAGCGATCGCCGCCGGGTCTGTCGTACCATCATCGGTTTCCTGGAGCTCGCCGATCTCGACGAAACCGTGTTTCGCGAAGAACGGAACCTCGAACGTCAAGCAGAAAATCCGACGGACGCCCAGCCAGCGCGCGGTCTGCAACAGCTTCTCCAGCAGCAGATGTCCGAGCCCGAAGCCACGGCAGGACGGATCCACCGCGAGGGTGCGGACCTCGGCGAGATCCTCCCACATCACGTGCAGCGCGCCGCAGGCCACCACCACGCCGTTGTCGTCGCGTTCCGCGACCCAGAACTCCTGGACGGATTCGAACAGTGTGACTGTGGGCTTGTCCAGCAGAATGCCGTCGGGCGAGTAGGCGTCGATGAGCCTGCGCACTGCCCGCACGTCCGTGGTCCGCGCGCGGCGGATGGTGACCTCCATGGCGGGACGTTATCGTGTCGCGCCCGGCTCGGTCTCCCCGGTATCCGGTCCGGGCTCGGCGGAATCCGCGGGCGGCGGATCGGACGGGAACAGAGCGGCCACCCGCAAGGCGTCCCGGAGTGCCTCGCGCTGCTCCGGCGACATCAGGCCGAAGAAGTGCACCAGGGCCGCCGCCGGATTGTCGCTGGTGGCCCAGGCGTCGTTCATCAGGGCCGCCGTGTACGCCTCACGCGAGGACACCGGTTCATATCGATAGGCCCGGCCGGCCCGCTCCCGGCGCAACCAGCCCTTTCTGTGCAGCTTGTCCAGGACGGTCATCACCGTGGTGTAGGCGATTTCGCGTTCCGACCGCAGATCCAGGAGAACCTCGCGAACCGTCACCGGTCGGTTCCACTGCCACACCCGGGTCATGATGGCGTTCTCAAGTTCGCCGAGTTGCCGGACCATAGTGCGGCCAGGATAGGGAGTGAATGGGGCAAATCTTGTGAAGTGCGCCAAACCGGCGCGCCGCCACCCCCGGAATCGGGAATGGCGGCGCGGTGGTCGTTCGGGCGGCTGACGGCGTCGGTCGCGGCTTCGCCCGTGGGTCAGTCGAGGTCTTCCTTGGCCTTCTGGGCACCGCCCTGGCTGCGGACGATGGCCCGCACCAGGAACCCGAAGCCGATCGCCATGACCAGCGGCGGCACGATCGCGCTGACGTAGTCCATCAGGTCACTCCTCCTCGGTCTTCTCCGCCGCGGCGGCGGAGGCCTTCGGCTCCGGCTTCACCAGCGGGAAGAGCACGGTCTCCCGGATGTTCTTGCCGGTCAGCAGCATGATCAGGCGGTCCACGCCGAGGCCGAGGCCACCGGTCGGCGGCATCGCGTACTCCAGGGCGCGCAGGAAGTCCTCGTCCACCTGCATCGCCTCGACGTCGCCGCCGGCCGCCAGCAGCGACTGCGCGGTGAGGCGGGCGCGCTGCTCGACCGGGTCGACCAGCTCGGAGTAGGCGGTGCCGATCTCGGTGCCGAAGATCACCAGGTCCCACTTCTCGGCCACGCCGGCGATCGAGCGGTGCTCGCGGGTCAGCGGGGAGACCTCGGTCGGGTAGTCCTTGATGAAGGTCGGCCGGACGGCGTTCTCCTCCAGCAGGCGCTCGACCATCTCCAGCACGATCTGACCGTGGCCCCAGGACTTCTCGAACGGGATGTTGTGGTCGAAGGCCAGCTTGCGCAGCTCCTCGACACCGGTCTCCGGGGTGACCTCGACGCCCAGGCGGGCGGAGATGCCCGGGTAGACGCTGACCTCCTCCCACGGCTCGGCCAGGTCGATCTCGTGCTCGACGCCGTGCGCGTCCACGCCCTTGATCACCGTGGTGCCCAGCGCGTCCCGGGCCGCGTTGACGATCGTCTCGCGGATCAGCTCGGCCTGGGTGTCGTAGTCGCCGTACGCCTCGTACGACTCCAGCGAGGTGAACTCCGGGTTGTGGGTGGAGTCCGCGCCCTCGTTGCGGAAGTTGCGGTTGATCTCGAAGACCTTCTCGGCGCCGCCGACCACCAGCCGCTTGAGGTACAGCTCGGGCGCGATGCGCATGTAGAGGTCGATGTCGTACGCGTTGATGTGGGTCTTGAACGGACGCGCGTTGGCGCCGCCGTGCACCGGCTGGAGCATCGGGGTCTCGACCTCGATGTAGCCGCGGTCCTCGTAGGTGCGGCGGATCGAGCGGACGACCTTGCTGCGCAGGTGCAGGATCTCGCGGGCCTCGGGGTTGACGATCAGGTCGACGTACCGCTGGCGGACCCGGGCCTCCGGGTCGGTCAGGCCCTTGTGCTTGTCCGGCAGCGGACGCAGGCACTTGGCGGTGAGCTCCCAGCGGTCCACCATCACCGACAGCTCGCCGCGCCGGGAGGTGATCACCTCGCCCTCGACGCCGACCTGGTCGCCGAGGTCGATGTCGGACTTCCAGGCGGCCAGCCGCTCGTCGCCCAGCTTGTCCAGGGAGAACATCACCTGGAGGTCGCCGGTGCCGTCGCGCAGGGTGGCGAAGCACAGCTTGCCGCCGGTGCGGGAGAGGATCACCCGGCCGGTGATGCCGACCCGCTCACCGGTGGCGGTGTCGGGCTCCAGGTCCGGGTGCTTGGCACGCAGGTCCGCGATGGTGCTGGTGCGGGGGAAACCGACCGGGTACGGGTCGACACCGGCCGCCCGGAGCCGGTCGAGCTTCTCGCGCCGGACGCGCATCTGCTCGGGAAGGTCGTCGGTCGCGGGAACAAGGCTCTGATCGCTCACCCCACAAGGGTAGCCAGCCACACACCGTGCTCCGCCACGGGATAACGCGGAGGGGAGACCGTGACGACGGTCTCCCCTCACGAGGCGGGTGCGGCTCAGCCGGTGCCGGTGGCCAGCTCGACCTCCTCGGGCGCCGCGGCGGCGGGCGGGGCCGGGTGGGTCGGGGGCTTGGGGCGGCGGCCGAAGAGCTCGGCCGGGGTGGGCATCCGGTGCGGGTGGGGCGGGGTCTGCGGAGCGGCCGGCTGCTCGGCGCGGGCGTCGGTGCTGCTCATCGTGGTCCGTCCTCCTACAGGGGTGGGGAGACTGCTCGGGCGTGCGGTGGGGCTCGGTACGGCGACCAGGTGGCGCGGCTGTCCGGCGGTGAGCGCGAGCCGTTCGCGGACGGCGGCCTCGGCCAGCGCGTGGCAGCGCCCGGCCAGCCGGGAACGGCGGGAGCGCTCGCTCTGGCCGCACGGCTGGCGGGTCAGCCCGCGCAGCGCGGTGAGGTCCTCGGGGCCGGGCAGGTAACCGTCGGTGACGGCCTCCTCCAGCCGTTCCAGGTAGCCGCCGGCGCTGCCGGGCAGGGCCGCCCGGTACCGGCCGAGGTCGGCGAGCAGGAAGGCGCGCAACCGGCCGCCCTCCTGGACGGCCTCGTCGATGGCCTCGGTCAGGCGCAGCGCGTCCTGGACGTCCTCCGCCCACAGCTCGGCGCCCGGGCCGGTGAGGGCCGGGCGGTCGAAGCCGTGCGGATGGAGGGGGACGGTGGGGTGCAGGGCTTGGGCGAGGGCGCGGCGCAGCACGCGGACTTCGTCGGCGCTGAAGGCCATGCCGCCGCGCGATCCGTGTGGCGTAGGCATGGGTTGACACTACGTGAGGAATATCCGATTTGTCGGTAACCTCGCGCCGGACACCCACGTTCGGCCTGACGGCCCTCCGGTCAGCTGGGCTTGTTGCGTTCGTAGACGAGCCGCAGGCCGATCAGGGTCAGCCAGGGCTCGTGCACGTCGATGGTCGAGGCCTCGCCGAGGACCAGCGGGGCCAGGCCGCCGGTGGCGATCACCTGGACGTCGTCCGGGTCCTTGGCCAGCTCCCGGGCCATCCGCTCGACCAGGCCGTCGACCTGCCCGGCGAAGCCGTACAGGATGCCGGACTGCATGCCCTCGACGGTGTTCTTGCCGATCACGTTGCGCGGCCGGGTCAGCTCGATCTTGCGCAGCAGGGCGCCGCGCCAGCTGAGGGCGTCCACCGAGATCTCGATCCCGGGGGCGATCGCGCCGCCGACGTAGTCGCCGCGCGCGTTGATCGCGTCGAAGGTGGTGGCGGTGCCGAAGTCGACCACGATGCACGGGCCGCCGTACAGGTGGTTGGCGGCCAGCGCGTTGACGATCCGGTCGGCGCCGACCTCCTTGGGGTTGTCCATCAGGACGTGCACCCCGGTCTTCACCCCCGGCTCCACGATCACCGCGGGGACGTCGCCGTAGTAGCGGCGGGTCACCTCGCGGAGCTCGTGGAGCACGGCGGGTACGGACGAACAGATCGCCAGGCCCTCCACCGCGGCCTCCCGCACAGCGGTGTGGTTGCCCATCAACCCCTGGAGCAGCACGGCCAGTTCATCGGCGGTGCGGCGCGGATCGGTGGAGATCCGCCAGTGTTCCACGACCTCCTCGCCGTCGAACAGGCCAAGCGTGGTCTGGGTGTTGCCGACGTCGATGGTGAGGAGCATGAGGCGCTTTCTGCGTGAGGGGCGATCAGGTGATCAGGCGCGCAGGTCCAGGCCGATGTCCAGGATCGGCGAGGAGTGCGTGAGCGCGCCCACGGCCAGGTAGTCGACACCAGTCTGGGCGACCTCGCGCGCGGTGGCCAGGGTCAGTCCGCCGGAGGCCTCCAGCCGCGCCCGGCCGGCCACCAGTTCGACGGCCTCCTTCAGCTGCGGGACGGTGAAGTTGTCCAGCAGGATCAGGTCGGCCCCGGCCTCCAGCACCGGCGGGATCTGCTCCAGGGTGTCGACCTCGACCTCGACCGGCAGGTCGGGGTAGGCGGCCTTGACGGCCCGGAACGCCTCGGCCACGCCGCCGGCCGCGACCACGTGGTTGTCCTTCACCAGGGCGGCGTCGGAGAGCGCCATCCGGTGGTTGGCGCCGCCGCCGCAGCGCACCGCGAACTTCTCCAGCGCGCGCAGGCCCGGGGTGGTCTTGCGGGTGTCCCGGACGACCGCGCCGGTGCCCTCCAGGGCGTCCGCCCAGGCCCGGGTGGCGGTGGCGATGCCGGACAGGTGGCAGAGCAGGTTGAGCGCGCTGCGCTCGGCGGTCAGCAGGTCCCGGGTGCGGGAGCGGACCGAGAGCAGCACCTGGCCGGCTTCCACCCGCTCGCCGTCCTGGACGTGCCGCTCGACCTCGAACTCCTCCTCGCAGACCAGCGAGACGACCGCCTCGGCGATCCGCAGGCCGGCCACCACGCCGGCCTCGCGGGCGGTGAAGTCGGCGGTGGCGACGGCCTCCGCGGGCACCGTGGCGACCGAGGTGACGTCCTCGCCGCCGGCCAGGTCCTCGGCCAGCGCCAGGGTGGCGACGTCCTCGACCTCGATCGGGTCCAGCCCGGCCTCCTCCAGCAGCTCGGCCAGCTGCGGGTCCAGGCCGGTCTCGTAGCCCTCGCCGTCGCCGCAGGCGCAGCCGTCCCCGCAGCCGCCGCCCTGCGCGTCGGCCAGGGGGAGTTCCTCGTGGGAGTGGGTCATGGTTCTACTGCTCCTCAGGGGTGCTGACGGGGTCGCCGGAGGCGGTGAGGGTGGTGATCAGGTGGCGGCGCCAGTGCGCGTCGTCGCGCTCCGGGAAGTCCTCGCGCCAGTGGCAGCCGCGGGTCTCCGCACGCTGTGCGGCGGCCGCCACCAGTGCGGTGGAGACCAGCAGCAGGTTGGCGGCCTCCCAGGTCTCCACCCGGGGGTCGGCGGGCTTCTCCTCGGCGACGTGCGCGTAGGCCTGCTCGGCGATCAGCGCGAGCCCGGCCGCGGCGTCGGCCATCGACGCGGCCGAGCGCAGCACGCCCGCGCCGCGCGACATCAGCCGCTGGATCTCGGCGCGCGCCTCGGACGGGGGCAGCGGCACCGGGCGCGCGGCCCGCGCGGCGGCGACGTCCACCGACCGCTCGGGCAGCTCGCCCGCGCGGTGCCGCTCGGCCAGGTCGGCGGCGATCCGCTCGGCGAAGACCAGGCCCTCCAGCAGCGAGTTGGAGGCCAGCCGGTTGGCGCCGTGCACGCCGGTGCAGGCGACCTCGCCGCACGCGTACAGGCCGGGGACGGTGGTGCGGCCGTGCTGGTCGGTGCGGACGCCGCCGGAGGCGAAGTGCGCGGCCGGGGCGACCGGGATCGGCTCGGTGACCGGGTCGATGCCGTTGGCGCGGCAGGAGGCGAGGATGGTCGGGAAGCGCTGCTCCCACATCTCGGCGCCGAAGTGCCGCCCGTCCAGGTACATGTGCTCGGCGCCCTGTTCCTGCATGCGCCGGGTGATGGCCTTGGCGACGATGTCGCGCGGGGCCAGTTCGGCCAGCTCGTGCTGCCCGACCATGAAGCGGACGCCGTCCGCGTCCACCAGGTGGGCGCCCTCGCCGCGGACCGCCTCGGAGACCAGCGGCTGCTGGCCCTCGGCCTCGGGGCCGAGCCAGAGCACGGTGGGGTGGAACTGGACGAACTCCAGGTCGGTGACGGCGGCGCCGGCCCGCAGCGCGAGCGCCACGCCGTCGCCGGTGGAGACCGCCGGGTTGGTGGTGGCGGAGAAGACCTGGCCCATGCCGCCGGTGGCGAGCACCACGGCGCGGGCCCGGACGGCGCCGACGCCGTCGCGCTGGCCCTCGCCCATGACGTGCAGGGTGAGGCCGGCGGCGTGGCCGTCGGCGTCGGTGAGCAGGTCGAGGACGAGGGCGTGCTCGATCAGCTCGATGCCGGGGTCGCTGCGGACGGCGGCGACCAGGGCGCGGGATATCTCGGCGCCGGTGGCGTCCCCGCCGGCGTGCACGATCCGGCGGCGGTGGTGGCCGCCCTCGCGGGTGAGGAGGATCTCGCCGTCGTCGCCGCGGTCGAAGTCGGCGCCGGTGGCGATCAGCCGGCGGACGGCGTCCGGGCCCTCGGTGACGAGGGTGCGGACGGCCTCCTCGTCGCAGAGTCCGGCGCCGGCCACCAGGGTGTCGTCGAGGTGCTGGCCGGGGGTGTCGCCCTCGCCCAGGGCGGCGGCGACGCCGCCCTGGGCCCAGCGGGTGGAGCCGTCGTCCAGCATCGCCTTGGTGACCACCAAGGCCCGCAGGCCGGCCTTGCGGACGTTGAGGGCGACGGTGAGGCCGGCCACCCCGGAGCCGACCACGACCACGTCGGTGGTGGTGGTCCAGCCGGGAGCGGGGGCGGTGAGGCGCTGCGTGACGGACATGACTTCAGTGGCTCCTTCAGTGCGCGACGGCGGTGGCCGCGCCGTTGCCGTCACCGTACGCCGCGTCGCCGCGGAGCAGTCCGCTGCCCTCCGGCGCATCGGCCGGGTCGCCGCCCAGGCCGGTGATCCGGTTCTGCTCGTCCACGAAGACGATCTTCGGCTGGTAGCCCTTGGCCTCGGCCGTGTCCATCTGCCCGTAGGCGATGAGTATGACCAGGTCGCCGGGGTGGACCAGACGGGCGGCGGCGCCGTTGATGCCGATCACGCCGGTGCCCCGCGGGCCGGCGATGGTGTAGGTCTCCAGCCGGGCACCGTTGTTGATGTCGACGATGTGGACCAGCTCACCGGGGAGCAGGTCGGCGGCGTCCAGCAGGTCCTCGTCCACCGTGACGGAGCCGACGTAGTGCAGGTCGGCCTGGGTCACGGTGGCCCGGTGGATCTTGGACTTGAGCATGGTGCGGAGCATTGCGGGTCACGCCTCCTGTGAGTGCATGCCTGAAGGGGAGTACTTCGAACCGGTCTTACCGAACGATGATGCGAACGTTGTCGATCAGGCGGGTGGTGCCCACCTTCGCGGCGACGGCCAGCACCGCCTCGCCCTGGAAGTCGTCCGGCGCCTCGGTGAAGGCGTGCGGGTCGATCAGGGCGAGGTAGTCAAGGGTGACACCCTCGGCGCCGTCCAGGGCGGCCGAGGCGGCCTCCCGTACGGCCTTGGGGCCCTGCGCGGCCACGTCGCGGCCGGCGAACAGCGCCTTGGAGAGCGCGAGGGCGTGGCCGCGCTCCGCCTCGGAGAGGTAGCGGTTGCGCGAGGACAGCGCCAGGCCGTCCTCCTCGCGGACGGTCGGCACGCCGACGATCTCCACGTCGAAGTCCAGGTCGGCGACCATCCGCTGGATGACCGCCAGCTGCTGGGCGTCCTTCTCGCCGAAGAACGCGAAGTCCGGGTCGGTGATGTGCAGCAGCTTGGCGACCACGGTCAGCACGCCGTCGAAGTGGCCGGGCCGGGTGGCGCCCTCGAAGCGCTCGCCCATCGGGCCGGCCGACAGACGCACCTGCGGCTCGCCGTTCGGGTACACCTCGTCGACGGAGGGCGCGAAGACCACGTCGGCGCCGTTCTCCTCGGCCAGCCGCACGTCGTCGTCCAGGGTGCGCGGGTAGCGCTCCAGGTCCTCGTTCGCGCCGAACTGCAGCGGGTTGACGAACACCGTCACCGCGACCCGGCCGTCCCGGCCGACCTGCTTGCGGGCGGCCCGGATCAGCGCGGCGTGGCCCTCGTGCAGGGCGCCCATGGTCATCACGACGGCGTTGTCGACCGGCTGCTCGTCCGGCCAGAACGCGGCCTCGAAGTCGTCCACGGTACGGGTGACCACGGCCCGGTGGACCTTCGGCGTCCGCTGGGCCTTGCCCGGCTGCTTTCCGCGTGCCATCTCTACGGCTTCTCCTCGTTCAGTACGTCCAGCAGCGCCGCCGCCGACGCTTCGTCGATCGTCCCGCGGGCGAGCGCCCGCTGGGCGGTGGCGCGGGCCATCGCCCGGTACGCCGCCGGGATGTCCGGGGACACCGTACTGAGCTGCGCCAGGTGGCGCCGCACGGTGCCCGCGTCGCCCCGGGCGACCGGGCCGGTGAGGGCCGCGTCGCCGGAGCGCAGGCTGTTGTCCAGGGCGGCGCCCAGCAGCGGGCCGAGCAGCCGGCCGGGCTCCGCGACGCCAGCCGTGCGCAGCAGGTCCATCGCCTGCGCGACCAGCGTGACCAGGTGGTTCGCACCGTGCGCGAGGGCCGTGTGGTACAGCGGGCGGACGTCCTCCGGGACCCACTCCGGCTCGCCGCCCATCTCCACCACCAGCGCCTCGGCGACCGGCCGCAGCTCCTCGGGCGCGGTCACCCCGAACGGGCAGCCGGCCAGCCGGTCCAGGTCCACCGAGGTGCCGGTGAAGGTCATCGCCGGGTGCAGTGCCAGCGGCAGCGCCCCGACCCGGGTCGCGGGCTCCAGGACGGCGACGCCGTGCGCGCCGGAGGTGTGCACGACCAGCTGCCCGGGGCGGATCGCGCCGGTCGCGGCGAGCCCGGCCACCAGGTCGGCCAGCGCGTCGTCGGGCACGGTGAGCAGCACCAGGTCGGCGGCGGCCAGCACCTGCGGCGGGGTGACGATCCGCACGCCCGGCAGCAGCGCCTCGGCCCGGCGGCGGGAGGTGGTGGAGACCCCGGAGGCGGCGACCACGGTGTGCCCGGCGAGTTGCAGGGCGGCGCCCAGCGCCGGGCCGACCCGGCCGGTGCCGACCACGCCGACGGCCAGCCGGGCCGGCCGGTTGCCCGGGTCGGTCGGGTCGCCGAAGCCGTCGGCGAGCGGGGCGAACTCGCCGTGGTCGGCGAAGTCGGACGGACTCACGCGTCCACCTTTGTCCTGATCTCCGTTCCGGTCCACCCTGGGTACCGGACGTACCGGCCCATTCTACGGGCGGCCGGCGGGGTTTCAGTCGGCTGCGCCGGCCCGGATCAGCCCCGCCTCGTACGCCAGGACCACGGCCTGCACCCGGTCGCGCAGGTCGAGCTTGGCCAGGATCCGGCCGACGTGCGTCTTCACGGTCGCCTCGGAGAGCACCAGCCGGGCCGCGATCTCCCCGTTCGACAGCCCCTGGGCGACCAGCAGGAACACCTCTCGCTCGCGCTCGGTGAGCGGGCCGAGGACGTCCGAGCCGGGGGCGCTGTGCGGGGTGGGCAGCACCTCGGCGAAGCGGTCGATCATGCGGCGGGTGGTGGTCGGCGCGACCACCGCGTCCCCGCCGTGCACCGCCCGGATCGCGGCCACCAGCTCGGTCGGCGGCACGTCCTTGAGCAGGAAGCCGCTGGCCCCGGCCTTGAGCGCGGCGAAGGCGTACTCGTCCAGGTCGAAGGTGGTGAGGATGAGCACGTGCGGGGCGTTCGGCAGCGGGCTGCCGTCGTCCGCGAGGCAGATCCGGCGGGTGGCCTGCACGCCGTCCAGGCGCGGCATCCGGACGTCCATCAGGATCACGTCCACCGGCGTGTGCCGCAGCCGTTCCAGGGCCTGGGCGCCGTCACCGGCCTCGGCGGCGATCTCGATGTCGCCCTGCGACTGAAGGATCATCCGGAAACCGGTGCGCAGCAGCTCCTGGTCGTCGACAAGCATCACGCGGATGGTCAAGGTGGCTCCTAAGCTCCGAGAACAGGCAGGGGGTCAGTGTGCCGCCTTGAGCGGGAGCACGGCGCGGATCCGGAAGCCGCCGCCGGGGCGCGGGCCCACGTCGAGGCTGCCGCTGACCATGCCGACCCGCTCGCGCATGCCGATCAGGCCGTGCCCGAGGCCGTCCGTGCCGCCGGCGGCCAACTGCTCGTCGGTGGTGCCGCGCCCGTCGTCCTCGACCAGGACGGCCAGTTCGCGCTCGCCGAAGTCGACCGCGACCCGGGCGTGCACGTGCGGGCCGCCGTGCTTGCGGACGTTGGTCAGCGCCTCCTGGACGATCCGGTACACCGTCAGCTCGACGCCGCGGGGCAGTTCGCGCGGGTCCCCGGAGGTCGCGTAGTCCACCGTCAGCCCGGCCGTGCGGACCTGCTCCAGCAGCTCCGGCAGCTCCTCGACGCCCGGCTGCGGCACGTACTCCTCGGCGGTGTCGGCGGTGCGCAGCACGCCCAGCAGGCGGCGCATCTCGACCAGCGCCTGCCGGCCGGTGGAGGCGATCGTGCCGAGCGCCTCCTTGGCCTGCTGCGGCGAGTTGTCCAGCACGTACGCGGCGCCGTCGGCCTGGACGATCATGACCGAGACGTTGTGCGCGACCACGTCGTGCAGCTCGCGCGCGATCCGCGCCCGCTCGGCGGCGACCGCCACCTTGGCCTGCGCGTCCCGCTCGCGCTCCAGCCGGGCCGCGCGGTCCTCCAACTCGGTCAGGTAGGCGCGGCGCACCCTGGTCAGCCGGCCCCACGCCCAGCAGAGGATGAACGGCGTGCTCATCAGCAGCATGAGCAACGCCGCCTCGCCCACGCTGTACGGGGTCTGGATGACGGTGTTGCCGTCCTCCGAGAGGTGCGTCTTGCTCGGGTGCAGCCGCCAGAACACCAGCGGACCCGCGGCCAGCCCCGCCGCCAGCGCCAGCCGGGACGTCCAGGCCTGCCCGAACGCGGCGCCGGTGTAGGCGAACACCAGGTAGGCGATGGAGGAGGCGGCCGGGTCGACGTCGGCGGCCACCTGGCCGAGCCCGACCCCGGCGGCGGCCGCCACGGTGACGTCCGGGTACCGCCGGCGGAAGACCATCAGCGCGGGCAGCAGCACGGCCAGCAGGATCTGAGCGTCGAAACGCCAGCCCTCGGGGAAGCTGTCGTTCGGCAGCAGGCTGAAGAGCAGCACGATCGCCGCCCAGGCGGCGTCGACCACCATGGGGTGACGGCGGAGCCAGGCGTTGAGTCGATGCACGTCTCCAGCGTAGGCAGTCACGCGAGGTGCCCAGGTCCGCCGGTAGGGCGATCCGTCCTACTCCGTAGGTCGGAGACGCCCCTGCCCCGGTTCGCTCCGGTTGCGAGGGGCTCCCCGGAGGCCGGTAGCGTCCCGCTCCATGACTTGGATGCGGTGGGCGCCCGCCATGGAACAGGCCCTGTACGACCCGGACGGCGGCTTCTACCGCAGGCCGGAGGGCCCCGCCGGGCACTTCCGCACCTCGGTGCACGCCTCACCGCTTTTCGCCCGTGCGGTGGCACGGCTGCTGCTGGAGGTTGACGCGGCCCTCGGCCGTCCGGAGGAGCTGGCCTTCGTCGACGTCGGGGCCGGACGCGGCGAACTGCTCCTCGGCGTGCTGGACGCGCTGCCCGCCGAGGTCCGGGACCGGCTGCGCCCGTACGGCGTGGAGATCGCGGACCGGCCGGCCCACCTGCCGTCCACAGCCCTGTGGACGGACGAGCTGCCGCGCGGCCTCACCGGGCTGCTGTTCGCCAACGAGTGGCTGGACAACGTGCCGCTGGACGCCGGGGAGGTCGACGGGAACGGGGTGCTGCGCTACGTCGAGGTCGACACCGCGACCGGGGAGGAACGGCTCGGCGGGCCGGTCTCCGACGCCGACGCCGCCTGGGCCGCCCGCTGGTGGCCGGTGCGCCGCCCCGGGGACTTCGTGGAGTTCGGCGGCCCCCGGGACGCCGCCTGGGCGCGGGCCGTCGCCGGGCTGGACCGCGGCCTGGCCGTCGCCGTCGACTACGGGCACCTGGCCGGGAGCCGGCCGCCGCTCGCCACCCGCACCGGCTTCCGGGAGGGCCGCGAGGTCGCGCCGGTGCCGGACGGCTCCTGCGACGTCACCGCGCACGTCGCCCTCGACTCCGCCGCCGCCCCCGGTCTCCACAGCCTGTGGACGACGCAACGGGAGGCACTGCGCGCGCTCGGCGTGAGCGGTGCCCGCCCCGCCCTCGCCCTGGCCTCCACCGACCCGGTCGCCTACCTGCGGGCGCTCTCCGGCGCGGGCGAGGGCGCCGAGCTCACCGACAGTGCCGGGCTCGGCTCCTTCGGCTGGGTCTTGCAGGCCGTCCGCATGCCGGTACCGACGAGCTTGGAAACCCTGGTGGGATGGCAGACTCTGACCTCATGAGGGAGACCACGGTCGGCATCGGGGCGGGAGCCGAGAACTTCACCAGCGAGGCGGGCACCACCGACATGGTGCTCAACATCGGCCCGCAGCACCCCGCCACGCACGGCGTGCTGCGGCTGCGACTGGTGCTCGACGGCGAGCGCATCGTCACCGCCGAGCCGGTGATCGGCTACATGCACCGGGGCGCGGAGAAGCTGTTCGAGGCCCGCGACTACCGGCAGATCATCATGCTGGCCAACCGGCACGACTGGCTCTCCGCCTTCTCCAACGAACTCGGCGTCGTACTCGGCGTCGAGCGGATGCTCGGCATGGAGGTCCCCGAGCGGGCGGTGTGGATCCGCACCCTGCTCGCCGAGCTCAACCGGGTGCTCAACCACCTGATGTTCCTCGGTTCCTACCCGCTGGAGCTCGGCGGGATCACCCCGATCTTCCACGCCTTCACCGGCCGCGAGGACCTCCAGCACGTCCTGGAGGAGGCCTCCGGCGGCCGCATGCACTACATGTTCAACCGGGTCGGCGGCCTCAAGGAGGACCTCCCGGCCGGCTGGCTCGGCCGCGTCCGCGCCGCCGTCGCCGTCGTCCGCTCCCAGCTGCCGGTCTTCGAGGACCTGGTGCTCGGCAACGAGATCTTCCGCGCCCGCACCGCCGGCGTCGGCGTGCTCACCCGGGCCCAGGCCGAGGCGTACGGCGTCAGCGGCCCGATCGCCCGCGCCAGCGGCCTCGACCTCGACCTGCGCCGCGACGAGCCCTACCTCGCGTACGGCACCGAGGAGCTGCGGCAGGTGCTGACCGTCGTCACCCGCGAGGAGGGCGACTGCCTCGCCCGCTTCGAGTGCCTGCTGGAGCAGACGGTCAACTCGCTGGACCTGGCCGACGCCTGCCTCGACAAGCTCGCCACCCTGCCGGCCGGGCCGGTCAACCAGCGGCTGCCCAAGGTGCTCAAGGCCCCCGAGGGGAGCACCTACGCCTGGACGGAGAACCCGCTCGGGATCAACGGCTACTACCTGGTCTCGCGCGGCGACAAGACGCCGTGGCGGCTCAAGCTGCGCTCGGCGTCCTTCAACAACATCCAGGCGCTGACCGAGCTGCTGCCGGGGACGCTGGTGGCGGACATGGTGGCGATCCTCGGCTCGATGTTCTTCGTGGTCGGGGACATCGACAAGTAACCGGGTGTGGGGGCTGCCGGGGCTGCTGTCCCCGGCAACGGCGGTGGCGGGTGGGGGATTCGGGCGTCAGGCCAGCTTGGACTTGGACGTGGGCTTGGGCTTCCTGGCCGGGGTGGCCGGGTCGGCCGGGTGCGGGGCCACCTTGCGGTCGCCCTTGGTGGCGATCCGCTCCGCGCACAGGCCGGCCAGCACCTCGTACGCCGCCTTGCCCATCAGCTCGGTGAGCTCGGGGCGGTAGCTGACGTACACCGGGTCCGGGCCGCCGTGCGCCGCCGGGCTGCCGGTGCACCACCAGTGCAGGTCGTGGCCGCCCGGGCCCCAGCCTCGGCGGTCGTACTCGCCGATGGAGACCTGGAGGTAGCGGGTGTCGTCCGGGCGGTCGATCCAGTCGTAGGTGCGGCGGATCGGCAGCTGCCAGCAGACGTCCGGCTTGGTCTCCAGCGGCTCCCGGCCCTCCTTGAGCGCGAGCGCGTGCAGGGCGCAGCCGGCGCCGCCCGCGAAACCGGGGCTGTTCACGAAGATGCAGGCGCCGTTGATCCGGCGGGTCTGGCGGTCGCCGTCCTCGTCGAGCATGGTGACGCCGTCGTCGGACCGGATCCGGCCCTTGGCGTCGGTGCCGTGCGCGAAGTTCTCCCACAGCTCGGGCGTCAGCCGTGCCGCGTGCCCGAGGACGCGCTTCTCGTCGTCCTCGTCCGAGTAGTGCGCGCCCAGCGTGCAGCAGCCGTCCGACTCGCCGCGGCCCTCGCGGATGCCGTGGCAGCCCTGGCCGAAGACGCACCCCCAGCGGGAGGTGAGCCAGGTCAGGTCGCAGCGGAAGACCTGCTCCTCGTCGTCGGGGTCGACGAACTCGACCCAGGCGCGCGGGAAGTCCAGCGGGACCTCGTCGCGCGGGAGCTCGCGGCGCAGGGTCGGCATGGCGAGGTCGACCGGGGCCGGGGAGTTCTCGGTCTTGTCCTTGACCTTGACCTTGGACTTCTTCTTGGACGTTTCTGCTGCTGCCACCCGGCAAGGGTAGAGCCTTCGGGGGCTGCCGAGGGCCTGCGGTCGGGGTATTTGCGGTGATTTGGCCGGGGGAGCGATGGTCGGGTGGTGGTTGGGGTGGTGGTCGGGCGGTAGCTGCGGTGGTCATCGGGGTGGTTCCGGTGGGGTGCTTCCGGCGGGGTGGTGAAGGGCGGGTGAAGACGTCCGGCGGGCGGTGCGGGCGGGGTCGGCGGCGCACCTAGGATGGCGGCCTGTCCGCGACGGGGAGGTACCGGGAGGTACGGGATGGCAGGCGGCGGGAGCGGGACCAGGGGGAGCGCCGAGGGCGGGGAATTCGTCATCAAGCCGTGGGAACTCCACGGCGAGGGGCGGGAGTTCGAGCGGATCGGGCGCGAGTTGGGCAAGGCCGTCGGCGCGCTGGAGCGCGGCCTCGGCGCGCTCGGCACCCCCTGGGGGACGGACGCGCCGGGCAGCGGCTTCGCCGCGGTCTACGGGCATGCGCACGGTGAACTCGCGGCCGGGCTCAGGGGATTGGCCGGGCGGCTCGGACAGGTCGGCACCGGGCTGCACACCATGGCGGAGCGCGTCAGCGACGCCGACACCACGGCGGCGGCCGGCTTCGGGCCGGGGGGCCGGGTCGGGGCGGATCCGGCGGTGGCGAGTCCGGCGGTGGCGGTGGGGCGTCCGAAGGCGGGGACCGGGAATCCGGCGGTGGCGGCAACCCCGGGGCCGGCGCCGGCCGTCCCCAAGGACATGTCGGCCTGACGCCGCGGAGCTCGCAGGTCGAGAAGGGGGAAAACGCGTGGCCCTGAAACTGCCCGAGGAACTGGTCCCGGTCCTGGCCAGGACCGGCCGCCACTGGCCGCAGGCCGACGAGGACGGGCTGCGTCGCGCCGCCGGACTCTGGCGGGAGTTCGGCACCGAGGCGGACCGCCTCACCCGGCTCTGCGGCGAATCCGTCCAGCGCGTCACCGCCGACAACTCCGGCCGCGCGGTCGAGGCCTTCGGTGCGTACTGGCGGGCGTTCAGCGGCGGGGGCAAGGGCCACCTGGACGACGCGCACGCCGCCGTCGGGCTGGTCGCCGGGGCGTTCGACACGGCGGCGCGGGCGGTCGACGGCTGCAAGGCCGAGATCATCGCCACGCTGCGCCAGCTCGCCGCCGAGCTCAAGCAGGCGGAGGAGCAGGCGGCCAAGGCCCGGGAGGCGGCTGCCTCTGCTGCTGCTTCCGGCACCGGTGCCGATGCCGGTGGTGCGAAGAGCTCCGGTGCGGTGAAGAGTTCCGATGCGGCGAAGAGTTCCGATGCGGCGAAGGGCGGCGTGGTCGGCGGGATCCAGCAGGCCGTGGGCGGACTCGCTACCGACCTGCGCAACGCCGCCACCCTGCAAGCCGCCCAGGCCGTGGCGGCGCTCGCCGTCGAGACCGCCGGGCTGAAGATCGGCGGGCTGCTCGACGAACTCGGCCGCGGCATGAAGGACGCCCTCGACACCGCGCTCAAGGACCCGGCCGCCGTCGCCCTGCTCCGGCTCGGCGGGCCGGCCGGGACCGGCGTCACCAGCGCCTCGTACCGCACCCCCGGCGGAACCTTCGACCCGCGCGCCGCCGGCCTGCCCGCCGCCCTCGCCGAACCGGGCGTGCTCGGCACCGACGGCACCGGGCTGGTCCTGCTCGCCGGGCGGGACGGGCGGCCCGTCGTCGGCGTGCCCGGGCTCGCGGTCAAGCTCGACCCGGCCGGGAAGCCCGTCCTCGGGCCGGACGGCAAACCGGTCATCCTCCGGGCCGACGGCACGCCCGTCCCCGACGCGGCCGGGCTGCTCGTGGTCCCGGGGCCGGACGGCCGGCCGGTCGTCGGCGTGGCGGACCTGGGCGTACGGCTCGACGGGCAGGGGCAGCCCGTGCTGACCGGCCGGGACGGCAAGGAGGTGCACGGGCTGCCGCTGGCGGACCTGACCGACCTGTCGGACCTGACGGCGCTGGACGGGGTGGAGACGAAGGCCGGGCGGGACCGGCGGGACGGCGCGGCGGATCCGAAGGTGCTGAGCGCGGTCGTGCCGGGGGGCGTACCGGGGGTCGTGCCGGGTGCCGTTCCGGGGCTCGCGCCGGACGCGGGGCCGGTGGTCGGCGGTGCGGCGGACCCGGTGGTCGCCGGGGCCCGGGGCGCCACCGGCGGGGTTGCCCCGGTCGCGGCGACGGGGGCCTCGTACGCCACCGGCGGGGTCGCGCCCATGAGCTCGTCCGGCGCCGACTGGTCGCCGCCCGCCCACGGGAACGCCCCGGCGCGGGGTACCGGCCCGGTCCACCAGGGCGGGGGATCCGGCTGGTCGGAGGGCGACTACCAGCTCCAGCCCGCGGCTCCGGCCGCTGCCGCCGCTCCCGCCCACCCGAGCGGCGGGGGCGGCGGGGGCGGCGGGGGCGCCCCGGTGACCGTCCGGACCGACTCCGTGCTCGCCCCGCCCGCGCCGACTGCACCCGCCGCCTCTCCTTCGTACGGGCCGGGCCCGGAGGCACCGTCGGTGCTCCGCGCGGTCGGGGTGACGGGCCAGCTCGGCGCACCGTACGGCCCGTCCTACCCGGGGCCGTCCTCCGCCGGTCCGCTCGGCGGCGGATCGGCGGCCACCGGCCTGGTCGGGCCCGGCCCGCTCGCGGGTGGTGGCGGACCGGCCGGCCACGCGGCGGCACCGTTCGGCAGCGGCATCGGCGCGGGCGCGCCCGCCGTCGGAGTCGTCGGAGCGGCCGGCCCGTCCGGTCCGGCCGCTCCCTCCGGGGTGGTCGCGGCCCCTGGCACCACCGCCCCCCGGACCCCCGCCGGCACCCCGGGCACTCCCGGCACCGGCGCCGCGCCGCACCCCGGCGCCGCGCCCGGCGGCCCGGCCACCGCCCCGGCACCCCCGGCAGCACCGCCGGTCGTCGGCACCACCCCGGTCATCGGCCGCCCCGAACCCCACCACGTCGACGGCCGCCGCCGGGAGGACAGCGCCGTACCCGCCGCCGACACCGCCCTCGCCTGGGGCGCCGTCCCGGTCGCCACCGCCCACGCGCTGGCCCTCCAGCTCGCCCTGCGCGCCCGACGCGGCGACGCCCCCGCCGACGACCCGTCCGCCCGGCTGCGCACCATCGCCGACAGCCGTCCGTACGGCCTGCCCGGCGGGCTCGCCCCCGTGGACCCCGCGCACCAGGCCGAGGTCGAACGCCGTGCTCCCCGGGACGCCGACGGCCGCCCGCTGCGGCACCCCGACCCGGCCGCCGGCGACTGGGCCGAAGCCGTCAACGACGGCGGATACCGCGAACCCGGCCGCGCCAACAACAGCCTGGAGATCGCCCTGTCTGCCGTCGACGGCTACTCGGGACACCCCACCTGCGCCGCCCCGCGCATCCCCACCGAGGGTGACGCCGGCGAACGCGGCGGCCGCGACCGCGCCGAACGCGAACTGGGTGCCCCCTTCCGCGACCTCGGCGACGGGGACCACGCCTTCGGCCGCCTCACCGCCGAACTGCGCCGCGCCGGCCACGGCTCCCAGGCCGTCCTGCTCACCCGCGACACCTACGGCCGCCCCCACGCCTGGAACGCCGTCAACCACCAGGACACCGTCACCTACCTCGACCACCAACTCGCCCGCCGGAGCCCCACCCCCCTCCACCCCGCCACCCACGGCCTCTGGGCCATCGCCCTCACCCCCGAAGGCCACCCCCTCGATCTCACCCCCACCCCATGACCTCTGGGAGTCACCCATCCCGCGCAGGAAGTCGGCCCATCCGACTTCCTGCGCGCGGAGGCGCCTCCCGCGCCTCCCACCCAGGGAAAAATATGTAGACCGGTCGTCATATTCCCTCGCCACCTCGCGCCCTCCGGCGCTGCGTCCTGCACAGGAAGTCGGGCCGGCCGACTTCCTGTGCACGTGCAGTGCGGTGCCCGGGCGGCCTATGTAGACCGGTCGTCATATTCGCCGGCGGCCGACAGAAGGCCGGCCTTCGCAGGAAGTCGGATGGGCCGACTTCCTGCGCACACAGCAGCCTCAAGGGGTCGGTGTTGTGGAAGCTGCCCGCAAGTCGTGGGCCCACCGCTCGGAAGTGGCGGGCCCGCGGGGGGAATCGGATCAGGCCAGCGGGGTGCCGTCGGGCCAGAGGCAGGGGGAGATGACCTCCAGTTGGAAGGTGCGGCTCGTGTCGCCGGCGTCGTCCAGGATGGCGACGAAGTTGTCCTTGGGGTTCTTCATCTTCAGCCAGCCGATATGGGCGTCGGACTCCACCGGTTGGAAGCCCCGTCCGGTGAGGTAGGTGCGAAAGGTGTCCGCAGCTCGCGTCCTGTCGGGCAGTTGGAGGTCATCGAAGGTGGCGGACCGCCAGGTCTGCTTCCGGCCGTGCGGGTCGACGTCGTTGGCGTCGCATTCCAGATCGCTGAATGAGGTTGGACTCGACACCGGCTTGATGGGCAGGTTCGCCAGAATGTCCGTCTGGTAGCTGTCGATCAGTTTCTTCGCCTGGTCTTGCGTCATCGTGGGCTTCGACCGCTCCTGCACCGTGTCCACCCCGCAGGCATTCAGGGCCAGCGTCGTGATCGCCAGCACGGCTGCAACCGCGGACCTTTTGGCCAGTGACAACGCCGCGGAGGTGTTCATCGTGGTGTTCATGTGATCGGCTTTCCGGCGATGGCCTGTCCCATCGCGATGAGGGACGCAGAGTTCTTCTCCGAGCAGCCGGAGTGATCCGTCCCCGGGAAAACGAGACCAGGATTCGCCATGCGTCCCCCCTGCAGTCGGGCCCGGGGCGCCGCCCGGGGCATGCGTATCCGACAGCATTTCTGGTGTCGGATAGTAATCGACTGCTTCCTGGCCGCGATCGGCCGGCTGTGCGGCGCAGGTGCTCCGGCGGGCGGGGAGTGGTCGTTGCGGGGGGTCTGTGTGGGGCTCGTTGGTGGCCTGGGTGGGGTCTGTAGACCGGTCGTCATATTCGGCCGCGGGGTGATGGTGTCGTGCGGGGTGGCTTCCGGTGCAGGGGCTGGCGGCGGTGGGGGCGGGCTAGGTAGACCGGTCTCTATATTCGCCCGGCTGGTCTGGGTGGGGTTGCTGGCTCAGGGAGTGGGAGTGGGAGTGGACGGGGTGTGGGTGTGACGTCGCGGGCTTGGGCGGTGGAGGTGGCGGGCCGGTGGATCAACGGGGAGCTGCCGCAGGGGGCTGGGGCGGTGCGGCGGGTGTGTGCGCACGAGTTCGAGCTGGGCTGGGTGGTGTGGGCGGAGCCGGCGCGGGTGGAGGTGGATCCGCGCACGGGGGAGCGGCGGGCGCCCGAGGAGGTGGGAGCGGCGTGCGGCGTGGTGGACCGGGAGACCGGGCGGTTCACGGTGTGGCCGTCGGTGCCGGTGGACGAGGTGGTCGGGCTGTACCGGGACTTCGTGGGCGCCGGCGGGTACGACCCGGCGCGCCCGCCGGTGACCGGGCGCGGCACCTGGGCGGAGCTGACGTACCGGGACGGCGCCGGTGAGGTGCGCTCCCTCGCGCTGCGGTCGGCGGCCGGGCTGCCGCACCCGGCGCTGCGCGGTTGGTGGTGGCTGCGCGAGCAGGGGGTGGCGGCCGAGGACGTGCTGGCCGTCCGGACCGACCTGCGGATGAGTGCGCTGCCCGGCGGCTACTGGGCGCATGCGCTGGCGGCGGAGCTGCCTGCGGTCAGGGTGGGGTACGACCTGCCGTACGGGCCGAGGTTCGACCATCGGGCGGCGGCGGTACGGGCGTTGCCCGCGCCGCAGGACGGTCCGGCCCGCAACCGGGTGCCGTTCCCGCGGCCGGCGCAACCCGCCCGGGCGGCGGCCGAGCCGGATGCCGTACTGGCGGCGCGGCTGGTGGAGCGGTTCGGCCCGGCAGGGGTGCGGCGCTTCGATCCCGCGGACGTGGCGCGGGCGGAACTGCCCGGGGACGCCGCCCGGTTGCTGTCGGCGGTGGGGTTGCCGGTGTCCGTGGAGGGGTTCTTCGCGCTGCACCACCCGGGCGCGGAGGCGATCGCGGACGGTGTCCGGACGGGCGGCGGCGTGCTGCCCCCGTTGGCGGCGCGCCTCACGGAGTCGGGCCGGGGCGCCCGGGCGGCGGAGCGGGAGCGTTCGGCGCTGGCCTCCCAGCTGGTGCTGGGCTCGGACGGCTGGGCACTGGTGACGGTGGATTCGGTGTCGGGCGCCGTCCGGGCGGTCGATCCGGACTACGCGACGGCCCGCCACTGCAACGCGGACCTGCGGGCGTTCGTCGGCTGCCTGGCGCTGTTCGCCGAGCGGTTGCCCGCGCTGCGCGGGCTGGACCCGGTGGCGGCGGGCCCGGCGGTGGACGCGTTGCAGCGCGCGCTGGCGGAGCTGGACGGGACGGTCTTCGACGACCCGGAGAACTGGTGGGCCGTCATCGTGGAGCAGTTGTGGGACGGGTTGTTGTGAGCTGAAGTGCGTACCCGTCCGATGCCTGCCCGGTGCGCGCCCGGGGGCGTATCGGGCGGGGTGCGGCGGGGCGGGCGCAGGGCAGGGGGAACCGGATGGCACTGTCAGGTTGTCAGATCAATTGGTGATCTCGTGCCGACCTGTGTTGGATGACCCGGCGCAGGACCAGCGATACCCGCACGACCCGCACGACCCGCACGACCCGCAGGACCAGCGAGACCCGCACGACCCGCGGGACCCGTCGCGCCGAACCGAAGACAGCACCCGAAGCAAGAGCTGGAGCCCCGACCCGTGACCGCCTCGCCCCGCGCCGCCAAGACGGCCGTCCTCGCCGCCCTCGCGGTCCTGGCCGCCGGGTGCGCCTCCGGCCCCGCGTTGCGGGCCCACTCGGAGGCAGTCCCGCCGCTGTGCGCGGGGCCGGTGGTGGCCGGTCACCGGGGTTCCCCGTTCAACGCCCCCGAGAACACCATGGCCTCCTTCGAGACCGCCCTCGACCAGGGCGCCGACTGGCTGGAGACCGACGTGCAGACCACCAGGGACGGCGTCCCGGTGCTGATGCACGACGCCACGGTGGACCGCACCACCAACGGCAAGGGCGCCGTCGCCGACCTGACCGCCGCTCAGGTCGCCGACCTGCGGGTGACCATCGGCCCCGGCCCGGCCGAGCCGGTCCCCACCCTGGAGCAGCTGCTCCGGCGGATCGCGGGCAGCAGCGTCACGCTGCTGATGGAGATCAAGTGGCAGCGCGCCGAGGACGTCGCCCGGATCGCCCGGATCGCCGCCGGCAGCGGCGCGCACGTCATCCTGTACTCGTTCTCGGCGGAGCACCTGCGCCAGGCCCACGCCGTGGCGCCCGCCCTCCCGGTGGTGCTGATCCAGGGCGCCGCGATCGCCGAGGACCCCGGTGACCTGCCGCTGCGCGGCATCGCCCTGGACTCCTCGCTGGCCAGCTCGGCCCGGATCGCCGCCGAGCGCCGGGCCGGTCGCCAGGTGTACGTCTGGACGCTCGACGACGAGGAGTCCTGGCAGCTGATGGCCGCCCGGGACGCCGACGGCCTGATCACCGACACCCCGGGCCCGGCCCGCCGCTGGGTGGACGCCAACTGCCGCACCGCGCACGGCTCCGGCCCGCGCGGGCACTGAGCAGCGGACACGGAGAAGCCGACGCCGGGAGGCCGGCACCAAGAAGCCGACGCGGAGAAGCCGGCGCCGAGAGCCCGGACCAGCGTGATTACCGTCGCAACCGGTCGTCCCCGGGGCCGAATCGCGTAGCGTGGAGAGTTATGCGACTCGGTGTGCTCGACGTAGGTTCCAACACGGTCCACTTCCTCGTGGTGGACGCCCACCCCGGGGCCGCCCCGCTGCCCGCGTACTCGCACAAGGCCGAGCTGCGGCTGGCCGAGCTGCTGGACGACGAGGGCTCGATAAGCGAGGCCGGCGTCGAGCGGCTGGTGGGTCACGTCGCCTCCTCGCTGCGGGTCGCCGAGGACAAGGGCGTCGTCGACATCCTGCCGTTCGCCACCTCCGCCGTGCGCGAGGCCGCCAACGGCGAGGAGGTGCTGCGCCGGGTGACCGCCGAGACCGGCGTCGAGCTGCGGGTGCTCTCCGGCCAGGACGAGGCCCGGCTCACCTTCCTGGCCGTCCGCCGCTGGTTCGGCTGGTCGTCCGGACGGCTGCTGAACCTGGACATCGGCGGCGGCTCGCTGGAGATCGCCTGCGGCCTGGACGAGCAGCCGGACGTCGCCTGTTCGCTGCCGCTGGGCGCCGGCCGGCTCACCGCCCGCTGGCTGCCGGGGGACGTCGCGGACCCGGACGGGCTGCGCGAGCTGAGACGCCACATCCGCGCCGAGATGGCGACCGTGGTCGGCGAGATCTCCCGGCTCGGCCCGCCGCAGCACGCCGTCGCCACCTCCAAGACCTTCAAGCAGCTCGCCCGGATGACCGGCGCCGCCCCCGCCGACGCCGGCCCGTACGCGGACCGCCGGCTGACCCGCAGCGGGCTGTCCGCCTGGTTGCCGCGGCTGTCCAACATGACCGTCGCCGAGCGGGCGCAGATCCCCGGCGTCTCCGAGGGGCGGGCCAAGCAGCTGCTGGCCGGCGCGCTGGTCGCGGACGCCGCGATGGACCTGTTCGGCCTCGACGAGCTGGACGTCTGCCCGTGGGCGCTGCGCGAGGGCATCATCCTGCGCCGCCTGGACACCATGGACAGCCCTGCCGACCGCCGCCGCCCCGCCCTCGCCGGCTGAGCCGCGCCCGGCCCCCTGTCCTGACCCCGCCTCCGCCAGGCATCCTGCCCGACGTCCTGCCCGGCCTCCCGCCCGGGTCGGACCGGGCCGGACCCGCCGGGATCCGGTCCCGTTCGGAGCGCGGTCCGCTTACGCTGTCTCCCGTGGTGCAACCAGCGGGCGAGGACGGGACGCGGGAGGGCCGCACTCCCGGGGACGGGCAGTCGCGGTCGGACGGACCGCGCCGCAGGCTCGGCAAGGCCGTCAAGGGCGCCACCGCGGCGCAGGCCGCGAAGGCCGTCAAGGCGGCCCAGCGCACCGCCCGGAAGGCCGCACCGGCGAAGGACGCCCCGCCGAAGGCCGTCGCCGGACGGCGGGCCGCCGCACGGGCCGCGACGCCGCAGCAGCCGGCCGACCCCGCAACGCCGAAGCCGCAGCCGCAGCCGCAGCCGCAGCCGCAGCCGAAACCGAAGCGGACGAAGCGAGCCACCACCCCCGCCCCCCGGGAGACCCGCACCGCCCGCGCCGCCGGGGCCGCCAAGGCCGCCGTCCAGTCCGTGAAGTCCGTCAAGGCCGCCCGCCGCGAGGCCGCCCGCCCGCCGCTGCTGCGCACCACCGACCGCCTGGTCCTGCCGCAGCACCCGGCCCTGCACATCCCGGACACCAAGGTCGCCCTCTCCACCGCCTCGGTGTACCCGGCGAGCACCGCCGTCGCCTTCGAACTGGCCGCCAAGCTCGGCTACGACGGCGTCGAGGTGATGGTCTGGAACGACCCGGTCAGCCAGGACGTCGAGGCGCTGCGCCGCCTCTCCGAGGCCCACCAGCTGCCGATCCTGGCCGTGCACGCGCCCTGTCTGCTGATCACCCAGCGGGTGTGGACCACCGACCCGTGGACCAAGCTGGTCCGGGCCCGGGCGGCGGCCGAGAAGCTCGGCGCGAGCGCCGTCGTCGTCCACCCGCCGTTCCGCTGGCAGCGCCAGTACGCCCGCGAGTTCGTGGCCGGCATCAACCGGATGGCGGGCGAGACCGACGTCCGCTTCGCGGTCGAGAACATGTACCCGTGGCGCTACCGCGACCGCGAGGTGCTGGCGTACGCGCCCGGCTGGGACGTCACCGAGGAGGAGTACCGGCACTTCACCATCGACCTCTCGCACGCCGCCACCTCCCGGATCGACGCGCTCGCCATGGTCGAGCGGATGGGCGACCGGCTCGCCCACATCCACCTCGCCGATGGCAGCGGCTCCGGCAAGGACGAGCACCTGATCCCCGGCCGCGGCAAGCAGCCCTGCGCCGAGCTGCTGGAGCTCCTCGCCCGCACCGGCTTCGACGGCCACGTGGTGCTGGAGGTCAACACCCGCCGCTCCGCGTCCCCCGCCGAACGCGAGGCCGACCTGGCCGAGGCGCTGGCCTTCACCCGCCTGCACCTGGCCACCCCCTCGCACGTACGCTGATCGTGAACGACCGTACGGAGGGGGAGAGATGACGAACAATCGGAGCTACAGCGAGGTCGCGAACTTCGAGGAGCTCGCCAGGAGCTTCGGTGCGGTGGCCGCCGAGTACGACCGCGGCCGCCCCGGCTACCCGGTCGAACTGTTCGACGAAGTGGAGCGGCTCTCCGGCCGCAGCCTCAAGGGCGCCCGGGTGCTCGACGTCGGCGCCGGTACGGGCATCGCCACCCGCCTGCTGGCCGCGCGCGGCGCGGACGTCGTCGCCGTCGAGCCCTTCGCCGGGATGGCGGCCCAGTTCCTGGCCTCCTCACCCGCGCTGCCGCTGGTCCGCGGCAACGGCGACGAGCTGCCCTTCCACGACCACTCCGCGGACCTGATCACCTACGCCCAGGCCTTCCACTGGACCCGCCCCGAGGCGTCCGTCCCCGAGGCGATCCGGGTGCTTCGGCCCGGGGGCGCCCTCGCCACCTGGTGGAACGTGCTCGACGAGACCGTGCCGTGGGTCCGGGCCCGGGTCCTGCGGATGACCGGCGCGCTGCCCGACCGCTACCACGGCTACGGCCGGATCGCCGAGCACACCGGCCACTTCGCCCCGGCCGGCCTGGAGGTCTCCCGCGCGGTGCTGCGCTGGGAGCGGCGGGTCACCGTCGACCAGGTGATCGACAACCTCACCTCCCGCTCCTTCATGGCCTCGCTCGCCCCCGAGGAGCGCGAGCCGCTGCTGGCCGTCGAACGGGAGGCCCTGCTCGCCGACTTCCCGGACGGCCTGGTGGTCGAGCCGTACCTGCTGGACCTGACCGTGGCGCGCACCCCGGCGGCCTGACCGCGCCGCGACGGGCCGATCCCGCCGCGACGGGCCGAGCACCGTCCGAAAAGCGCTGACCGCATCGCGGACGGAGCGTCCGCCGCCCGGACGCCGGGCGTAGGCTCGGTAGCCACAGCGGCCCCCGCACCTCCCACCAGCGGCGGGGCGCCGGCGAGAGCCCGAAGGAGTGGAGCACAGTGCCCGAGCTGAGGTCCCGTACGGTCACCCACGGTCGCAACATGGCAGGCGCCCGGGCGCTTCTCCGGGCCGCCGGCGTAGCCCGCGAGGACTTCGGCAAGCCGATCATCGCGGTCGCCAACTCCTTCACCGAGTTCGTCCCCGGCCACACCCATCTCCAGCCCGTGGGCCGGATCGTCTCCGAGGCGATCAAGCAGGCGGGCGGCATCCCGCGCGAGTTCAACACCATCGCGGTCGACGACGGCATCGCGATGGGCCACGGCGGCATGCTCTACTCGCTGCCCTCGCGCGACCTGATCGCCGACTCGGTCGAGTACATGGTCAACGCGCACTGCGCCGACGCGCTGATCTGCATCTCCAACTGCGACAAGATCACCCCGGGCATGCTGATGGCCGCGCTGCGCCTCAACATCCCGACCGTCTTCGTCTCCGGCGGCCCGATGGAGGCCGGCAAGGCCACCCTGGTCGACGGCACCGTGCGCAAGCTCGACCTGGTCGACGCGATCTCCCAGGCGGTCAACGAGAACGTCTCCGACGAGGACATCGCGATCATCGAGGAGAACGCCTGTCCGACCTGCGGGTCCTGCTCCGGCATGTTCACCGCGAACTCGATGAACTGCCTCACCGAGGCCATCGGCCTCTCGCTGCCCGGCAACGGCTCCGTCCTGGCCACCCACACCGCCCGCCGCGCCCTGTACGAGAAGGCCGGGCGGACCGTCGTCGAGATCACCAACCGGCACTACGGCCAGGACGACGCCTCGGTGCTGCCCCGGGCCATCGCCACCCGCGCCGCCTTCGAGAACGCCATGGCCCTCGACATCGCCATGGGCGGCTCGACCAACACCATCCTGCACCTGCTCGCCGCCGCCCAGGAGGCCGAGCTGGACTTCGACCAGCGGGCGATCGACGCCGTCTCGCGCAAGGTGCCCTGCCTGTCCAAGGTCGCGCCCAACGGCTCGTACTACATGGAGGACGTGCACCGGGCCGGCGGCATCCCCGCCATCCTCGGCGAGCTGTACCGCGGCGGGCTGCTCAACGAGGACGTCCACACCGTGCACGCCGACTCGCTCGCCGAGTGGCTCAAGACCTGGGACGTCCGCGGCGGTTCGCCGTCCGCCGAGGCCGTCGAACTGTGGCACGCGGCGCCCGGCTGCAAGCGCTCCGCGGAGGCCTTCTCGCAGTCCGAGCGCTGGGAGTCGCTGGACACCGACGCCGCCAAGGGCTGCATCCGCAGCGTCGAGCACGCCTACTCCGTCGAGGGCGGCCTCGCCGTGCTGTACGGCAACCTCGCCGAGGACGGCTGCATCGTGAAGACCGCCGGCGTCGACGAGTCCATCTGGACCTTCAGCGGCCCGGCCGTGGTCGTCGAGTCCCAGGAGGACGCCGTCGACGCGATCCTCGCCAAGCGGGTCAAGGAGGGCGACGTCGTCGTCATCCGCTACGAGGGCCCCAAGGGCGGTCCGGGCATGCAGGAAATGCTGTACCCGACCTCCTTCCTCAAGGGCCGCGGCCTCGGCAAGGCCTGCGCGCTGGTCACCGACGGCCGCTTCTCCGGCGGCACCTCCGGCCTGTCCATCGGCCACGCCTCCCCGGAGGCCGCCTCCGGCGGCACCATCGCCCTCGTCGAGGACGGCGACACCATCGCCATCGACATCCCCGGCCGGAAGATCTCCCTGGAGGTCCCCGCCGAGGTGCTGGACGAGCGGCGCCGCGCCCTGGAAGCCGCGGGCGGGTACAAGCCGAAGAACCGCGAGCGCCAGGTCAGCCAGGCACTGCGCGCGTACGCGGCGATGGCCACCTCCGCCGACAAGGGCGCCGTCCGGGACGTCACCAAGCTCGGCTGAGCCACGGCAGTACGCGGAGGAGCCGTCCCGGCCTGCGGGACGGCTCCTCCGGCGCTTTCCCCAGCCGGGCGACGGCCGGACGGTCATCGACAGCCGGGTGATAATCGACGACGTGAGCGAGCAGCCCCCCACCCCCGCCCCCAAGCCCGCCGGCACCCCCGAGCCGGAGCCGATCCGCTGGTTCGGCACCAGCTGGCTGAACCGGGACAACGGCTACTGGCTGCGCCGCGTCCTCGTCCCGGTCGGCGCCCTGGCCACCGCCGCGGCCGCCGCGTTCGTGCTGCGGCTCGGCGTCGAGGGCGTCGCCCTCTCCGACAGCGGCGGCTTCCTCAACGGCTTGCTCACCGTCGCCGTCGCGATCTGCTCGGTGATGGCCGCGCTGCGCACCTGGAAGGTGCTCGCCGAGGGCAAGGACCAGCTGACCGGCTGGATGACCGAGGACCGGTCGCTCGGCGCCGTCTGGATCATCGGCGGCATCGGCGCCCTGCTCGCCTACTTCGTCCGCAGCCTCACCGAGGCCCCCGGCGAGGCGGCCAAGCGCGCCTCGTACGACCGTGCGGTCGCCCAGCACACGAAGCGCCAGGCGGCCCGCAAGCGCAAGCGCTGACCGGGGTCAGCTGCGGCTGATCGTGCCGCACGAGCCCTGAGGGCTGTTCGGCGGCAGCGGATCCCGGCCGTAGGGGTCGCGGGCCGGTCCGGTCGGATCCGGCCGGACCGGCACGAACTGGTCGAACTGCGGGTGCAGGTAGCCGTCGTTGGTGCCACAGGCGCTGTTCCCGAACTGGTTCCTGGCGTCGGCGATGACGGTCTTGTGGGGGTCGACGTGGAACCGCTTCGGGTCGTAGAAGCGGAAGGCCTCGGCCCGCCGGACGATCGTTCGCGTCGTCCAGGTGTCACCGGGCACGTCGGCGGCCGTCAGTGCCACGGGCCGCGGCGCCGCGGTGTCCGGGGCCGACGACTGGGGTGCGGCCGGTTTCGGGGAGGCCGCCCGCTTCGCGGCTTCCGGACCGGGGCGCAGCGCATAGACGTAGGTGACGTCGGTGTGCACCAGAACCCCGTTGGCTCCGTCGCCCTCGTACGTCATCTTCCCCTGCACCTTGACGATGTCGGAGACCGGGATCGCTTCGAGTGGATCGAAGCGGGTGAACCAGGCCGTGGCATCCGCCCGCTCCGAGGGGTTGGTCACCGTCGACTCGACAACGGCGCGCGCCTTTGCGTCCAGCAGGGCCAGCGCGGCGTCCGGCCGACCACCCGAGACCGTCCGGGGATCGAGGTTCGCGGCCGCCACGTAGTCCTTGACCACCTGAAGCTGCGCGGCCACCTCCTCGGCGCTGAACACGCCGGTGGCCTGCACGTCCGTCGGCAGCTCGATGCCCGCCACGCCCGACGCCCAGTTCTCCGCGGGGGATCCCGCCCACGGGTGGTCCACGGTCGGCCGTTGCTCGTCGGAGGAGGCCGTCACCGGACCCGGGGCGGCCGAGGAGCCCTCGCCGTACTGGTCCTGGTACCAGCTGCGCAGCCCCTCCAGGTTCAGGGCGGCGAGCAGCACGGCGATGGTGATCGCGACGAACAGCGGGGCGCGCCACTCCACGCGGCGGCGGGGGCGGGGGTTGCCCCAGGGGTCGACGGGCCGCGGCTTGGGCTTGCGGCCGAGTCGGGCGAGGCGGCCCCGCTTCGGCTGCGGGCCGTCGTTGACCGAGCGGCGGCCGCCCGGGTCGACCGGCGGGGTGACCTTCCACCGGGCGGCCAGCATGCGGGTGCGCCCGGTCTGTTCCTTGATGGTGGCGCCCCGGACGAACTCCTCGTCCAGGACGAGGTCTGCGAACGGGTCCTTCCCGCCCGCCCCGGACGGGTCGGACCCGCCCGGCTCGCGGCCCTCGGCGGGGCGTGGTTCCGGATCTTCGGCTATCGGCATCGCGCCAGTATGCCGAGGGGGTGTGACGGTTCTTCGATCGGGGGCACACCATGCGGTGAACTCGTGTGCCCGGCGCGAAGGATGACGTCGATCCACCCAGGCATGAGGGTTTTCAGCCCTTGCCGCGGGCCTGCTTCACCGACCCCACCACGCCGGCGACGGCCAGCAGGATGCCGGCCGGCAGCAGCGAGAGGAAGAGCGCGCCGAACAGGCTCGCGTCGCCGAGGAAGAGCTGCGCCAGGGTGTTCAGCACCAGCAGTCCGCCGGCCGCCGGGAGGGCGGACTGCCACGGGTGGGCGTCCGCCCAGCGGCGCAGCCGTCGGTCGGCGGTGTCGCGGCGCAGTTGCCCGCCGAGGGTGCCGACCAGGAAGAAGAAGAACAGGGCCCAGCCGGCCGGTCCGGCCAGCATGCTCAGCGACCAGTCCCCGGAGACCGCCTCGATCCCCAGGGCCGTCGCCCCCACCACCGCACCGACCCCCGCGGCGGTCCGCCACGGGCCCACGGTCGCCGAGGCGACGGCGAGCTGCCGGTTCTCTCGTCGGGACATGTCGTCGTGTGCCATAGCTCCACGGTGCGCCTGTGACGGGCCCGAAACCATAGGGGAGAACCCCGAGTTTTCTCCCTAGGGAGCAGCGGGCGGGCCCGGGGGCGGACCACGGGGTGGACGGTCCCGGCGGGGGCCTGCGTGCGGTGCGAGGATGGCCGCAGTACCGAGGTTAGGAGCGGCCATGGGCGCCAGCAGCGCAGCACGCGGACAGAAGATCGCCTTCCTGGGCACCGGCAAGATCGGCGAGGCCCTGCTCTCCGGGCTGCTGCGGGCGGGCAAGGACCCGGCGGACGTGCTGGTGACGGCCCGCCGTCCGGAGCGCGCCGACGAACTCGCCCGCCGGTACGGCGTGGTGGCGGTGAGCAACACCGAGGCCGCGAAGCTCGCCGACACCCTGATCCTCGCGGTGAAGCCGCAGGACATGGGCACCCTGCTGGAGGAGCTGGCCCCGCACGTCAGCCCGGACCGGCTGGTGATCTCGGCCGCGGCCGGCATCCCGACCGGGTGGTTCGAGGAGCGGCTGGCGGCCGGCACCCCGGTGGTCCGGGTGATGCCCAACACGCCCGTCCTGGTGGACGAGGGGATGAGCGTGATCTCCGGGGGCTCGCACGCCACCGAGGAGCACCTGGTGCGGGCCGAGGAGATCTTCAGCTCGGTCGGCAAGGCGCTGCGGCTGCCCGAGGCGCAGCAGGACGCGGCGACCGCGCTCTCCGGCTCCGGCCCGGCCTACTTCTACTTCCTGGTCGAGGCGATGACCGACGCCGGCATCCTGCTGGGCCTGCCGCGGCAGGTGGCGCACGACCTGATCGTGCAGTCCGCGATCGGCGCCTCGGTGATGCTGCGGGATTCCGGCGAGCACCCGGTGAAGCTGCGCGAGGCGGTCACCTCGCCGGCCGGTACGACCATCGCGGCGATCCGCGAGCTGGAGAACCACGGGGTGCGCGCGGCGCTGCTGGGCGCCCTGGAGGCCGCCCGGGACCGCTCCCGGGAGCTGGCCTCCGGAGGGAAGTGACCAAGCCGGGGTGACCGGTCGCGGTCACCGCCGCACCGGCCGCAGGAACTGCTGCGCGACCCCTCCCGCAACCGGCGCCCACCGCCTACGCTCTCGCCAACATCGTCGTACCGGCCAGTAGCGAGGTTCCCCATGAGTGCCGCGCCACCCGCGATCCCGCCCGGCCTGCGCGCCGGGCGGGCCGCGCTCGCCGTCAGCTTCCTGCTCCAGGGCGCCACCTTCGCCCTGCTGGTCACCTGCATCCCGGAGATCCAGCACCGGTACGGGCTGAGCGACGGCCTGCTGCCGGTCTTCCTGGCCGCTGTGCCGATCCTGGCCGGGGTCGGCTCGATCGCCTCCGAGCGGGTGGTGCGGCGCACCGGCGCGCGGGCCGTGCTGCGGGTGGTCCAGCCGGCCGTCTGCCTGAGTCTGGCGGGTGCCGGGCTCGGTGACGCGCTCTGGCAACTCGGGCTCGCACTGGGCGCGTTCGGGCTGCTGGTGGGTGCGCTGGACGCCAGCATGAACATGCTCGGGGTGGGGCTTCAGCACCGCTACGGTCGCTCGATCATGATCGGCTTCCATGCCGCGTTCAGCGGCGGCGCCATCCTCGGCGCGGCCGTCGCGGGCCTCGGCTCGCACTACGACCTCGGGCTGCCGGTGCTGTTCGGCACTGCCGCCGCGGTGGTCGCCCCGCTGGCCGTGCTGACCGGGACCCGCTTCCCCGGAGCGGCCGAACTCGGCGACGCCGTCCGGGAGGCCGCCGAGGCCGCCGCCCGGTCCGTCCCCTGGCGGCCGCTGCTGCCGCTCTGCCTGGCGATGGCCTTCGCGTACATCGCGGACGCCTCGGTCTCCAACTACAGCGTCAAGTACCTCACCGACGGGCTGGGCAGCCCCGAGGACGTGGCCAAGCTCTCCTACCTCGGCTACATGGTCGCGATGCTGCTCGGCCGGGCGCTGGGCGACCGCGCGGTACAGCGCTGGGGCGCCGTCCCGGTGGTACGGGGCGGGGCCGCGCTGGCCGCGCTCGGCTTCGCGGTGGCGGCGGCCGCCCCGGCGGCCTGGGCGGGCATCGCCGGGTTCACCGTGCTGGGCCTGGGCATCTGCGCGATCATCCCGCAGGTGTTCGCGGCCGGCGGCCGGCTCTTCCCGGACGGCTCGGACGCCGCGGTGGCCCGGCTCAACCTGTTCAACTACGTGGGTTTCCTGGTCGGTTCGCCGCTGGTCGGCGCGATCGCGGACGCGAGCTCGTACCGGTGGGCGCTGCTGGCGCCGATGCTGCTGGTGCTCGCGGTGCTGCCGCTGGCCGAGCGGTTCGCCCCGGCGCCGGTGGCCGCGCCCGCCCCCGCCGTGGCGTGACGGCGGGGGCGGACGCGGCCGGGTCGTGGGGTCAGCCGATCAGGGTCTGGAGCTCGGGCAGGCCGTTGGCCCAGAGCTGGTCGCGGGTGAAGGTCGGGGCGCCGGCGGGGCCGTACTCGACGTAGACGTACGGGGCCCAGTTCAGGGTGTACTGCCCGGTCCAGGCCGGGGTGGAGGTGATCTGGACGGTGACCGTGACGGTGCGGGTGGCGCCCGGCGTGATCGGCGCCGTGAAGTGGAAGGCCGCGTTGTTGCCGCCGTACGTGCAGTCCGTGCTGTCGCCGCCACAGCCGACGACGGTGAACGCGCCGTTCTGCTGGTTCGCCGGCCAGATGGGCTGGATGAACTCGTAGGCGAAGGAGATGTCGGTGGTCTCGGTGTTGGTCAGGGACAGTGTCAGGGTCAGCTGGTCACCCGGTAGCGCCGTCGCCTTGTTGACGGCGAACGAGGTGCCACCGACGTCCGCGGAGGCCGGCTGGGCGGCAAAGAAGACGCCAAATCCCAGTAATGCAGCGAGAATTACCCCAAGGCGTTGCACGCTGAATGGCTTCATGGCGGAGAGGATAGGGAACCGTGAAGGTTCTGTCTGCACCGCGATTTTCGGACACCGCCCGGCCCGCGGGCACCGCCTGACCCACCGGCCCGGCGCGCCCTGGCGGCGGCCCGGCCACCGCCACCCGCTACGGTTTGGGCCATGCCCGAAGCCGAGCGTGACACCTCCTGCGGCCTGCACCTCTTCTGGGACGAGGCCGTCACCGCGTACGACTTCGGCCCCGGCCACCCGATGGACCCGACCCGGCTGGCGCTCACCATGCGCCTGGTCGAGGCACTCGGGCTGACCACCGGGCCCGGCGTGACCCTCCGGGCCGCGCCGCCGGCCGGCGAGTCCACCCTGGAGCTGGTGCACACCCGCGAGTACGTCGAGGCGGTCAAGCACGCCGCCGCCCACCCCGAGCTGTCGGACCCCCGGCACGGGCTCGGCACCGACGACAACTGGTCCTTCCCGGCCGTCCACTCGGCCTCCGCGCTGATCGCCGGCCAGTCCGTGGCCGCCGCGGAGGCGGTCTGGCGCGGCGAGACCCCGCACGCGGTGAACTTCGCCGGCGGGCTGCACCACGCGATGCCGGGCAAGGCCTCCGGCTTCTGCGTCTACAACGACCCCGCGCTGGCGATCGCCCGGCTGCTCGAACTCGGCGCCGAGCGGGTCGCCTACGTCGACGTGGACGTCCACCACGGCGACGGCGTCCAGCAGGCCTTCTGGGACGACCCCCGGGTGCTCACCGTCTCCCTGCACGAGCACCCCGCCACGCTGTTCCCGCAGACCGGCTGGCCCACCGAGACCGGCGGCCCGGCCGCCCCCGGCAGCGCCGCCAACCTGGCGCTGCCGGCCGGCACCGGCGACGCCGGGTGGCTGCGCGCCTTCCACGCCCTGGTGCCCGAGCTGCTCGACGCCTTCCGCCCGCAGGTCCTGGTCACCCAGCACGGCGCCGACACCCACCTGGAGGACCCGCTCGCCCACCTCGCGGTCACCGTGGACGCCCAGCGGATGGTCGCCGAGGCGCTGCACGAACTGGCCCACCGGCACGCCGGCGGCCGCTGGATCGCCACCGGCGGGGGCGGCTACGCGGTGGTCGACGTCGTCCCGCGCACCTGGACCCACCTGGTCGCCACCGCCGCCGGGCGGCCCGTCGACCCGGCCACCGAGACCCCCGAACCCTGGCGCGCCGAGGTCTACCGCCGCACCCGCCGGCCCGCCCCGCTGCGGATGACCGACGGCGCCCGCCCGGTCTGGCGCGACTTCGAGGCGGGTTACGATCCGGCCGACCGGCTCGATCAGGCCATCCTCGCCGCCCGCCGTGCGGTGTTCCCCCACCACGGCCTCCTGGCCTGAGGACCGGCCCCCGACCGCCGCCGGGCGGGCCGGTGCGTACGGCCGCTCCTACGATCCGTCGAGCGACTACGTACTGCAACAGTCCTATCTCTCACCGTACGAGGACTGCTCTTCCCCTCTTCCCACTGGTACCACCCATAACTACTCTGGGGATACACGTGTGCCGGTGGAGTCACCGGAGGGGAAGCCGGTGCCTTGCACACGGGTTAAGGGTCGGGTGATGGTCATGAGTTCCGGCGAACGCCCCCTTCAGGAAGTCGTCTTCCTGACCGTGGCGGAGGTGGCCGCGGTCATGCGGGTGTCCAAGATGACGGTGTACCGCCTGGTGCACAGCGGAGAGCTGCCGGCCATCCGGGTCGGACGGTCCTTCCGGGTGCCCCAGCAGGCGGTGCACGAGTACCTCAAGGAGTCCTACGTGCGGCTCGAGAGCGCGTAGCACCGGGGCGGCGGTGGCGGGGGCCGCGACGCGCGGACCCCGCCCCGTTCGCCCCGGATTTCCCACGAGTTTCCCGGTATCGGGGAGCACGATTACGGCCCTGGCCTCCTGGACGGTAGGCTAGCCCTCCGTCAGTCGTATCGGACTCCGTCTCTCACGGGCGAGAGTCTCAGTGAGCGAGGGTTGTTCCGTGGGCTCTGTCATCAAGAAGCGTCGCAAGCGTATGGCCAAGAAGAAGCACCGCAAGCTTCTGAAGCGCACTCGCGTTCAGCGTCGCAACAAGAAGTAAGCGTCCCAGGCCGCGCCCAGCGCGCCCGACGCTTCCACCGCCCGCCCCGGCCGTTCGGCCCGGGCGGGCGGTGTCGTTTCACGGCGGCCCGTCCCGGCGCGGTACGGTGCACGCAGACGCACCCTCGCCGGATTGGAGTACCGCACCGTGGGCATGGTCGTGCTCGTCACCGGCGTGGCGCGGCACCTGGGTGCCCGCTTCGTCGCCGAGGTCCGCCGCCGTCCGGGTGTCGACCTGGTCGTCGGCGTGGACGTGCAGCCGCCGCGGCTCCCGGTCGAGGAGCCGGCCGGGCCGGCCGCCCCGTACCGCTTCCACCAGCTGGACCTGCGCCGCCCGGCGGTCGCCCGGGTGATCGCCGAGCACCGGGTCGACACCGTGGTGCATCTCAACGTCAGCGCCACCGGCCTGGGCTCCACCAACCGTTCCGCGGTCAAGGAGTCCAACGTCATCGGCACCATGCAGCTGCTCGGCGCCTGCCAGAAGGCGCCCGGGGTGCGCCGGCTGGTGGTCAAGTCGACCACCGGCGTGTACGGTTCGGCGCCCCGCGACCCGGCGGTGTTCAGCGAGCGGATGCAGCCCAAGACCCCGCCCGGCGGCGGCTTCGCCAAGGACGCCGCGGAGGTCGAGGGCTACGTCCGCGGCTTCGCCCGGCGCCGCCCGGACGTCGCGGTGACGGTGCTGCGCTTCGCCAACATCGTCGGCCCGGGCGCGGACACCCCGCTCAGCGAGTACTTCGCGCTGCCGGTGCTGCCGACCGTGCTCGGCTACGACCCGCGGCTGCAGTTCGTGCACGAGGACGACGCCGTCGCGGTGCTCTGCCGGGCCGCCGGCGAGGCCGAGCCGGGCACCGTCAACACCGGCACCTTCAACGTGGCCGGGGAGGGCGTCCTGCTGCTCTCCCAGTGCGCCCGCCGGCTCGGCCGCCCCACCCTGCCGCTGCTGCTGCCCGCGGTCAGCTGGATGGCCGGGCTGGCCCGGCAGACCCGGCTGGTGGACGTCTCGTCGGAGCAGCTGCGGCTGCTCACCCACGGCCGGGTGGTGGACACCACGCGGCTGCGCGAGACCTTCGGCTACCGGCCGGCGTTCACCACTCCGCAGGCCTTCGCCGACTTCGCCGCCGCCCAGGGCCCGGGCCTGCTGCCGCCCGAGCGGCTGGCCGCCGTCACGGACCGGCTGACCGCCCTGCTCGGGCCGGAGCGGCAGGGTGCCGAGCCGGGTGCCGCGCCGGCCCGTACCGACCGCCCCCGCCGACCGAGGAGCTGAACCCGCGATGAGTGCCACAGCCGAGAACGCGCCGGGCGAGGCCAAGGTCATCCCGATCGAGTCCGCCCCGAGCTGGACCTCGCCGGACCACCCCGGCCTGGCCGACCGGCTCGCCGACGCCGTCGGCGGGGCGCTGTCCGGGCAGCTCGGCCCGGCGGCCACCCGGCTGTTCGGCAAGGGCTGGGAGGGCCGGGCCGCCGAGGGGCTGGGGTTCCTGCGCCGCCGGATCACCGGCGACTACGAGGTGGACGAGTTCGGCTTCGACCGCGAGCTCACCGAGGGGGTGCTGCTCTCGCTGCTGCGCCCGCTGGCCGAGAAGTACTTCCGGATCGAGGTGCGCGGGGTCGAGCACATCCCGGCCGAGGGCGGCGCGCTGATCGTGGCCAACCACTCGGGGACGATCCCGCTGGACGCCCTGATGACCCAGGTCGCCATCCACGACCACCACCCGGGCCACCGGCACCTGCGGATGCTCGCCGCCGACCTGGTGTTCGTGCTGCCGGGGATCAACGAAGTGGCCCGCAAGGCCGGGCACACGCTGGCCTGCAACGAGGACGCCCAGGCGCTGCTGGAGCGCGGCGAGGTGGTCGGGGTCTGGCCGGAGGGCTTCAAGGGCATCGGCAAGCCGTTCGCCGAGCGGTACAAGCTCCAGCGGTTCGGGCGCGGCGGGTTCGTCTCCTCGGCGCTGCGGGCGCGGGTGCCGATCGTGCCCTGTTCGATCGTCGGGGCGGAGGAGACGTACCCGATGATCGGCAACGTGAAGACGCTGGCGCGGCTGCTGGGCCTGCCGTACGTGCCGATCACGCCGACCTTCCCGTGGCTGGGGCCGCTGGGGGTGCTGCCGCTGCCGACCAAGTGGACCATCCAGTTCGGTGAGCCGATCGCCACGGACGGGTACCCGGTGGAGGCGGCGGACGATCCGATGCTGGTCTTCGACCTGGCGGACGAGGTGCGCGAGACCATCCAGCACACCCTCTACACGCTGCTGGTGCAGCGGCGTTCGGTGTTCTTCTAGCGGGGTTCCGGACGACATCGCCCCGGACGACATCGCCCCGGACGACATCGCCCCGGACGACATCGCCCCGGGCGACATCGCACCGGACGACGGAGGGCCCCGGCGGTGATCCGCCGGGGCCCTCCGCGCTGCCGCGCCCTCGTGCGCCGTCAGCCGCCGAGGATCCGCAGACCGGGCAGCAGGCCCGGGATCAGCGGGGGCACCTCGACGCCCTGCTGCGGGCCGCCGGTGACCGCGCTGGGCGAGCCGGACGGCTGCGGCGCCGGCTGCGGCGGGGCCGGGTCGGCGCTCGGCGAGGGCTTGGTGCCGGTGAGCCCGCTGGTGAGGTCGCCGACCAGCCCGTTGACCGGGTCGGGCACGCCGCTGGGCAGGGTGCTCGGCAGGCCGCCGCCCTTGGCACCGCTGCCGCCGGGGGTGCTGGCGCCGGAGCTGGCCGGGGCGCGCTCGGTGCCGCCGGGCCGGCTGGTGCCGCCGCCGGCGGAGCCGGTGCCGCCGCCCTGGGCCGGGGTGGTGCCCGGTTCGGGGCGGGCGCCGGTGGCCGGGGTGTCGGCGGGCGTTCCGCCGGTGGCCGGGCCGCTGGTGTCGCCGCCCGCTCCGGTGCCGGCCGGGCCGCCGCTCTTGGCGGGGGGCTGGGCCAGGCGCAGGGGCGCGACGTCTTCGCTTATGTCGTCGAAGAGCTGGTTCACCAGGTGGGCCTGCTGGGTGAGTTGGACCGGCAGCCGGCCCTCCAGCTCGGTCCAGCGGCCGTCCTCGTCGTGGGCGAAGCCGGCCAGGGCGCGCATCGGGTCGAGCGAGCCGTTGCTGCGGTAGACCGAGCGGAGCAGCTCGCGGCCCTTGATGGCGTCGGCGTGCATGTCGTCCAGGGCGCGGCGGACCTGTTCGACGGTGCCCGGGCTGAGCGAGCCGGCCTGGTCGGTGCGGCCGACCAGGGTCTTGGCCTCACCGAGCCGGGTGGCGGCGTTGTCGAGCAGCAGTTCGCCGCGCTCGGAGTCGGAGTCCGCGAGGTCGAGCCGGAGCCCTTCGAGGCCGCGCTTCATGCCGTACAGCGTGTCCCCGGGAAGGGCGTTGGAGCTGGCGGCGGCGGCCCCGGCGAGGCTGCCGACGGCGAGCCCGGCGACCAGTCCGCCGATGACGAACCGGCGGCTCCAGCGGCCGCGTGGCGCCGTCCGGATCGCCCGGTGGCGGCGTTGGCGGGGGACCGCGGCGCCCGGTCCGCCGGCGAAGGCCTGCTCGAAGGCGGCCATCAGTTGGGCGCGTTGGACGGTCCGGACCTCCCGGTCCAGCGCCGGTCCGGGCAGCGCGCCCAGCGAGTCGGTCAGACCGACCAGTTCGGCCAGTGCGGCCGAACCGGAGCCGGTGGCAGCGGTGTTGGCCGATTCGGCGGTGGCCGCGCCGCGTTGTTCCGCCTGGTGGACCTCCAGCGCCTCGGCGAAGGCCTTCGCCCGTCGGTGTTCCAGCACGTTTGCCGTCACGGGCCACACCTCCCTTCGTCGTTGTCGACACCCCGGCCTGCCGGACGGTTGCCTCGGCGGGCCAAAGCCACTCCATCGGGTGACAGGTCACAATTCGGCTTGACCGTACGCCTGGTGGGGGCTTGCACGCTGGCCAACGAGTGGTGCGGGCGGTCGGTTACGCACGGCTGATCATCGGACCGACCGTTCACCCGGACGTGTCGGTCGGGCGCCGCCGGTGACGGCCGGCCGGGCCGTCGGGCGGCTATCCCCTCCCCGGTCACGGCCGCCTCACCGCGCGTCGGGCGGGAGCAGCCGGGCCAGGGTGCGGACGGCGCGGTACTGCAGGGTCTTGATGGCGCCCTCGTTCTTGCCCATGATCCGCGCGGTCTCGGCCACCGAGAGCCCCTGGAGGAAGCGGAGCGTGACGCACTCCTGCTGCTGGGGGTTGAGCCGGCGCACCGCGTCCAGCAGGGCGGCGTTGGAGAGCGACTCCAGCACCGACTCCTCCGGGCTGCGCTCGCACTCGTTGGAGTCGAGCATCTCGCCGGTGGTGACCTCCAGCCGGAAGCGGCTGGACTTGAAGTGGTCGGCGACCAGGTTGCGGGCGATGGTCACCAGCCAGGCGCCGAAGTCCCGGCCCTGCCAGGTGAAGGTGCCGATCCGGCGCAGCGCACGCAGGAAGGTCTCGCTGGTGAGGTCCTCGGCGGTGGCCCGGCTGCCGACCCGGTAGTAGATGTAGCGGTAGACGGTGTCCGCGTAGTGGTCGTAGAGCCGGCCGAAGGCCTCGCTCTCGCCGGCCTGGGCCCGCTCGACCAGTTCCATGATCGGGTTGTGCTCGGTCTCGTACCCGGGGCTGGGCGCGGTGCGGGTGCGGCTGCGGCCGACGCCGGTGGTGCCGGTGCGGCCGCGCGAGCCGGTGCCGGTGCCGGTGGAGCCGGCGGCGGTGGTGCGCAGGGCCAGGCCGGGGGCGTGCGGGTGGCCGAACGGCGCACCGGCGGGCACGAGTTGGGGCGAGGCGGCGAGCTGGCTGCGGAGCAGGCTGCGCAGCAGCTCCAGGCCGGTGGAGATCTGCCGGTCGGTGACCGGGCGGCCGCGGAGACCGGTGTGGGGGCGCAGGGGCGCGGACGACGGGCGGGAGGGTGCAGGCGCGTCGTTCCGGACGGGTGGGTACACGGGACTCCCAGAGGCAGAACTGTGGACGGATCACCTCCGCCTGCGCGGAGAGCACGCCAACGCTGCCCGGTCGAGCGGGGCGCGTGGGTGACGTGCATCCAGGAGAGAATAACGCTTTGTGCAATGACAGCTACACCGTGTGGTCGAAGTGGTCGCTTGGGATCCATTTGGCGCGCATATTCGGCTGACAATGACCGGAGCTGTCGCCGTTCATCCGGCCCAACGTGACCGGTTGAGCGCCCAGGGTGACCAATTCGGCGGTGTGCCGGGCGGTTTCCCAGCCTTGCGGCTTGGTAACCCCTGACTTTCCCGGCCTGGCGAACGATCAGAACCGGTCACCGGCAGGCAAGTTCGGTCGGTTCAGCCGGACGGCGGTACGGCGGGCGGGAGTTCGCCCGTACGAGGGGCCAGGTCAGAGCCCTGGTTGACGGCTGGTCACCCGTGCAGGGGAGCCCGTCCGAAGGGGGCCGCGGGAGGCCCGGCAGGCCCGGAACGGGCGGATCCGGCAGTCGGATTCAGGAGCAGCGCCGACGGCGGTGCAGCGCCACTCCGGCTGCCGCCGCGCCCGCGAGCACCCCGACCGCGGCGGCCGCCGGCAGCCCGACCCGGGCCGCCTTCCGCCCGGTCCGGAAGTCCCGCACCCGCCAGCCCTGGGCCCGCGCGTGCCGGCGCAGCGCGCCGTCCGGGTTCACCACGTACGGGTGGCCGACCAGCGAGAGCATCGGGATGTCGTTGGCCGAGTCGCTGTACGCGGCGCAGCGGTCCAGGTCCAGCCGCTCGCGCCGGGCCAGCGCGCTCACCGCGGCGGCCTTGGCCGGGCCGTGCAGCAGCTCGCCGACCAGCCGGCCGGTGTACCGGCCGTCCTCGGCCTCGGCGACGGTGCCCAGGGCGCCGGTCATGCCGAGCCGTCGGGCGATCACCCGGGCCACCTCCAGCGGGGCGGCGGTGACCAGCCAGACCCGCTGGCCGGCGTCCTGGTGCATCCGGACCAGGGCGCGGGTGCCGGGCCAGATCTTGTCGGTGACGACCTGCTCGAAGATCTCCTCGCAGATCGCCTCCAGGTCGGCGGTCGGCTTGCCCGCGACCAGGCCGAGCGCGGTGTGCTGCGCGTCCGAGATGTGGTCCGGGTCCTCGGCGCCGTGCAGCCGGAACCAGGCCTGCTGCCAGGCGAAGCGGGCGATGTCCCGGCGGGTGAGGAAGCCGCGCCGGTAGAGGCCGACGCCGAGGTAGAAGATCGCGGCGCCGCGCAGGATGGTGTTGTCGCAGTCGAAGAAGGCGGCGGCGCGGGGGTCGTCCGGCTCGGGGGTGTGGTTCCCGGCGGGCGCCTTGGGGGCCTTCCCGGGCTTGCCGGCGGCCGGCGCGGCGGTGGCGGTTCCAGCGGCGCCGGCAGCGGCGTCGGTGTCGACATCGGTGTCGACGGAGGCGGGGGCGGAGGCGGAGGCGGAGGCGAGGGTGGAGCCGGAGGTGGAGACGGCGACGGTGTCCGGGCCCGGCTCGGCGCGCAGCGCGGCCTCCGCCGCCTCGGCCGCGGCCTCGCCCGCCAGGGCGGTCCGCTCGGTGGTGGAACGCCTTGCCTGGGTGAGCCTTCGGAGCACGGCCATGTCATCGAGCATAGCCAGCCGGTCGCGGAGCGGCCGTGACGGCGGCGTGCCCAGGCGGTGAACACCGGGCGCGGGACCCGGTCCGCCGAGCCGGGTCCACAATGGCGAGGTGAGCCCACTGCTGCGACGCAAGAACCCGAAGCCGGCGGACCGTACCGTGACGCTGGTCGGCAAGCCCGGCTGCCACCTGTGCGACGAGGCCCGCGAGGTGATCGTCCGGGTCGCGGGGGAGCTGGGCGCGACCTTCGAGGAGAAGGACATCACCCAGGACGAGGAGCTGTACCGCCGCTACTGGGAGCAGATCCCGGTGACCCTGATCGACGGCCGCCAGCACGACTTCTGGCGGGTCGACGAGCGCCGCCTGCGCACCGCCCTGGGCGCCTGACCGGCCGTCGCGGCACCCTCACCGCCCCCGCCACTCGGCGGGGGCGGTTCGCCGAATCGTTGCCAAAGACACTCCTTTCCGGCGTCGGTCCGGGCCCGTTGGTCGGCTTACGATCGAACGCGTTTGCGCCCGTGGGGGGCTGAGCACGCGAGGAGTGCCATGCTTCCCGGTCCGCCCCCTGGGCCGCCCGAAGCCCCGCCCGTAGCCCCGGACGGGGCCGGTGGCTTCGCCGTGGTCGACGTGGAGGCGACCGGCCGCAGCCCGTGGCGGCACCGGGTGGTCGAGATCGCGGTGGTGCTGCTGGACGGGGCGTTGCGCCCGGAGGCGGAGTTCGCCACCCTGCTCGATCCGCTGGGCCCGGTCGGCCCGACCCACGTCCACCGGATACACCAGACGGACGTCGAGGGCGCCCCGCGCTTCCGCGAGATCGCGCCGAGGCTGCTGGAGCTGCTGGCCGGCCGGGTGCTGGTGGGGCACCACGTGAGCTGTGACCACGCCTTCCTGGATCGCGAGTTCGCCCGGATCGGGGTGCCGATGCCGCCCGTCCCGCAGCTGTGCACCATGCGGCTGGCCCGGGCGCACCTGCCGCAGGCTCGCGGGTACGGCCTGGCGGCGTGCGTGGAGGCGGCCGGTCTGGGCTGGTACCCGGCGCACACCGCGCTGGGCGACGCCCGGGTGACCGCCGAGCTGCTGCGGCACTGCGTGGGGGTGCCGTCCTGCCCGCCGGACGACTGGGCGGTCCCGCTGCGGGAGGCGGCCCGGGTGCCGTGGCCGAGGCTGGGCCGGGCCCGTACCCGCCCCTCCGGCATGCCCGTCCCGCTGGTGCGCCGGGAGGTGCTGTACGGCCCCTGGCCGCCGGGCGGGCAGCCCCCGGCCGTGGTGGTGTCGGAGCCCGGTGCTATGGGGTCGACGGCGTGATGCGCATCACTGTGCGGGGACAAATCGGACACCATCTTTGTGCACACGTTCACAAACGCATAGCCTGGCTGCCTAAGCCCAGCTTCACCCACAGGAGCACCGTGGCAATCGGCCGATCACCACAGAGCAGTTCGCAGACGCCCGAGCAGGGCGCCGCGCGCCGACCCTCGCGTGCCCGGGGCATCCCGGAGGCGACCGTCGCCCGCCTCCCCCTCTACCTGCGGGCGCTCACCGCGCTCTCCGAGCGCTCGGTGCCGACCGTCTCCTCCGAGGAGCTGGCCGCCGCGGCCGGCGTGAACTCGGCCAAGCTGCGCAAGGACTTCTCCTACCTGGGCTCCTACGGCACCCGCGGCGTCGGCTACGACGTCGAGTACCTCGTCTACCAGATCTCCCGCGAACTCGGCCTGACCCAGGACTGGCCGGTCGTCATCGTCGGCATCGGGAACCTCGGGCACGCCCTCGCCAACTACGGCGGCTTCGCCTCCCGCGGCTTCCGGGTGGCCGCCCTGCTGGACGCCGACCCGAACGTGGTCGGCACCAGCGCGGCCGGCCTGCCGGTGCGGCACATGGACGAGCTGGAGTCGATCGTCGAGAGCCAGCACGTCTCCATCGGCGTGATCACCACCCCGCCCGGCGCCGCCCAGCAGGTCTGCGACCGGCTGGTGGAGGCCGGTGTCACCAGCATCCTCAACTTCGCCCCGACCGTGCTGACCGTCCCGGACGGCGTGGACGTGCGCAAGGTGGACCTCTCCATCGAGCTGCAGATCCTGGCCTTCCACGAGCAGCGCAAGGCCGGCGAGGAGCCGGACGACCGCACCGAGTCGATGCTGGACCGCGCCCCGGGCCCGGTCCGGGCGGCGGCCGCCAAGCTGCGCCGCGCGGCCGGCGGCAGCGGCAAGGGCCGCGGCACCGCCGAGGCCGCGGCCAAGGACCAGGCCGAGCCGGCCAAGGGCAAGTCCGCCAAGGGCGGCGAGGGCGATCTGTCCGCGGTGATGCCCGCATGACTACCGTGAACTGTGGGGGGCGGGCATGAGTCTTCTCGTCGTTGGGCTGAGCCACCGCACGGCTCCGGTCGGCGTGCTGGAGCGCGCCGCCCTGACCGGCGACGTGCCGACCCGGCTGCTGCACGACGCGGCGGCCACCGCGACCGTCGCCGAGGCCGCGCTGCTGAACACCTGCAACCGGATCGAGCTGTACGCGGACGTGGACAAGTTCCACGCCGGCGTCGCCGAGCTGTCGCTGCTGCTGGCCCACCACAGCGGGGTGGACCTGGAGGAGCTGACTTCCCACCTGTACGTCCACTACGAGGACCGCGCCGTCCACCACCTGTTCTCGGTGGCCTGCGGCCTGGACTCGATGGTCGTCGGCGAGGGCCAGATCCTCGGCCAGCTGCGGGACGCCCTGGCCAAGGCCCAGGAGGAGCACACCGCCGGGCGCGGCCTGAACGAGCTGTTCCAGCAGGCGCTGCGGGTCGGCAAGCGGGCGCACAGCGAGACCGGCATCGACAAGGCGGGCCAGTCGCTGGTGACCTTCGGCCTGGAGCAGGTCGCGGCCGGTGCGGGCGAGATCGCCGGCAAGCGGGCCCTGGTGGTCGGCGCGGGCTCGATGAGCTCGCTGGCCGCCGCCACCCTGGTCCGGGTCGGCGTCACCGACCTGCTGATCGCCAACCGGACGCCCGAGCGCGCCGAGCGGCTGGTCGAGATCCTCGGCGGCGATGTCGCCCGGACCCTCGACCTGGTCAAGGTGCCGCAGGCGCTGGCCGACGTCGACCTGGTGATCTCCTGCACCGGCGCGGCCGGCGTGGTGATCAAGGCCGAGGACGTCGCCGCCGCGGTCGCCTCCCGCACCGCGCCGACCCCGCTCGCCCTGCTCGACCTGGCGATGCCGCGCGACGTCGACCACGCCGTGCACGAGCTGCCCGGCGCCCTGCTGGTCGACCTGGAGAGCCTGTCCCACGCGCACGCCGCCACCCCCGGCGCCGGGGACGTGGACGAGGTCACCCGGATCGTCGCGGACGAGGTGACCGCGTTCGGCGCCGCCCAGCGGGCCGCCCGGATCGCGCCGACCGTGGTCGCGCTGCGGGCGATGGCCTCCGACGTGGTCGCCGCCGAACTGGGCCGGCTGGACTCCCGGCTGCCCGATCTGGACGAGCGCTCCCGCGCCGAGATCAGCCAGACCGTCCGCCGCGTCGTCGACAAGCTGCTGCACGCCCCGACCGTCCGGGTCAAGCAGCTGGCCGCCGAGCCCGGCGGCGCCTCCTACGCGGACGCCCTGCGCGAGCTGTTCGACCTCGACCCGGCTGCCGTGCACGCCGTGTCGGGCACGCCCGTCGGCGGCCGGCCCCAGCCCTCGGGCGGGGGCACCAGATGAACCGTCAGCCATCCCACGAGTACCACCGGGACGATCACCCCATGAATGGTCAACCGATCACGGAGCAGGCCCCGACCGCCACCACGGCCCTGCGCCTCGGCACCCGCCGCAGCGCGCTCGCCATGGCCCAGTCGGGCATGGTGGCACGCGAGGTGACCCGGGTCACCGGGCGCCCCGTCGAGCTGGTCGAGATCACCACCTACGGCGACACCTCCCGCGAGGCGCTGGCACAGATCGGCGGCACCGGCGTGTTCGTCTCCGCGCTGCGGGACGCGCTGCTGGAAGGCCGGATCGACTTCGCCGTGCACTCGCTCAAGGACCTGCCCACCGCCGCGCCCGCGGGCCTGGCGCTGGCCGCCGTCCCCGAGCGCGAGGACGTCCGGGACGCCCTGGTCGCGGCCGAGGGCCTGACCCTCGACGAGCTGGTGGAGAAGCTGGCCGGCGCCGGCCGGGCGGCCCGGATCGGCACCGGCTCGCCGCGCCGGATGGCGCAGCTGAACGCCTGGGCCACCGCCCGGGGCGCCCAGCTGGAGACCGTCGCGATCCGCGGCAACGTGGACACCCGGATCGGCTACGTCACCAGCGGTGAGCTGGACGCCGTGGTGCTGGCCACGGCCGGCCTCAACCGGCTCGGCCGCAGCGCCGAGATCTCCCAGCACCTCGACCCCGAGCTGATGATCCCGGCCCCCGGCCAGGGCGCGCTCGCGATCGAGTGCCAGGCCGCGGACACCGCGCTGACCGCCGCGCTCGCCGCTCTCGACCACGCCCCCACAAGGGTCGCCGTGGCCGCCGAGCGCGCGCTGCTGGCCACCCTGGAGGCCGGCTGCTCGGCGCCGGTGGCCGCGCTGGCCACCTGGGGCCACCCGTACGAACTGCGGCTGGAGGGCGTGGTCGGCAACCCCGACGGCGCCGACCTGCTGAAGATGTCCGCCAACGGTCCGATCGTCCTCGACGAGACCGCCGAGCAGCAGGCGGCGGCCCTCGGCCGCGCGCTGGCCGCCCGGCTGCTCGACGCGGGCGCGGCCGCCCTGATGGGGGAGCGAGCCCGATGAGCCCCACCGCCGCCACCGACAGCCCGTACCCGGGCGACAGCCCCTTCCCGGGCGGGACGGCCGCCGCCGGCCGGTGCACCTTCCTGGGCGCGGGCCCCGGCGACCCGGGCCTGCTGACCCTGCGTGCGGTCGAGGTGCTGTCCTCGGCCGACGTCCTGGTGGCCGACCCGCTGACCGCGGCGGCCGTGCGCAGCCACTGTCCGTCGGGCGTGCAGGTGCACTCCCCGGCCGCCGAGGGCGTGGACTTCGACCTGGTCCGGCTGGTCGCCGAGGCCGTGCGGGCCGGCAAGCACGTGGTCCGCACCGTCGACGGCGACCCGGGCCTGGACGGCTGCGCCGCCGAGGAGATGCTCGGCTGCGCGGGCGACGGGATCCCGTTCGAGGTGATCCCGGGCGTCGCCCAGTCGGTCGGCGTGCCGGCGTACGCGGGCGTCCCGCTGCGCGGCGCGGCCGGTACCGACGTGCGCTTCGTCGACGGTGCCGCGCTGCTCGCGGGCAGCCCGGTGGACCTGGGCGCGCCGGAGACCACCCTGGTGGTCCGGACCACCCTGGGGCAGCTGCCGGCCACCGCGAACGCGCTGGTCGCCAACGGCCGCAAGCCGGAGTCGGCGCTCAGCGCGACGCTCTCCGGCACCACCACCCGCCAGCGGACCTTCACCTCCACCCTTTCCACCATCGCCGCCGACCTGAAGGCCGCCCGGGTGCTGCCCTCCCCGGTGTCCGCCCCGGTGGACCCGGCCACCTCGGTGATAGCCGTGGTGGGCGAGCAGGTAGCCCACCGTTCCTCGCACTCCTGGTTCGAGACCAAGCCGCTGTTCGGCTGGAACGTGCTGGTCCCGCGCACCAAGGAGCAGGCCACCGGCCTGTCCGAGCAGCTGCGCTCGTACGGTGCGGTGCCGCAGGAGGTGCCGACCATCGCGGTCGAGCCGCCGCGCACCCCGCAGCAGATGGAGCGGGCCATCAAGGGCCTGGTCACCGGTCGGTACGAGTGGATCGCCTTCACCTCGGTGAACGCGGTGCGCGCCGTCCGGGAGAAGTTCGAGGAGTACGGCCTGGACGCCCGCGCGTTCGCCGGGATCAAGGTCGCGGCGGTCGGCGAGACCACCGCGCAGGCCCTGGTGGACTTCGGCGTGAAGCCGGACCTGGTGCCCTCCGGCGAGCAGTCCGCGGCCGGTCTGCTGGAGGACTGGCCGCCGTACGACCCGGTGTTCGACCCGATCGACCGGGTGCTGCTGCCGCGCGCCGACATCGCCACCGAGACCCTGGTGGCCGGCCTGGTCGAGCTGGGCTGGGAGGTCGACGACGTGACGGCGTACCGGACGGTGCGCGCCTCGCCGCCGCCGGCCGAGACCCGCGAGGCGATCAAGGGCGGCGGCTTCGACGCGGTGCTGTTCACCTCCTCCTCGACCGTCCGGAACCTGGTCGGCATCGCCGGCAAGCCGCACAACGTGACGGTCATCGCCTGCATCGGCCCGGCCACCGCGAAGACCGCCGAGGAGCACGGCCTGCGGGTCGACGTGATGGCCCCGGCGCCGTCGGCGGCCGCGCTGGCCCAGGCCCTGGCAGACTTCGGGGCCAAGCGCCGCGACACCGCGACGGCCGCCGGCGAGCCGGTGTACCGGCCCAGCGAGCGCCGTCCGGGCTCGCGTCGCAAGGCCCGCTGAGCATCCCTGGAACCGGGGGCGGCGATCCGTCGCCCCCGGCGCTGCACAACCGTTCGGAGAGAGAAGCCGTGTCCGCTGAATTCCCGTACGTACGCCCGCGCCGGCTGCGGCAGAGCCCGGCGATGCGCCGGCTGGTCGCCGAGACCCGGCTGCACCCGGCGGAGCTGATCCTGCCGCTGTTCGTCCGCGAGGGCGTCACCGAGCCCGTCCCGGTGAGCTCGATGCCGGGCGTGGTCCAGCACACCCGGGACACCCTGCGCAAGGCCGTGGTCGAGGCGGCCGAGGCGGGTCTGGGTGGCGTCATGCTGTTCGGCGTGCCGGCGGTGCAGGACGCGATCGGCAGCGAGGGGACCAACCCGGACGGCATCCTCCAGCAGGCGATCCGGGACGTGGTCTCCGAGGTCGGCGACGCCCTGGTGGTCATGTCCGACCTGTGCCTGGACGAGTACACCGACCACGGCCACTGCGGCGTGCTGGCCGCCGACGGCAGCGTGGACAACGACGCCACCCTGGAGCGGTACGCCGAGATGGCCCGGGTCCAGGCGGACGCCGGCGTCCACCTGGTCGGCCCGTCCGGGATGATGGACGGCCAGATCGCGGTGGTCCGCCGGGCGCTGGACGAGGCCGGGCACCAGGACGTGGGCATCCTGGCCTACACCGCCAAGTACGCCTCGGCGTTCTACGGCCCGTTCCGCGAGGCGGTCGGCTCCTCGCTCAAGGGCGACCGCAAGAGCTACCAGCAGGACCCGGCGAACGCCCGCGAGGCGCTGCGCGAGCTGGAGCAGGACCTCGCCGAGGGCGCCGACCTGGTGATGGTGAAGCCGGCCATGGCCTACCTGGACATCCTGCGCCAGGTCGCCGACGCCTCCCCGGTGCCGGTCGCCGCCTACCAGGTGTCCGGGGAGTACGCGATGGTCGAGGCGGCCGCCGCGAACGGCTGGATCGACCGGGAGCGGATGGTCATGGAGACGCTCACCTCGATCCGCCGGGCCGGTGCCGGGCAGATCCTCACCTACTGGGCGCTCGAAGCGGCCGCGATGCTCAAGTAGCAGGCCCGCTCGTGCCGGAAGGCCGGGCCCTCCCCACGGGGAGCGGCCCGGCCTTCCGTCGTTCGGTCCTACCAGCCGCCGACGTGGGCGAAGCCCTCCCCGCCGCCGACCGCGTCGGTCGACGTCGCGGCGCCCCAGCCCTCGCCGCCGGCGATGACGTGCGTGGTGTGGCCGACGCCCCACCACTCGCCGGCCGCGAACACCGGGTGCGCGGAGGCGACGAACTCGCCGCCGCCCGCCAGGCCGACGTGCGCGAACGCCGGGGTGGCGACTCCCGCGAGCGCCAGCGCGGCGGTGGCGGTCAGCGCGGCCTTGGCCAGCTTGCTCTTCATGGTCCTGCCCTCTCTCTCGGAGCGCCCTGGCGGGCGCTCTGCCTGTGACACGTGATCACCTCCGGTCGACCGGGCCGGCGCCCCACGCGCCGACCCGGCGGCCGGTCACCCGGCCGGTCCGCCACTGGTGGGCGGCCTGCCGGACACCTCGTCCGCAGAGCCCGGAGGGCCCGGGGAGACGTACCTCCCCGGGCCCTCCGTCCGTGCCATGTGCCGTGATCAGCCGATCAGGTGCGAGACACCCGCGTCGCCCGAGGACTGGGTGTTCTGGCCGACGTTGCAGATCTGCTTCGGGGTGCTGTTCAGGACCGGCACCTCGACCGGAACCGCGACGCCGATGACGGCGACGGCGATGTTGTGGACCTCCGGCAGGCAGACGTTCGCGTTGTCCAGGGTGTGGAAGTTCGGGCTGCCGTTGCCGTGGGTGCCGGTCTGGTTGGTGCCGCCGTTGCCCTGGACGGAGGTGGCGGCGCCGTCCGAGTCGACGATGGCGGAAGCCGAGCCGGCGGACATCGCGATGGCGGCGGCGGCCAGGCCGGCGGCGGCGAGAGACTTCTTGATCATTTCTGGGTTTCCTCTCGGGGGTGAATCGGGGAGCGATTCGAAGGGTGGTTCAGGGGGAGTGCGGCTGGGGGGGGCGTCAGCCGACCAGGTGGGACACGCCGGCGTCGCCGTGGCTCTGGGTGCCCTGGCCCTGGGTGCAGTACTGCTTGCCACCGCTGTTGGCGACCGGGACCTCGACCGGGACGGCCACCCCGAGCACGCCGACGGCGATGTTGTGGATCTCGGGCAGGCAGACGTTCGCGTTGTCCAGGAAGTGGAAGTTCGGGCTGTTGTTGCCGACGGTGCCGGTGAAGTTGGTACCGCCGTTGCCCTCGATGGAGGCCGCGGCGCCGTCCGCGTCGCCGATGGCGGCGGCCGGCGCGGCGGCGGCGGCCAGGGCTGCGACGGCCAGGCCCGCGGCGGCGAAGGACTTCTGGATCATGGGGAGATCCCTCTCTGAAAAGCTTTTGGTTTCCGTTCGTACAACGCGTTCAACGCTCAGACCCGGTCTGCGGTCACTGACGTCCAGATCAAAGAATGACGGCACGGAAGGTTACGGGCATTTTTGAAAACAGTCCGGGAGGCGCGTCGACGGGTGGTTTCCGGTCGGATTATTAGGCCGAACCGGTTAACCGCCGCATTCCGCGCTCCCGCTCACTCGTTGCGCAGATTGCTTTCCGGCTGCGCTCCCGCAGCCGCCCCCTCAGATCTCCAGTACGGACAGGCAGAACGGTGAAAAGCATGAAGTTCTCCAAGCGGGCCGGCGCGATGCTGCTGGCGGTCGGTGCGGGCATGCTCGCCTCCCAGGGATCGGCCTCGGCCGCCCCGGTCGGCCCCGACCAGGTCGGAGCCCTGGAGGACAAGCTGGCCACCCAGCAGGTGCCGGCGGACGTGCCGCTCACCCCGCTGGGCAGTCACCTCACCGCGGGCATCCCGACCTCGCTGGTCATGCCGCCGGCGCCCGGCCGCACCACCAGCACCGAGCTGATCCCGGACAAGCTGATCCCCGAGCTGCGCACCGGCAAGGTCGGTCCGAGCGCCAAGGCCCAGCTGCCGCTGCCGCTGGTGGACCAGGGCGCCGACCTCGGTGAGGTCCTGCTGGAGGCCCCGGCCGCGCCGCTGCACGCCGACACCCCGGGCATCGGCGTCGGCAAGCCGCTCGCGCTGGTCCAGGACGGCACCGGCCAGCTGGCCGACGGCCACCTGAAGGTGGACCAGGTGGACCCGCGGCTGATCACCGGCGCCGTGCAGGCCGTCCCCGGCGCCACCGCCAGCCTGGGCAACGACGACCAGCGGATCTCGGTCACCGACAAGGTGAACGACCTGGCCACCACCGCCACCGCGACCACCACCGGCGTGGTGCAGCAGACCGGCCTCACCGACCTCACCCAGCTCTGAGCCCACCGGCTCCGGCCCGCTCCGGTCACGGCAGAGCCCGGCACCCCCGTCGCGCAGCGGGGTGCCGGGCTCACGGCCGTACGGGCCCGGGCTCAGCCCGGCAGCGCGCCGAGCACCCCGCCGACCAGCGGCAGGTCGCGGGCGCCGCCACCGGCGCTCAGCGGGCTGGTCAGCGTGCCGGTGCCGACCGGCGCCAGGCCCTGGTCGGGCTGGACGGTCGCGCCGTTGTTGAGCACGTCGGCCGAGGAGTTCGCCCACGGGTCCAGGCGCAGGTCCTTGACCGGCGCGAGGCCGTAACCGAGGCCGGAGGTCGTCCCGTTCACGGCCTGGCCGACGTCCGTCCTGGCCAGCGTGGCCGGACCGGGCCCGGCGGCCGGCTGCGGGGCGGCGGCGGCCTGCGCGGAGCCGGTGCCGAGCAGCACCGCGGCGCCCACGGCGGCGGCGAGCCCGGCCCCGCTCTTCTTCGAAACCATACGAGTCACCCTTCGGGGGATCGGGGTCCCGGTCGGCCGGCAGCCGTCCGGGGATGCCGAACTGCCCCCCGGCCGGCTGGTCGGGGGGCAGTTCGGCCGGAACGCGTGCCGATCGGGGATCAGCAGTCGTCCTCGTGCTTCGGGTGCTGCGGCAGCTCGACGTTGGCGCAGCTGTTGCCGAATGCCGGGTTCAGGGCGCCGATCAGGTTGGCGGTGTTGCCGCACAGGTTGATCGGGATGTGCACCGGGACCTGGATCTGGTTGCCCGAGACGACACCGGGGGAGCCGGCGGCCACGCCCTCGGCGCCGGAGCTGGCGGCGGCGGAGCCGGCCGCGCCGACCACCAGGCCGGCGGCGGCGGCGGAGAGGACGGCGACCTTCTTCACGTTCTGCATGGGGGTTGATCTCCTCGATCACACACGGGTGGAGCGTGCCGCGCCCCGGTCGTTCGGGGCGCGGCACGGACTCGGTGGGTCAGCTGTCGCCGGTGCGGCGACCGCCGGTTCAGCCGAGGTTGGCGCAGTGGTTGCCGAACGCCGGGTTCAGCAGGCCGATCACGTTGACGGTGTTGCCGCAGATGTTCAGCGGGATGTGCACCGGGACCTGGACCTGGTTGCCGGAGAGCACACCCGGGGAGCCGGCGGCCACGCCCTCGGCGCCGGAGCTGGCGAACGCGCCGCCGGCGGCACCGATGACCAGGCCGGTGGCGGCCAGGGAGAGCGCGGCGACCTTCTTGAGGTTACGCATGTTTCTTTCCTCCGATTTCTGCCCGACGGTGGGAAATGTCGGGAGCCGGGCGAGCACGAATACTCGTCCGATGGCTTCTGGGATTGCCGTGATGTGTCACTCCGACGGCGCACACCGGCGTGTTCCGCCCATGGCTCGGGCGTCGACGCAGCCGCCGCGTTTTTCCAGCGCCCCGCGAACGGCTCCCGCACGGCCGGGAACGGTTCGGGCAGAGGCGCGACCAGGGAATTCCCGGTCAGGCGTTGAGGCAGTGGTTGCCGAACGCCGGGTTCAGGAGGCCCACGACGTCGACCGAGTTGCCGCACACGTTCAGCGGGATGTGCACGGGGATCTGCACCGAGTTGCCCGAGCCCACCCCGGCCGAGCCGGCGGCGACGCCCTCGGCGGACGCGCCGTGCAGGTGGTGGGCGGACGCGACGCCGGCGCCGGCGGCGAGCAGGGCGGCGGTGGCCGCGGTGCCGATGGCGCCGTGGGCGAGCTTGCGCATGGGCGGTACTCGATTCGTGTTGGGGCCGGATGGATCGTGTTTCGCCAGGGAGAACGAGGCAGCGCGCGGGGGGAAACGGTCCGGTGCGGTGATCACCCGAATGCCGGTCACCGTTGGCGTTGGGCCACTTGGGTGACAGTGCGCGCACCGTCGCAACCGGTCCGGACGGGTCTCGTTCTAGATGTCGCACTCCCCGTGCATCTCTGTTGAACAGTCAGGAGGCTCGTATGAGCATCAAGAAGACCGCCGCCGTCGGCGCGGCCGTGGTGGGCATCGTGGCCGCCGGCGCCGGCACCGCGATGGCCAGCTCCGGCGCCGAGGGTGTCGCCGCGGGTTCCCCCGGTGTCATCTCGGGCAACCAGATCCAGATCCCGGTGCACATTCCGGTCAACCTGTGCGGCAACTCGGTCGACGTCGTCGGCCTGCTGAACCCGGCGTTCGGCAACCACTGCGTCAACGCGGGCTGATCCCGCGCCCGGTTCGGCCGGTGCGAGCCGCCGTTCCGCGCTTCCCTCCTGGGGCGCGGTGCGGCGGCTCGCTTTGCTGTGCCGGTTTCTGCGCCGGGTTTCTGCGCCGGTTTCCGTGCCGGTTTCCGTGCCGGCCGGAACCTGCCGGAAGGTCAACGTCCGCTTCTGTCACAGACGTTGTTGCGTTACTTGTCAGTACCTAATGTGAGACCTGCTCACCTTTTCTTGCTCAGCGCCGCTCGGCGCCCCCGGCCGGGCGGTCCCCACCCCCTGCAAGGAGTCGCGTGTGATCAGGTCCCGACTGTCCGCGGCGCGCCGGAGCCGGACGGCGGCCCGCCGTCCCCGGTACGGCGCGCTGCTCGCCACCGGAGCCCTCGTCGCCACCCTCGGCCTGGCCGGCGCCCCCGCCGCCCTCGCCGACCCCGCCCCGACCGACGGCGCCACCCGCCCGGCGGCGATCGTCGCCCTCGGCGACAGCGCCATCTCCGGGGAGGGCGCCGGCACCGACACCGGTGACGGCTACTTCCCGGAGACCGACAGCCCCACCAACTACTGCCACCGGCACCCCAAGTCGGAGATCTTCGTCACCGACATCCCCGGGGTCACCCCGATCGACCTCGCCTGCTCCGGCGCCCAGACCGGCGACCTGGTCAGCGACCCCGAGCTCGCCAAGGTCACCGGCGGGGGCAGCGGCGACTTCGGCGAACCCAAGCAGGACGTCAAACTCGCCGAGGTGGCCGGGAAGTACGACGTGAAGATGGTCGTCGTCACGATCGGCGCCAACGACGACTTCGACTTCAGCGGGATCATGATGCACTGCCTCGGGCAGTACTTCCCGATCCCCAAGAGCCAGGGCTGCCGGGACACCATCGGCAGCGACGAGATCCGCCAGCGCGCCAAGCGCGTCCAGCCCAAGGTGATCGCGGCGCTCCAGAACATCCGGCAGACCATGCGCAGGGCGGGCTACCAGGACTCCTCGTACCAGCTGGTCTACCAGTCGTACTTCAATCCGATCACCCCGGACATCCGGCGCAACGACTACCTCGGCAAGATCGCCGACGGCTGCCCGGCCTTCCCCGAGGACCTCGCCTGGGGCCACAACTGGGTGGTGCCGACCTTCAGCGACGCCCTGCGCGGCGCGGCCGAGCAGGTGCCCGGCGTCCGCTACCTCGACCAGCGGCGGGTCGCCTTCGGGCACGAGGTCTGCGCGGAGTGGACCAGCTCCCCGTACGAGTACTCCAACGGGGACGTCATCAACCTCTCCGAGTGGGCGCGCAACGGCTGCGACTCGCAGATCGGCATCCCCGGGCTGTGCATGAACATGGTCCGCCAGTCGTACCACCTGCGGGTGGCCGGCTACCGCGGTGAGGGCGTCTGCCTCGGCCAGTTCTACGGCCGGCCCGAGCTGTCCCAGGCCTACTGCAGCCTCAACCAGCAGAACACCACCTCGATCCAGCCGCTCACCCCCGGCCAGCCCTTCGGCGACCAGCCCGAGGACGGCGCCTGGTACCAGCTCACCAACGCGGGCACCGGCAACCCGCTCGACCTCACCGGCGGCGGCAGCTACGGCGACTCCACCAACGGCCGGGCCGCCATCACCTATCCGGTCACCGGCGGGCTCAACCAGTCCTTCGTCCTGGAGGCCAAGGCCGGCGGCTCCTACGAGCTCGACTTCAGCGGCAACCGGGACATGTGCCTGGACGCCAACGCCGCCTCCACCGCCCCCGGCACCCGCATCCAGCAGTGGGGCTGCAACGGCGGCGGCAACCAGCACTGGGTCTTCAAGCCGGCCGGCAACGGCCGCTACAAGCTGGCCGACTCCCAGGACCAGTCCAGGGTGATCACCGCGAGCACCACCCTCGACGCCAAGGGCAACCCCTACGTCGAACTCGCCACCGACACCGGAGCCCCCAACCAACTCTGGCAGCTCACCAAACTCGGCATCGTCTACCTCCACAACTGACCCCCCACCCACCCCTCACCCCGTCGCCGCCCCCACCCGGGCGGCGACGGAGTCGCTCACGGGGTACGGCGTCTCCACCGGCAGCAGCGAGGCGTCCCGGGTCACCCGCACCCGCTCGGCCAGCTCCGTGACGTCGGTGATCCGCCGGATCCACTCGTCCGCGTACCGCCGCACCGCCTCGCCGCGCAGCCCGACCTGGATCGCCCGCCAGGCCAGCGGCTCCAGCCGCGGCCCGCGCTCCGGATCCCACTGCACCCGCACCGGGCTCTGCCGCAGCTCCCGCTTCCAGGCCGCCTGCGAGTCGTGGAAGCGGCCGCTGTACGCGCTCAGCACGGCCTGTTCGAGCGCCCAGTCGAAGCCCTCCCGGCTGATCTCCAGGGCCAGCACCCGCTCCTGGCCGGCGCTGCGCCCCCAGTCGCTGCGGTGCATCATCCAGAGGAACGAGGGCTTGATCCAGGTCATCCGGTCCCGCTTGAACGCCGCCGGGAACCGCCCGTCGGCGGCGGCCGGCCCGGCGATCCCGGGCGGGAAGGCCTGGTAGACGGTGATGGTGTCTTCGGTGTGGCGGGCCCGGATCTGGCGCTGGGGAGGCGTGCTCGTCATGGCGGCATGGTCCGGCCCGCGGGCGCGGCGACGCCACCGGATTTCCTACCGGCGCCTGGCGGTGGTGCCCGCAGGGGCGTGCCGTAGGCTCTCGGGAAACTTGCTGCGCCGTAGCCGCGCGGACCACGAGCGGGGCGGGGAGTACCCAGAGCAGATGAGCACGGCATCGAGCACCGAGTCGTCCAGCACCGAGCCGGGTGCGTCCGCGGCGTCGCGGGCGGAGTCGCCCGGGGAGGGGGCCGGGCGGGTGCCCGGGCGGTTCGGCGCCCTGGTGGACCGGTTCGGGCCCGCGCTGGGCGCGTACACGGTGGTCAAGGCCACCGGCCTGACCGTCTTCCTGATGCTGCTGTCGCACACCGGGGACTACCTGAAGAAGAACCCGGGCCGCGGCGGCGGCGCCCAGCCGTGGGACGTGCTCGGCACCTGGGACGGCATCTGGTACCAGCGGATCGCCGAGAACGGGTACAACCCGGAGCTGATCCCGCTGCACGGCTGGCCGCTGGCCAGCTACTACGAGAACTCGGCCGCCTTCTTCCCGCTCTACCCGTGGCTGATGCGGCTGGTCGGGGCGGTCACCGGGCTGGGCCCGTACGGCTCCGGCATCGTGGTCTCGGTGGTCGCCTCGCTGGTGGCTGCGGCGGGCATCTTCGCGGTCGCCGAGCGGCTGGGCGGGTTCCGGGCCGGGGTGATTGCCGCGGTGATCTGGGGCCTGTTCCCGGGCTCGGGGGTCGAGTGGGCGGTCTACTCGGACTCGCTGTTCGTCGCCCTGTCCGCCTGGGCCTGCTACTGCGTGATGACCCGCCGCTGGCTGACCGCGGGCCTGCTGGCCCTGGTGGCCGGGCTGAACCGGCCGACCGCGGCCGCGCTGATCGCGGCGGTGTCGATAGCGGCGCTGGTCGCGCTGATCCGGCGGACCGACGGCGTGGCGCGCCCGCTGACCGCGATGCTGATCACCCCGTGGGGCCTGGTCTGGTACGTCACCTGGGTCGGCTACCGGATGGGCGACTGGGGCGGCTACTTCAAGCTCCAGCGCGGCGCCTGGAACCGCTACTTCGACGGCGGCGCCTCGACCATCCGCACGATCATGGACGTGATCACGGGGCACTGGGACTTCTGGCAGTCCAACCCCGTCCCGGACCTGATCGCGATCGCCCTGCTGATGGTCCTGCCCGGCCTGCTGGTGCTGCTGTGGCGCACCCGGCCGCCGCTGGTCCTGTGGGCCTACACGCTCGCCACCGTCTTCCTCTCGCTGAGCAGCAACCAGATCTTCGGCAACATCTCGCGCTACCTGCTGCCGGCCTTCCCGCTGTTCATCGGCCTGGCGGTGGCGCTGCGCCGGGTGCGGACCTCCACGCTGATCGGGCTGTTCGCGATGCCGGCGGTCGCGGCGGGATGGTACGCCGGCTATGCGCTGTTCGAGTTGGGTATTCCGTAGACCCGGCGGTGGTTGGCTACGGGATCATCCGCCAGCAGACGGGCCGTTGCTAATCTCGGACGTATGACGACGACCCCGCCCGTGCGGCAGATCCGCGACATCTCCGGCCTGCTGGACCATGCCAGCCATGTGCTGGCGACCAGGATGGCGGCGGCCTTCGCGGAGCTCGGGATCACGCCCCGCGCGTACTCCGTGCTGTTCCACGCGCAGGAGGCGGAGCGCACCCAGATCCAGCTGGCCGAGCTGGCGGACCTGGACAAGACCACCATGGTGGTCACTGTCGACGAGCTGGAGAAGACGGGCCTGGCCGAGCGCCGCCCGTCGGCGACCGACCGCCGGGCCCGGATCATCTCGGTCACCGAGGCCGGGGAGCGGGCCGTCGAGCGGGGCACCGCGATCGCCGACCGGGTGCACCGGGAGCTGCTGGACACGCTGCCGGAGCCCGAGCGGGAGGTGTTCGTGTCGGCGCTGACCCGCCTGGTGGACGGGCACCTGGCGGAGCCGGTGGAGGGCGAGCGGACGGTCCGCCGGGCCCGCCGCGCCCGGGGCTGAACCGAGCCCGGGGACTCCCGCACGGAGCCGACGCGCCGTCAAGTGCCCCCGCCCCGACCGGTGTTCGATGGTCGGGGCGAAGGTCGGACTACGGCCAGACCAGGCAGTACAGCTGGTGCCCGGCCTCGTGCAGCCGGTTGGCGAAGTCCTGCCACTCGTGCAGCATGCTGTAGATCACGAAGGCGTCGCGCGGCCCGCGGCGGTCCGGGACGGTGGACCAGATGAAGGCGGCGGCGCCGAGCTCGGTCTCGTCCGCCTTGCGGAGCGGTTCGACGACGTTGTGCGGCAGCTGGACGACGGCGTAGTCGGGGTGCAGCACGACGAGCTCCAGCGGCGGCACCTGGTGCAGCGGGACGCCCTGGATGCCGGTGAGGACCATGGCGCTCATGGTCTCCGGCTTGATCTTGGTGGAGAGGTGCCCGTTCGGGGAGCCGCTGGTCTCCATCAGGTCGCCGAGCCGCCCGAGCGAGCCGAGCTCGCCGGCGTCCAGGCCGAGCCCGCCGGGGCCGAGCGCGGTGGGGACTCTGGCGGCGGTCGCGCGGTCCGGTGCGCCGAAGTACTTGTACGTCACCCCCACGCGTCCCTCACCCCGCCTCTCGCCGCCGCGACGACCACGACCCGTACCCGCTCCCGTACCCCCGCGTGCGGCCTCGGCGGGCCGGCGGGATCCCCCCGCCGTCTCGTCGTAGCCGTCCTGCGCCTCGGACACTCGGACCATCCTCACCGGAATTCGCCGGAATCGACAGACCCCCGCACGCCCGGCGTCCCTCCGGACGTGCTCCTTACCCGTCATGCGCCGCCGTACCCACTCTCGGTACGCGGCAGTCCTCTCCACACCCCTGCACACAACCGGAGCGCCTGCGCACTCAGAGTGCACAGTCTGACTGGTCCGTCCTCGGGAGCAGTCAGCGGCCCCGCCTGTACGGACAACCGTACAGACATCGGTGCCCGGATCATCGTTCCAGATGATCGGGTCCGACATGCAGATGGCAAGGACACGATTTGAGACCATGTCTCACGTGAGCTACCCCTACGAAGCCCCCCAGTCCCAGTCGCTCTTCGACCGCGCCTCCGTGGTCACGCCCGGCGGCGTCAACTCCCCGGTGCGCGCCTTCCGCGCGGTCGGCGGCACGCCGCGCTTCATGGTGTCCGGCACCGGTCCCTACCTCACCGACGCCGACGGCCGCGAGTACGTCGACCTGGTGTGCTCGTGGGGTCCGATGATCCTCGGCCACGCGCACCCCGCGGTGCTCGACGCTGTCCAGCAGGCGGTCACCCGCGGCACCTCCTTCGGCACGCCCGGCCAGGGCGAGGTCGAGCTGGCCGAGGAGATCGTCGGCCGGGTCGCGCCGGTCGAGCAGGTCCGCCTGGTGTCCTCGGGCACCGAGGCGACCATGTCGGCGATCCGGCTGGCCCGCGGCTTCACCGGCCGCGCGAAGGTCGTGAAGTTCGCCGGGTGTTACCACGGTCACGTGGACGCGCTGCTGGCCGCCGCCGGTTCCGGGGTGGCCACTTTCGGTCTGCCGGACACCCCGGGCGTCACCGGTGCCCAGGCCGGCGACACCATCGTGCTGCCGTACAACGACCTGGCCGCCGTCGAGCAGGCCTTCGCCGCCCACCCGGGCGAGATCGCCTGCGTCATCACCGAGGCCTCGCCCGGCAACATGGGCGTCGTCCCGCCGCTGCCCGGCTTCAACGCCGGCCTGGCCCGGCTCTGCCGGGAGGACGGCGCGCTGTTCATCTCGGACGAGGTGATGACCGGCTTCCGCGTCTCCAAGGCCGGCTGGTACGGCCTGGAGGCCGCCCACGAGGGCTGGGCCCCGGACCTGCTGACCTTCGGCAAGGTCATGGGCGGCGGCTTCCCCGCGGCGGCCTTCGGCGGCCGCGCCGACGTGATGGCCCACCTGGCCCCGGCCGGCCCGGTCTACCAGGCGGGCACCCTCTCCGGGAACCCGATCGCCACCGCGGCCGGCCTCGCCCAGCTGCGCGGCTGCACCGACGAGGTGTACGCGACCGTGGACCGGGTCGCCGCCGAGGTCTCCACCCTGGTGTCGGAGGCGCTCGCCAAGGAGGGCGTGGCGCACCGCCTGCAGACCGCCGGGAACATGTTCTCGGTGTTCTTCACCGAGGCCGTCGTCACCAACTACGACGAGGCGAAGACCCAGGAGGCGTACCGTTTCAACGCCTTCTTCCACGCGATGCTCGCCGAGGGCGTCTACCTGCCGCCGTCCGCCTTCGAGTCCTGGTTCGTCTCGGCGGCCCACGACGAGCGGGCGATCGAGCGGATCGCCGCCGCCCTGCCGGCCGCCGCGCGGGCTGCCGCCGCGGCCACGGCCTAGTCGACCCCAGAGCCCCAGGAGTACTGAGAAGTGACCGGCAAAGAGATCACCGTCGTCCACGTGATGCGCCACGGTGAGGTGCACAACCCGGAGGGCGTCCTGTACGGCCGCCTCCCGGGCTACCGACTGTCCGAGCTGGGCCGGCAGATGGCCGACCGGGTCGCCGAGGACCTGGCCGACCGGGACATCACCCACGTGGTGGCGTCCCCGCTGGAGCGGGCGCAGGAGACCGCCGAGCCGATCGCCAAGGCGCACGGCCTGGACGTCGCGGTGGACGAGCGGCTGATCGAGGCGGAGAACGTCTTCGAGGGGAAGACCTTCGGCGTCGGTGACGGCTCGCTGCGGAACCCGGGCTACTGGAAGTACCTCACCAACCCGTTCAAGCCGTCCTGGGGCGAGCCCTACCTGGACCAGGTGGTGCGGATGATGGGCGCGCTCGGCGCCGCCCGGGACGCCGCGCGCGGGCACGAGGCGGTCTGCGTCAGCCACCAGCTGCCGATCTGGATCGTCCGCTCCTTCGTGGAGCGCCGCCGGCTCTGGCACGACCCGCGCAACCGGCAGTGCTCGCTGGCCTCGCTGACCAGCTTCACCTTCGAGGGCGACAAGATCGTCTCGGTCGGCTACCGCGAGCCGGCCCGCGACCTGCTGCCGGCCCACCTGGTCGGCAAGGGCCGCAAGGGCGACAAGCCGGTGGGCAAGAGCTTCGGGGCCTGACCCGCCGGAAGCGTACGCGCACGGGCGGTAAGCGGTGCGTAAGTATGGGTTCGGACCACCCGGCGGGCGCCGGGTGGTCCGGTCCAACCGCAGGTCAGCGGGGGTGTGACGCGCAAGGGCGGACCCCGCCGAACCCACCCGGGGAGCCATGCGAAACTTTTCACATGTCTGCCATGGCGCGCCCCCGTCCCCGTGTCGCCGCAGCCGCCGCCGCCACTGCCGCCGCCGCTGCGCTCGCCCTCACCGGCTGCTCCTCCTCGGGCTCGTCCGGCAGCGGGGAGAGCCAGCTGGGCTTCGTCACCGTCAAGGGCACCAACGTCTCGAAGGCCGACCCCGGCCACCGCCAGGACGCCCCGGACATCTCCGGCGAGACGCTGGACGGCGCGCAGGTGAAGCTCTCGGACTACCGGGGCAAGGTCGTGGTGCTGAACGTGTGGGGCTCCTGGTGCGGGCCGTGCCGGGGCGAGGCGGACGACCTCCAGCGGGTGTCGGAGAAGTACAAGGACCAGGGCGTCCAGTTCCTCGGCATCAACACCCGGGACACCGAGAAGACCAACGCCGTCCGGTTCGAGCAGGAGAAGGGCGTCACCTACCCCAGCATCTTCGACCCGGCCGGCACCCAGCTGCTCAAGTTCCCCAAGGGCAGCCTCAACCCGCAGTCCATCCCGACCACCCTGATCGTCGACCGGGACGGCCGGCTCGCCGCCCGCGCCGTCGGCGGCACCGTGGAGGACGCGCTGGAGTCGATCCTCCAGCCGGTGGTCGCGGAGCCGAAGCAGTGAGCGCTGCGCTCCAACTCGCTGACAACACCATCACCCTGCAGAGCGGCGCGCTGCTGCTGGCCGCGCCGATCGCGCTGCTGGCCGGTCTGGTCTCCTTCTTCTCGCCCTGCGTGCTTCCGCTGGTCCCCGGCTACCTGTCGTACGTCACCGGCTTCTCCGCCGCCGACCTCGCGGACGCGCGCGGGGCCAAGCGCGGGCGGATGCTGCTCGGGACGGTGCTGTTCGTCCTGGGGTTCACCGCCGTCTTCGTCTCCGGCGGCGCCCTGTTCGGCCAGTTCGGCGAAACCCTCAAGGAGCACCAGCGGGTCATCAACATCGTGCTCGGCGGCGTGACGATCGTCATGGGCCTCGCGTTCATGGGCCTGGTCCCCGGTCTGAGCATGCGCGAGGTGCGGACCCACCGCCGCCCGGCGGTCGGTCTGCTCGGCGCGCCGATGCTCGGTGTGGTCTTCGGCGTCGGCTGGACACCCTGCATGGGGCCGACGCTGGCCACCGTGCAGAACCTGGCGCTCAACCAGGCCGACGCCCAGCGTGGCGCGCTGCTGACCACCTTCTACTGCCTGGGCCTGGGCGTACCGTTCATCGTGGCCGCGCTGGCCTTCCGCCGGGCCCTGGGCGCCTTCGGGTGGGTCAAGCGGCACTACCCGCTCGTCATGCGGATCGGCGGCGGCATGCTCGTCGTGGTCGGCCTGCTGCTCGTCACCGGCGCCTGGGACTCGATGGTGAGCCAGCTGCAGAACTGGGCCCAGACCTTCCAGATCGGAATCTGACCGTGAGCAACACCACGACCGAGACCGAGCTGCCCCCGGCGCCCGGTGACGCCGACGCCGCCGCCGAGCGGCTCAGCACCGCGCCGGTCGAGTCCGAGGGCCCCGTCGGCATCGGGACGTTCGGCTGGGCGCGCTGGATGTGGCGCCAGCTGACCTCGATGCGGGTCGCGCTGATCCTGCTCTTCCTGCTGTCGCTGGCCGCCATCCCGGGCTCGTTGATCCCGCAGTACCAGAACGGCCAGGGGCAGCTGAAGGTCGAGGCGTGGAAGGCGCAGCACGCCACGGTCGCGCCGGTCTACGAGAAGCTCCAGCTGTTCGACGTCTACAGCTCGGTCTGGTTCTCCGCGATCTACATCCTGCTGTTCGTCTCGCTGGCCGGCTGCATCGTGCCGCGCACCTGGCAGTTCGTCGGCGTGCTGCGGGCCCAGCCGCCGGCCGCGCCGCGCAACCTGACCCGGATGCCGGTGTACGCGGCCTGGCGCACCGAGGCGGACGCCGAGACGGTGAACGCCGCCGCCCACCGGCTGCTGCGCCGGCGCCGGTTCCGCGCCCACCTGTCCGGCGGCGCGGTGGCCGCCGAGAAGGGGTACCTGCGCGAGGTCGGCAACCTGCTGTTCCACCTGTCGCTGTTCGCGCTGCTCGGCGGCTTCGCCTGGGCCAGCCTGGCCAGCGGCAGCGCCGGCAAGCTGATGGTCGAGGGCGAGGGCTTCTCCAACACCATCACCCAGCTCGACGACTTCAACGGCACGCGGTTCTACGGCAGCGAGAACCTCGACCCGTTCTACCTGAAGCTGACCAACTTCACCGCGAAGTTCCAGGCCAGCGGCTCGCAGATCGGCGCCGCCCGGCAGTTCACCGCGAACGTCGAGTACTCCTCCGGCAGCGACACCTCGCAGCTGAAGAAGGGCACGATCGAGGTCAACCACCCGCTGGAGATCGGCGACAGCAAGGTCTTCCTGATCGGCCACGGCTTCGCCCCGCTGATCACCGTCCGCAACGCCAAGGGTGAGGTCGTCTACAAGGGCGCGACGCCGTTCCTGCCGCAGGACGGCAACCAGACCTCCACCGGTGTGGTGAAGGTCTCCGACTACGGCGACAAGGACGGCCAGAAGACCCAGCTGGGCTTCTCGGGCTTCTTCCTGCCGACGGCGCCGGTGAGCTTCGAGGGCACCGGCCCGATCTCGCTGTTCCCGGACGACGCCGCCCCCGCGCTGGTGCTGAACGCCTACGCGGGCGACCTGGGCACCGACTCCGGTCTGCCGCAGAACATCTACCAGCTCAACATGCGGAAGATGACCCAGCTGGTCCAGGACGGTCAGCCCGCCAAGGCGCGGCTCGCCCCCGGCCAGACCTGGGAGCTGCCGGACGGCTACGGCACCCTCACCTTCGACGGCTACAAGCGCTGGGCCAGCTTCGACGTCTCGCACCGCCCGGGCAACGAGATCGCCCTGACCGGCGCCGTGCTGGCGATCCTCGGCCTGATCGGCTCGCTGTTCGTGCAGCGGCGCCGGATCTGGGTGCGGGCGGTCGCCCTGCCGGGCGGCGGCACCCAGGTCGAGCTGGCCGGGCTGGCCCGTAGCGAGTCGGCGAAGATCGCCGAGGAGCTGGCCGAACTCGCGGTGGACCTCCAGGACGACGCCCCGGCGGCGGACGACGAGGAGCCCGCCGGCGACGGCCCCGCCGAGGGCCCGGCGGAACCCGCGGAACCCGCGGAACCCGAAGACTCCGAAGTACCCGCGGACCCCACAGTCCCTGCCGACCAGAACGCCAAGGAGTAGCGGTGCATCTCGCCTCGGGGGTCGACCCACAGCTGGCCGACCTCTCCAACAAGCTGATCTATTCGGCGATGGTGGTCTACACGATCGCCATGTTCGCCCACATGATCGAGTGGACCTTCGGCAGCAAGGGCGCCGTCGCCGTCCGTTCGCAGCAGCAGTCGGGCAGCCTGGCCGAGACCGTCGCCGCGGTGGAGGCCAAGGCCGCCAAGAAGGTCACCGTCACCGTGGCGGGGGCGGGCGGCAGCACCACCACGCTGACCCGCACCGCCGTCGCGGGCGAGGGCGCGACGGTGGTCACCAGCGGGCGCGGCGCCGAGGAGGAGGACGGCCCGGGCGCGGCCGGCACCAGCGAGCGGGCCGACCTGGCCGGCCGGATCGCGGTCTCGCTGACCGTCCTCGGGGCCCTGCTGCACGCCGGCGGCATCGTCACCCGCGGCCTGTCGGTCTCCCGCTGGCCGTGGGGCAACATGTACGAGTTCTCCTGCGCCTTCGCCTTCGCCATGACGGCGGCGTACCTGGGGCTGCTGGCCGCGCGGAAGAACGTCCGCTGGCTGGGCCTGCCGGTGGTCCTCGCCGGGCTGCTGACCCTCGGCATCGCCACCACCGTGCTGTACACCGACTCCGACCAGCTCGTCCCGGCGCTGCACTCGCCCTGGCTGGCGATCCACGTCTCCACCGCGATCTTCTGCGGCGGCGCCTTCTACGCGGCGTTCATCGCCACGCTGCTCTACCTCGGCAAGGACGCCTTCGACAAGCGGATCGCGGCCGGTCTGACCACCGGCCCGCTGGGCACCTCGGCCTCGATCTGGCGCCGGCTGCCCGCCGCGTCCACCTTCGACAAGCTGTCCTACCGGATCAACGCCCTGGTCTTCCCGCTCTGGACCTTCACCATCATCGCGGGCGCGGTCTGGGCCGAGGCGGCCTGGGGCAAGTACTGGGAGTGGGACCCGAAGGAGACCTGGTCGTTCATCACCTGGGTCGCCTACGCCTGCTACCTGCACGCCCGGGCGACGGCCGGCTGGAAGGGCCGCAAGGCGGCCTACCTGGCGCTGGCGGCCTTCGCCTGCTGGCTCTTCAACTACTACGGGGTGAACATCTTCGTCACCGGCAAGCACTCCTACGCGGGGATCTGACCGGGGGCACGCACCCTACGGCCCGGTTCTCCGTCGCAGGAAGCCGGGCCGAGGTGTGACAGGGGTAGTTCGTGCCGGCCGTCGGTGCCGGTACGGGGAGGAACGAGGAGGAAATCGCGCAATGGAGTGCGACGAGGTCATGCTGACCGTCCGAATCACCGCCGCCGAGCGCGCGCTGCTGCGCCGGCTCGCCCAGGGGCACCGGAGCGACGTGTCCGAGGTGGTGGCCGACGGCCTGCTGGACATCATCCCCACGCTCAGTGCGCCGGGGGACGCCTGGCGGCTGCTGGGCGCCCTGGCGACGCCCGCGCCGTGTGCGCTGACGGTCTGGCTGCCGACCCCGCTGGCCGACCTGCTGGTGCCGGGGGCGGCGCGGATCGCCCAGGTCACCGAGGTCAGGATCGAGTCGGCCAGTGCGGCGCTGGGCGCGGCGCTACGGCTCTGGCTGGCCCAGGACCCGGTGCGGCTGGCCGCCAACCTGAGCGTGATGCACGCCGGTCGGCCGTCGGCGCTGGTGGCCGCCTAGGGGTCGAAGTCAGCTGGCCAGCGGCAGGCCGGTGTTGCCGTGGTCGGGGGTGGCGGGGCGGCCGGTCTGGGCGTCCCGCCGGGCGGGGGTGCCGCCGAGGGGGGTGTCCAGCGGGCCGTCGACCGGGCCGTCGAGCGGGCTGCCGAGCGGTTCGGTGACCAGCCGGCAGTCGGCCGCCGTCAGGCCGTCCTGGATCAGCAGCACCCGGACCGGCACCCGCCGGCCGTCCGGTTGCCGGCCGTGCGGCACGGGCTCGCGGACCGCCCGGACCAGGCAGGGGCGGTCCAGCTCGATGTAGCGCTCGAAGGAGGTCACCAGCTCGACCGGCAGCACCGGTTCGGGGTGCCGCAGCCGCTGCGCGGCCTGCCGGGCGGCCTCCAGCACCAGCATCCCGGGGACGTGGTCCAGCGCGTGGTCGAACAGCACCGGGTGCCCGGCGTCGGTGCGCAGCAGCCAGCTGTCCGGGCGCAGGGTCGGGCTGAGCACCACGTCGGTCGGCTCGGCCCGGCCGACCAGTTCGGGCGCGGCGGGCGTCGGCGGGTGGAGCGGGGTGGCGTACCGCGGCCCGGGGCCGCGCAGCCGGGCGTACGAGGCGGGGGTGATCACCCGCAGCTGGCCGGAGCCGTGGCCGATGGTGCGGCCGTCCCGGCTCATCTCCACGTGCACCCGCAGCGAGACCAGGCGACCGTGCCGCATCCGGACGTCCTCGCAGCCGACGTCCAGCATCAGCGAGGCGGGCTCGGTGGTGACGGCCAGGCCGCGCAGCCCGTCCGGGCCGAGCGCGTAACCGAGGTCGTCCATCACGAAGTGGTGGCCGTGCGGCACCCCGAAGCCGGCGTGGCCGATCAGCAGCCCGGCCTGCCGGACGGTCTCGGCCATCAGCACCGGGTCGTGGTAGCGGTCCCCGGGCACCCGGTAGAAGCCGTGCAGCCGGGGCCACTGGGCGCCGAGCAGGAAGTCGTACGGTCCGGTGGCCTGCCAGCCGGTGAGGAACACCTCGGACACCGAGGCGCGGTGCACCAGGTGCCGGGAGACGGTCCGCTCGTGGAAGTCGTAGCCGGGGCCGGGGTGGGCGTACGGTCCCCGGCCGTCCGGCTCTACGATCAATGGCATGACGGGCCCCACTCCAGGGTGTCGGTCGAGCGGCCGGTACGGACGCCTGTAGGCAAAACATACAGACCACCCGGTTTCTCTTCTGCGTGTGGGGTGGCTCCTGCCGCGCAGCCCGGCGCGACCACGCTACCCGGCCCCTGGACTGCGAGAATGTCCGATCGAGGGCAGGCCAGACCTTGGGCGGGGGGCGGTCCCCGCTGGACGGCGGGGTTGGCCCAGGCGGTAGATTAGATACCAACCATGCGGTTTCGGTCGAGGCCGTCCGCGTGCGAGGCGTCGTACCCCACAAGACGACGCGCTGACAGCAGCCGGGCGGGCGGGGATCGCGCCCGGCCGAGTCCGGAGGGGCCCAGTGGTCAAGCAGGAACGCGCGGGGCGGACCAGGCAGGCCGTGCTGCTCGCCGCGGCGGACACGTTCGCGAACGCGGGCTTCGAGGCCGCCAGTCTGGTCGACATCAGCCGTCGCGCGGGCGTCAGCAAGGGCGCCCTGTACTTCCACTTCGTGTCCAAGCAGGCTCTCGCCGACGGCGTCCGGGCCGCCGCGGGCCGGGAGATCGGCTCGGCCGCGCTGCGTGCCCTGCGCGCCGACGGGCCGGCCCTCCAGGGGCTGATCGACTTCTCGCACGAGCTCGCCCGGCTGCTGCGCGAGGACGTGGTGGTCCGGGCCGGGGTCCGGCTCGGCGGGGCCGGTCAGGCGCTCCCGGGCGTGGGCCTCCAGTGCGCCGTCGCCCCGGACGCCACCTGGCGCAGCCTCGCCGCCGTCGTCCACCGGCTGCTCGACCGGGCCGCCGGCTCCGGCGAGCTGCGCCCGGGGCTGGACCTGCGGGCCGCCGCCGAACTGCTCACCGCGGTGGCCGCCGGCCAGGTGCTGCTCGCCGCCGAGGACGCCGATCGGCCGCGGCCGGAGACCGTCCGCCGGCTCTGGGCGGCCGCACTGCCGGCCCTGGTGGCGGCGGAGCGCCGGGCGGCCTACCGGGTCTGACCGGCCGTCGTCGGGTGCTTACGCCCGCCGCCACGGGCCGGCGGTCCGTCAGGACGGCTGCGGAGAGGCCGGAGTGGGCGAGCCGGGGCGGGCCGCGCCGGAACGACCGCCGCAGCGGCCGCAGCGGCCCGCCAGGCCCGTCAGGACGGGCTGGGGACGCGCTCGGCGACGCTCAGCCGGGCGAGCGCGTGCGGCTGGACCAGCCCGGGCAGCAGCAGCGTCCACATGTCCGACATCCGCTGGATCAGGTCCTGTCGGTCGGTCAGCACCTGCGAGCTCAGCTGGATCCCGGTGACGGCCCCGGTGATCACCCCGGCCGCCGCGGTCAGGTCGATCCCCGGGTGCAGGTCCCCGGCGTCCCGGGCGCGCTCCAGCAGCCCGCGGGCCACGTCCGACCAGCCCTGGTAGGCGGCGATCTGCGGCTGGGTGAAGCTGCCGTGCTCGATCGTCAGCCGGATGCTGCCGCGCACCAGCGGATCGTCCTGGAGGGCGTGCGCGAAGGCGTAGCCGAGGTCGATCAGGGTCTGTACGGGGCTGTCCGAGGACGGCTGCCAGGTGCCCAGCCAGGCGCCCTGGCCCTCGATGACGGCGAGCGCCAGCTCCTCCTTGGAACGGAAGTGGAAGTACAGCGCGCCCTTGGTGACGCCGGCCCGGTCCAGGATCTCGGACATCGTGGCGGCGGCGTAGCCGCGCTCGTCGAACACCTCGGCCGCCGCGAGGAGTACCGCCTGGCGGGTCGCCAGTGCGCGGGCCTGCCTGGCCATCGCAGCCTCCCTGGATAGTTCTGGTCCCTCGGCAGCGGCCGATCCTATGGGGGGCCGACGGGGCGGCGGGCCGAAACCGTCCAGTAGGTATTCTACCGATCCTTCCGGGGGCTGGACCGGACGGTGTTTTCCGGGCCCCCGGAGCGGCCCGGCGGGGGAAAACCGGACGGCCGGCCACCCGGGCGGGTGACCGGCCGTCGCAGGAGGTTCCGGGTCGTCAGGCGGCCTGCTGCCAGCTGACCGGCGAGTAGTAGGCCGGGCGGCGCTCCAGGCGCTGCCAGTTGGCGATCGGCTCGACCGGCGCGACCGAGGCGGCCTGCTGCGCGGCGGCCGCGCGGGCCATCAGCACGGCGGTGAGGGCGGCCAGCTCCTCGTCGGAGAGGGAGCCGCGGACGATGCGGACGAGGGGTTCGGCGGAAGCGGTCATGATCTGGTTTCTCCCCCGGTGACTGTGGTGTGGTGGTGTCGCTCGGTGCTGCGAGTCGCTACTGCTCGTCGCTACTGGGTGTCGCTCGGACGTGCGCGTCGCCCCGGAGGGCGGGACCGCCGGCTGCTACATCGGCGGGTTGCCGTGCTTGCGGCTGGGCAGGTCGGCGTGCTTCGTGCGGAGCATGGACAGGGCCGAGGCGATCACCTGGCGGGTCTCGGCGGGGTCGATGACGTCGTCCACGAGGCCGCGCTCGGCCGCGTAGTACGGGTGCATCAGCTCGTTCTTGTATTCCTTGATCTTCTGGGCCCGCATGGCGTCCGGGTCCTCGGCGCCGTTGATGTCGCGGCGGAAGATCACGTTGGCGGCGCCCTCGGCGCCCATGACGGCGATCTCGTTGGTCGGCCAGGCGTACGAGAGGTCGGCGCCGATGGAGCGCGAGTCCATGACGATGTAGGCACCGCCGTAGGCCTTGCGCAGGATCAGCTGGATGCGCGGCACGGTGGCGTTGCAGTAGGCGTACAGCAGCTTGGCGCCGTGCCGGATGATGCCGTCGTGCTCCTGGTCGACACCGGGCAGGAAGCCCGGCACGTCGAGCATGGTGACCAGCGGGATGTTGAAGGCGTCGCACATCTGGACGAAGCGCGCGGCCTTCTCGCTGGCGTTGATGTCGAGCACGCCGGCCAGCGACTGCGGCTGGTTGGCGATGATGCCGGTGACGTGGCCGTCGATCCGCGCCAGCACGCACAGCACGTTGGTGGCCCAGCGCTCGTGGACCTCCAGGTACTCGCCGTGGTCGACGATCTCCTCGATCACCTTGCGCATGTCGTACGGGCGGTTGCCGTCCGCGGGCACCAGGTCGAGCAGGCTGTCGTTGCGGCGGTCGACCGGGTCGTCGCTGAGGACGGTCGGCGGCATCTCGCGGTTGTTCTGCGGCAGCAGCGACAGGAGGTAGCGGACCTCCTCGATGCAGGACTGCTCGTCGTCGTAGACGAAGTGCGAGACGCCCGAGACGCCGGCGTGGACGTCCGCGCCGCCGAGCCCGTTCTGGCTGATCTTCTCGCCGGTCACCGCCTGGACCACGTCCGGGCCGGTGATGAACATCTGCGAGGTCTCGCGGACCATGAAGACGAAGTCGGTCAGCGCGGGGGAGTACGCGGCACCGCCGGCGCACGGGCCGAGCATGACCGAGATCTGCGGGATGACGCCGGAGGCCTTGGTGTTGCGCTGGAAGATGCCGCCGTAGCCGGCGAGCGCGGTGACGCCCTCCTGGATGCGGGCGCCGGCGCCGTCGTTGAGCGAGACCAGCGGCGCACCGGCCGCGATGGCCATGTCCATGATCTTGTGGATCTTCTGCGCGTGGGCCTCGCCCAGGGCGCCGCCGAAGATCCGGAAGTCGTGCGCGTAGGTGAAGACGGTCCGGCCGTGCACGGTGCCCCAGCCGACGATCACGCCGTCGGTGTGCGGCTTCTTGGCCTCCAGGCCGAAGCCCTGGGCGCGGTGCCGGCGCAGCGGCTCGACCTCGTGGAAGGAGCCCTCGTCCAGCAGCAGCTCGATGCGCTCGCGGGCGGTCAGCTTGCCCTTCGCGTGCTGGGCCTCGGTGGCCTTCTCGCTGGGGCCGCGCCGCACCTTCTCGCGCAGCTCGTGAAGCTCGGCGACCCGTCCGCGGGCGTCGGCCGGCATCTCGGGGATCTCGTCTCCGACCGGCGCCTCATGCACAACCGTCATCTCGAACCACTCCAAGGGTGAGGGAACTGTCCGACAGCCAACGTCTGCTGTGCCCCCGGCTGCGAATCACTTTCTTCACTTATGACTGTACGAGGGGCCGTGCGTTGGTTTCGGCGTCGATTCCGTACAAGGTCGGGTCCGTTTAGATGTCAGGCCTGCACAGAAGTCGCGGGGTCGAAGCCGATGCGCTCGGTGTCCGTTCGAATACCGGGGGTTGTCGGGCAAATGATGGTCCGATGATCTGAGCGTGAAGAAAAGCGCAGGTCAGGGCCGTCGTTGACTAGCCTAAGCGGGGCGTCTTGCGCCTTGCTCAAGCTCTGCTCAAGCAGGGCACCGGAGCGGTCACGGTCCGTGCCGCCACCCCTGGAGTCGTAGGGAAGCGCCAAAAACGCCACAGCCCACCCGATGCCGCCCGGGTGGGCTGTCCGAGGGAGTCCGCGAGCGGCTCCGGTCAGCTCTTACGGCCGTCCTCCGGCTCGTCCTTGCCGCGCAGCTCCTGCTCGCGCCGGCGGAGATCGGCCTCCCACTGCTTGAGCATGTCCTCGTGCTCCTTGTCGCTCTTCTTCAACGAGGCCAGGAACTCGGGGTCGTCGTCCGGCGCCAGCGGACGGCCGTCGGGCCGGAGGCCGGGGCGGTCGGCCCGTGCACGGTCGTCCGGTCCCCCCTCGGCGGCCACCCGCAGGCCGCGCCGCTTTCCGGCCACCAGCCAGGCGATCGGGCCCAGCGGCGGGAACAGCAGCACGATGATTACCCACAGCGGCTTCTGGAGGTGCTTCACCTCGTCCTCGGGCGTGGACAGGCAGTCGATGAACGCCCACACCCAGAGGGCCAACGGGAGAACGATGGTCAGCAGGATCCTCGGCACGGCGGTGATCTCCCCCCGGACGACGGCGGTTGCGACGGGCGCCTTACCGGGGCCCTTGACCGAGCCAGGCTATCGGGTGGCGGATACTGACAGGCATGGCATACGACGATCTCCGCTCGTTCCTGCGGGCACTCGACCGCGAGGGCGACCTCAAGCGCATCAAGGCAGAGGTGGACCCGCACCTGGAGATCGGCGAGATCGTCGACCGGGTGCAGAAGGCCAAGGGCCCCGCGCTGCTCTTCGAGAACGTCAAGGGCTCGTCGATGCCGCTCGCGATGAACGTCTTCGGCACCGAACGGCGCCTCGCCAAGGCGCTCGGCCTCAAGGGCCCGGAGGACATCGCCGAGAAGATCGCCGGCCTGCTCAAGCCCGAACTGCCGCAGGGCTTCACCGGTTTCCGGGACGCCTTCGGCAAGCTCGCCTCGATGGCCCACGTGCCGCCGAAGCACGTGAAGTCCGGCGACGCCCCGGTCCAGGAGGTCGTGCTCACCGGCGACGACGTCAACCTGGACGAGCTGCCCGCCCTCTTCACCTGGCCGCTGGACGGCGGCTCCTTCTTCAACCTGGGCCTCACCCACACCAAGGACCCCGACACCGGCATCCGCAACCTGGGCCTCTACCGGCTCCAGCGGCACGACCGCCGGACCATCGGCATGCACTGGCAGATCCACAAGGACAGCCGCAACCACGCCGCGGTGGCGGCCAAGCGCGGCGAGCGCCTGCCCGTCGCGATCGCCTTCGGCTGCCCGCCCGCCGTCACCTACGCGGCCACCGCGCCGCTGCCCGGGGACATCGACGAGTACCTGTTCGCGGGCTTCGTCGCGGGCGAGCGGGTGAAGATGGTCGACTGCAAGACCGTGCCGCTCCAGGTCCCGGCCGACGCCGAGGTGGTGCTGGAGGGCTGGCTGGAGCCCGGCGAGCTGCTGCCCGAGGGCCCGTTCGGCGACCACACCGGCTTCTACACCCCGCAGGAGCCGTTCCCCGCGCTGACGATCGACTGCGTGACGATGCGCCGCCGCCCGATCCTCCAGTCCATCGTGGTCGGCCGCCCGCCGACCGAGGACGGCCCGCTGGGCAAGTTCACCGAGCGGTTCTTCCTGCCGCTGCTGAAGATCATCATCCCGGACATCGTCGACTACGACCTGCCCGAGGCCGGCGGCTTCCACAACTGCGTGATCGTCTCGATCGACAAGAAGTACCCCAAGCACGCCCAGAAGACGATGCACGCCATCTGGGGCGCGCACATGATGTCGCTGACCAAGCTGATCATCGTGGTGGACGCCGACTGCGACGTGCACGACTACCAGGAGGTGGCGTGGCGGGCGTTCGGCAACGTCGACTACAGCCGTGACCTCACGGTGGTGGAAGGGCCGGTCGACCACCTCGACCATGCCTCGTACCAGCAGTTCTGGGGCGGCAAGGCGGGCATCGACGCCACCCGCAAGCTGCCGGAGGAGGGGTACACCCGGGACGGCGGCTGGCCGGAGATGGTGTCCTCCGACCCGGCGACGGCCGAGCTGGTGTCGCGTCGCTGGAAGGAGTACGGGCTGTGAGCACGGCCTCCGCCGTCGAGACCCCGGGGCGTGCCCGGGCCTTCCTGCGGCTGGTGATGATCGAGCACTCGGTCTTCGCGCTGCCCTTCGCCTACATCGCCGCGCTGACGGCCATGTTCCTCGCCGACAAGCGGGTGCACTGGGGCCAGCTGTTCATCGTCACCGTGTGCATGGTCGGGCTGCGGACCTTCGCGATGGCCGCCAACCGGATCATCGACCGCGAGATCGACGCCCGGAACCCGCGTACCGCGGGGCGTGAACTGGTCACCGGCGCGGTGTCGTTGAAGACCGCGTACATCGGCTCGGCGGTCGCGCTGGTGGTCTTCCTCGGCGCGGCGGCCCTGCTCAACCCGCTCTGCCTGGCGCTCGCGCCGGTGGCGGTGGTGCCGATGGTGGTCTACCCGTACGGCAAGCGGTTCACCGACTTCCCGCAGGCGATCCTGGGACTCGCGCAGGCCATGGGGCCGGTGGGGGCCTGGCTCGCGGTGACCGGGTCGTGGTCGTGGGAAGCCGTGGTGCTGGGGGTCGCGGTCGGCATCTGGATCGGCGGCTTCGATCTGATCTACGCCTGCCAGGACGTCGAGTCGGACCGGCAGGGCAAGGTGCGGTCGGTGCCCGCGCGGTTCGGGGTGCCGGCGGCCATCCGGGGCGCGCGGGTGTGCCACGTCCTGACAACGCTTCTGTTGGGCTGGTTCGCGCTCCTGACGGATGCGGGGGCGGCATTCTGGGTGGGGCTGGTGGTGGTTGCCGGGGCGTTCCTGTACGAGCACACCATCGTGAAGCCGAACGACCTGTCGAAGCTCAACCGGGCGTTCTTCCAGACCAACGGGTTCGTGGGGATTTCGCTGTTCGTGTTCGCGCTGCTGGACCTGATCATTCGCGGGCTCGGGATCTGATCCCTACAGCGTCACTGTTTGTATCGACTCCGTGGCTGTGAGTGCTTATCGTCGATCCCAACAACGGTCTCGTTGAAGGGGAGTTGCACTCATGGCGAAGGACTTCGACCCGTCGGACGCCCCGCGCCGGTACTACGGCGAGGAGCTGAGGAGGCTCAGGGAGGCGGCGGGGCTGACCCAGGAGGCCCTGGGGAAGCTGGTGTTCTGCTCGGGCGGGTACATCGGGCAGATGGAAGTGGCGGTGCGCAAGCCGCAGAAGGACCTGTCGGAGTACTTGGACAACGTGCTCAAGACGGACGGGCACTTCCAGCGGATGTACGAGATGGTGCGGAAGTCCTCGCGCTACGAGGACTACTTCGCCGAGGTAGTTGAACTCCAGTCCTCGGCGGAGAGCATCAGTCAGTTCTCGCCGTTGCTGGTGCCCGGCCTGATGCAGACGGCGGACTATGCGAGAGCTCTGTTCGAGTCGGCTAATCCGCTCCGGAAGGAAGTGGCCAACGAGGAGTTGGTTGCTGCTCGACTGGCTCGATCCGCGATTCTCGACGGAGCGAAGGCGCCGCTGTACTGGGCGATCCTGGACGAAGCGGTACTTCGTCGGCCAGTTGGCGGCCCTGCCATCATGGCGCGGCAGATGACGTACCTCGTCGACTTGGTCCGCAACAGGACGGCCATCATCCAGGTGGTGCCGTTCTCCGCTGGCGCGTACGCCTTGATGGAAGGTTCGGTCTGCCTGATGACCTTCGAGGAGGCGCCGCCCACGGTCTATCTCGAAGGGCCGCAGAGCGGGGGCCTGGTGGACGATCCGTCTCTGGTGAGGAACTTCATGCTGGCCTACGATCTGGTCAGGGCTGCCGCGTTGTCGCCGGAGGCGTCCCGTGCTCTGATCGAGTCGGCGGCGGAGGACTACGCGAATGCACCGAACCGAGCAGTGGCGCAAGAGCAGCTACAGCGGCGGCAGCGGCAGTAACGACTGTATCGAGGTCGACGATGCCCGCCCGGGTTCGGTTCGCGACTCCAAGGACCCGGAGGGGCCTCGCCTCCGCTTCACGCCCGCCGCCTGGCAGTCCTTCGTCACCGCCGTCCGTGACGGCGAGTTCAGCACGATCTGACGTGACGTCGCCCGACTGGCGTGCCGACCGCGTCGGCAGCGCGCTGCGGGGTGAGAACCCCACCGTGCTGCGGCGGTTGGGGGCCGGCTTCGCCGTCATCGGGGACGTCCAGTTCCTGCCCGGCTACGCGGTCCTGCTGACCGACCAGCCGGGCGTCGAACGCCTCACCGACCTGCCCCGCCCGCGCCGCCTCGCGTACCTCGCCGACCTCGACCGGCTCGGCGAGGCGGTGGAACGGGCCTGCCGCGCCGCCGACCCGGCTTTCCGCCGGGTCAACCTCGAAATCCTGGGCAACAAGGACCCGTTCCTGCACGCGCACATCTGGCCGCGCTACGAGTGGGAGCCCGCGTACCTGGTCGAGAAGCCCGTCTGGCTCTACCCGCCCGACCACTGGCGTGACCCCCAGTACGCCCTCACCCCGGCCTACGCCCCGCTTCGGGCGGCCATCTCCGCCGAACTCGACGCGCTGGCGTAGGCCAGGTCGCTCCGATCATGAGCGGAGCCACGGCTCGGATGTCTTGGGCTTGTCGGCTCCACGGTTGAGTGGGACGTCGGATCCGCCGGCCGTCCGGCGCTCGCGGCCGCCCGCAGCCGGGGTCAGTTGTCGTACAGGCCGCTACCCTCGCCCTTCGCGGCGCGCTCCAGCACGTCCGCCAGCTCCAGCGGCGCGGACAGCATCGGGTAGTGGCCGGTCGGCAGTTCGAAGAAGGTCACCCCGGGCTCGGCGAGCTTCGCGAACCGGGGCAGCCCGGTGGCGTGCAGCGTCCGGGCGAACTCGATGCTCAGCCCGCTCGCCCGGCAGAACACGCCGGTGGTCGGCACCCGCAGCCAGTCGCCGGTCAGCTCGATCGGATCGGTGACCGTCCGCACCGGCTGCGGGGTGGCCAGCCGGCGCCAGCGCTCGTGCTCCGCCTCCGGCACCCCGTGCACCGCCGGGATCTCCTTCGGCACCGGGACGACGTCACCCGTTGCCCCCGCCAGCAGGTCCAGCTGCGGCATCTGCGTCTCCACCGACTCGCCCGACTCCGGGGAGCCGGTGTCCACGAACACCAGCCGCGACACCAGCTCCGGCCGCCGGTCCGCCGCCGCGACGCCCGGGAACGCGCCGTAGCTGTGCGCCACCAGCACCGCCCCCGGGCCCTCCGCCGCGAGCACCTCCGCCACCGCGTCGGCATGCGACGCCAGCGTGGCCCCCGCCTCCGTCGGCAGCGTCACCGGCACCGCCCGGTGCCCCCGCGCCGCCAGCTCGGCGGCCACCGCCTCCCACGCCCAACCACCCAGGAACAGCCCGGGAACCAGCACGAACGTCGCCATCACACACCCCTCTCGGCAGCCGCACCCTGCGACCGATCGGGACGGTACGACCTCCCCCCGGGGGAGATTCCAGCACCGGTGGAGTCGGCTACGGGAACTCTCGGTATGCCTGCGGTGCGTATGTCTGCGGTGCCTGGAAGCCGCCGATCTCCTCCTCCAGCAGTTCGGCCAGCCGCAGTACCGTGCGGTCCTCGAACATCGGACCGATGAGCTGCACTCCCACCGGCAGACCCTCGGGGGACCGGCCCGTTGGTACGGCGGTGGCGGGTAGGCCGGGCATGGTGGCCAGACCGGCCCAGACGAGCTGGTCGAAGTACGGGTACTCGACGCCGTCGATGTCGATCCGGCGTTCCAGCGGATCGGGGTTGTGGTCGTGCGGGAACGCGGGAGTGGGCGTGATCGGACACACCACGGCGTCGAACTCGGCGAAGAGCTGCCGCCAGCCGTGGCGGTGGAGCTCGCGGCCGTTGTTCGCCTCGATCCAGTCGAGGTGGCTGAGCACCATGCCGCGCAGCCGCGCCGCATCGAGGCTCTGGTCGTCCGGGCTCAGTCCGGCGGCGCGGGTCCGCAGCTGCTCGGTCGCCTCGACGGGAAAGTGCGCGGTGGAGCCCGAGAACAGGAACCGCGTGTAGAGCGTCGCGGCTTCGGCCAGATCGGGCAGCAGCGCACTGTGTCGTGCGACGCGGGCGCCGCCGTCGACGAGCGCGTCGGCCACCCGGTTCACGCCCGCCCGGACGGCGGACCCGGTCGGAATGAGCGGATGCTCCTCGAGGACCAGGACCCGGAAGTCGCGGAGCCGCTCGTGGCGCGCGGGCGGCAGCGACAACTCGTACGCCACACCGCGGGTCAGCGGGTCCGGTCCGGCCATGACGTCGAGCAGGAGCGTGAGGTCGCGGGCCGTGCGCGCCATCGGCCCGACGACGGCGAGGTCGAGGTCGACCGGCAGGGCCGGTGCGAGCGGCGGGACCATGCCGCGGTTCGCGGCCAGCCCGAGGGTCGGCTTGTGTGCGTAGACACCGCAGAAATGCGCGGGGGTGCGCAGCGAACCGGCGAGGTCGGAACCGATGGACAGCGCGCCGAATCCGCACGCCAGGGCCGCCGCGGATCCGCCGGAGGATCCACCCGACGTGCGGCCGTGGTCCCACGGGTTGTTGGTGGTGCCGTAGATCGCGTTGAAGCTCTGGATGTCTTGCAGCCCCAAGGGCACATTGGTCTTACCGAGCACCACCGCGCCCGCGGCCTTGAGCCTGGACACCTGCACGGCGTCCTCGGCCGGCAGGTGGTTCCGGTGTTGCGGCATGCCCCAGGTCGTGGGCATTCCGGTGACGTTGTAGGACTCCTTGACCGTCACCGGAATGCCGAGCAGCGGCCGGTCCTCGCCGCGGGCGCGGGCCTGGTCGGCACCGCGCGCGGCGGCCCGCGCGCGGTCGAAGTCCGGCAGGCAGATCGCGTTGATCGCCTCGTCGTCCCGCTCGATACGGGCGATCGCCGCGTCGACCAGTTCCGCCGAGGTCACTTCACCGGCACGCAGGGCAGCCGCGAGCCTTTCGGCCGTCTGAAAGTTCCAGTCCATGGATCGGACCGTAACGAGCCCTCGAACAGGCCACGAAATGCCGGTTCGCACAACAGGCTTGACGTATCGATGCCCGTCAGCGATTCCGGGTCTCTCAGTAGCTTCCGGTGCTCTCCGAGGAGATGTGGTTCCACATGTCGTGGACCCACCCGGTGGCGAAGCCGGTCACGCCGGCGTCGTTGAGCATCGGGGTGTAGCAGCTGTACCCGCCGAGGCTGTCGTTCCAGTTCCCGCTGGCGATCGTGCACTGCTGGTAGGCGTTGTCCGAGTTGCGGTAGACCTGGGACATGCCGATGCCGACGCCCTTGTACGCGATCACGCGGCCCCAGATCGTCCGGCAGGACGGGCTGTAGCGGAGCTGGATCTTCCCGTCGTACGAGTTGGTGTACCCGTCCCAGATCTGCGCCTCCTTCGCGGTGATCGCGTCACCCGCGCAGCCCGCCGAGATCGGGTCCTGCCCGTCGCGGGCCGCAGCCTGCGCGTTCCCCGCGAGCCCGAGGCCGAGGAGGAGGGAGACGGCCGTCACGGCCGCTGCCTTCGTCGCGAGCGTCTTCATGTGTGCACCTCGAAATGTGTTCGTGCCGGGTAATCGGCGCTCTCGCAACAAGCTGTGTGCTGTGCGCGGCCACCTGATGATCATGGTGAACCCGGCAGGAGGGCGGCCGCCACGGTCTCACGTCCCAGATCTGGCGGTATGTCGTCTCACTCCTGTGACCTGCGGCTTTCCAGTTGCTCCGCGGCGTTGTGAGACGGTATGCGAGTTCGAGGGGGCGCCTCACCGGCTGCGCCAGGGGGCACGCTCGCGGGCCGGGCCACGGCCATGGCGATCATGCCGGCGGTGGAGTCACCTGGCAGACGACCACGAGCGCAAGCCGGGGAACGACGTAGTACGTGAAGAGGCCCCCGGCGACGTCGATGCACTGCATCGGCTCGCCGCTGCCCTCGTGGCGGATCCGTCCAGGTGGAGCGCTTCGGCGGCTCGGACGAGCTCCTCGGCCTTGTGCTCGACGGCAGCGAGGAAGGCGGCTGGTGCGCCGCCGGTGACGCGTTCCTTGCTGGGGAGGTACTCCCAGCCCCAGCTCACCCGTTCACCGCTGCGAATGCCGAACGGTAGAGCTCGGCGACCTCGACGGCGTGTGCCCGGCACTCCTCGACCGACGGGGCGTGGTTGGCCAGGTAGTTCGCCCGGTGATACGCCTTTGCGGTGTCCTGGACCCGCTCGATCTCCACGACCGCGGCCCAGTGCGCGACGAAGGAGAGGATCGGGCTGACGCTGCCCTCCTTGATGGCCGCCGCCATGGCGCCGGTCTGCCCCTCGACCATCTCGGGGAGCCGATCCGGGGCGACGACGGCAAGCGCGGCCTTGAGTGCGGCCGGGGTCTTGTCGGGCCGGGGGATCAGTCCGATGCCGTCCGGTGCTGGCTGACTCATGGGGCACTCCTCTCGTCCCGTGCGGGCCTACTCGCCGCCGACGCGCCCAGCAGCGGTCCGGCATGCGGTTGCGGACTGGGAGGCGGCACCGCGACGTGCCTGGCATGGCGGGGGCATCTACCGGCGACGCTTCGCTGAAGGTGACGCTTGCGGCGCGCGGGAATGGCCGCGCGCCCCTGGGTGCTTCGCGCGCTGACTGGACGTCAATCTCGTTAACACTGGCTGCTATCGGCGTGTTACGTTCCGTCGCGCAAGCAGAAAAGAGAAGACCCCGGCGGCGCGGAAACACCCCGGGGTCTGGCACCAGGAGCTGACACTCCCCATGCAGATTCATCGTAGCGTGCACGCGCGCTTTTTCACCGTTCTTCCGAATGGTCTCCTCCAGGACCGCCGCCTCAGCTACACCGCTCGCGGCCTCCTCGCGGATCTCCTCTCCCGCCCGGACGGCTGGCGGGAGGACGGCCGGCAGATGGCCGACAGCAGCACTCAGGGGCGCGGGGCCGTCCGGCGGGCGCTCAACGAGCTGAAGGCTGCCGGGTATTACCGGGTCGAGACGGTGCGGCTGCCCGACGGGACGGTCCGCTCCTATGCGCATGTCTTCGACACTCCCCAGCTTGTGGCGGGACCGGGTGTCCCCCTCCCGGCGGCCGGTTCACCCGAACCCGGTCGCTCTGACGCCCCTTATGTAAAGAACCCGGAAGAAGTACCCACCCTCCCCGTCGAGTTGACGCAGCCGGACCCGCAGGTCCGGGAGGCGGTCGCGGCGCTGTTCCGGGTCGTCCGCCGCGAGCCCCGGCTGCGGCTCGGCGAGCGCGAGGCGGCCGCGCTCGCGCCGCTGGTCGCCGAGTGGCTGGCGCGCGGCTGCTCGGAGGCCGACCTGGCGCACGCCCTGCTGCCTGCGCTGCCGCAGCCGATGCACTCCCCGGCAGGCGTGCTCCGCGACCGCCTGCAACGCAAGCTCCCGCCGCCCCGGCCACCGGACGCCGCGCCCGGGCGCCATGAATGCGCGGAGTGCCGGGATCCGGTGCCCTCCCCGGGCATCTGCCGGGCCTGCGCGGGCGTGGGGGCGAGAACCGTCACGACAACAGCCGGCACGGTCGCCGAGGTCGCCCGACGTGGAGCCGCCCTGGCCCGTGCCGCGCTGAGAGCGGGTGCGGGTCTGGCCCTCCCCGCCGCCTGAGGTGGGCAGCGGGCGGCCGTGTCCCGGTGGGGACGGCGTCGTTGGGCCGGGTGCGTGATCTTGCCCGGGGTGGGGCGCCCGGGCGTGGGTGTCCGGCTCGGGCCCGACCCGAGGGGAAACCGATGACGAAGCCGAGTGTCCGGCGCGCGCTGACGGCGTCCGCCATGACCGGCCTCTGCCTGGCCGCGCCGGCGGTGCCGCAGGCCGCCGCCGCGCAGCCGCGCGCGGAGCAGCCGTACGTGACCAAGCCGTGCCCCGGCGACCAGCAGTACTACCCGGACACCGACCCCGGGCGGTTCTGGGAGTGCAGCAACGGCATCGCCTACCGCTTCGACTGCCCGGCCGGCCTGCACTGGGACACCGAGCTCCTCACCTGCAACTACCCGGAGGCTGCGGGCGCCGTGCCGTCCCCGTCCGAGACCCGCGGCGCGCGACGGTCGGAGGCGGTGGGTCGGCCGAGGATCGAGACCAAGTACATCGCGGGGCAGGTCATCACGCACACCATCGTCAAGCCCCTGAAGTATTGACGGCCGTCGCTCACCGGAACAGGGCGGCGTGGTCGGCGGCCCAGGCCTGGAGCGGGCGGGGAGGGTGGCCGGTGACGTCCTGGACGGTGGTGGTCACCGGCTCGGGGGCGGCGATGCGGGCGTGGATGAAGTCCAGGGCGCCGTCGACGATGGCGGGCGGCCATCCGGTGTCGAGCATGCGGTGGCGGGCGGCCTCGCGGGGGATCTCCTCCCAGCGGGCCGGGCGGCCGACGGCCTCGCCGATGATCCGGACCTGTTCGGCCTGGGCCGGCGACTCCGGGCCGGTCAGCACGTAGCGGGCGCCGTCGTGGCCGTCCTCGACGAGGGCCCGCACCGCGACCGCCGCGATGTCGCGCTCGTCGATCAGGTTGAGCCCGGCCGCGCCGCCGAAGCCCCGGACGACGGCCTCGGTGCGGATCTCCTCGGCCCAGCGCAGGGTGTTGGCGGCGAAGCCGTGCGGGCGGAGGAAGGTGTGCCGGACGCCGCTCGCGGCGATCAGTTCCTCGATCTCGGCGTCCGGCCGTCCCGGCGACTCGGACCGCTGCCCGGGCACGTCCCGGACGGCGGCGGAGGAGAGGTAGACCACCCGGCCGACGTGCCCGGTCAGCGCCTTCACCGCGCCCGCCGCGCCCTCGGCGGTGGCGAACGGCCAGACCAGGAAGGCGGCGTCGGTGCCGTGGGCCGCCGCCTCCAGCGATGCCGGGTCGAGCAGGTCGCCCTGGACGTACCGGGGCTGCCGGGCCCGGTCGGGTTGCCGGGTCAGCGCCCGGACGCGGGTGCCGGAGGCGGTGAGCTGTAGGGCGACGTGCCGGCCGACGGTGCCGGCGGCGCCGACGACGAGGACGGTCGAGGGGGCGTCAGTTCGCTTCGGGGTCATGCTTCGAACGTACGCGAGGCGATTGAGACGCCCCATGCGTACGGATCTCGGCTTCATGCGCGATCGTCTACCGTCCTCGGTGTGGACGTGTTGAGCGATGTGGTGGCCACCCTGCGGACGGGGGAGCCGCGTTCGGCCCGGGTGGCCTGGCGGGCGCCGTGGGGGCAGCGGTTCCCGTCCGCGCCCGGCGCGGGGTTCCAGGTGGTCCTGGAGGGGTCCTGCTGGCTGCTGCCGGACGTCGGCGAGCCGGTCAGGCTCGCCGCCGGGGACGTGCTGTTCCTGCCGCGCGGCCACGGGCACGTGCTCGCCGACCACCCGTCCTCGCCGATCGCCGGGCCGGTCTGCGACCCGCACGCCGACGGCGGGTGGGAGGGCGGCACGGACGACGGGCCGGCCGACGCCGTCACCCTGTGCGGCGCCTACCAGCTGGACCCGGCCCGCGCGCACCCGCTGCTGCGGGACCTGCCGGACGTCCTGCACCTGCCCGGCCGGCACCCCGAGATCGGGGCGGCCGTCGGCCTGCTCGCCGGGGAGTTGCAGCGGCCCAGGCCGGGCTCGGCCGCCACGGTGCCCGCGCTGCTCGACATGCTGCTGCTGTTCATCCTGCGCACCTGGTCCGAGCAGCCGGCAGGGGGCCCGGAAGGCGGCTGGGCGGCGGCCCTGGCCGACCCCGCGCTGAGCCGCGCCCTCCAGGCCGTGCACGCCGAGCCGGGCCGGAGCTGGACGGTCGAGTCCCTGGCCGCCCGGGCCGGCCTCTCCCGCGCCGCCTTCGCCCGCCGCTTCACCGCCACGGTCGGCCGGCCGCCGCTCGCCTACGTCACCTGGTGGCGGATGGCCACGGCCGCCCGCCTCCTGCGCGACTCCGACCTCCCGCTCTCCACCCTCGCCACCCGCGTCGGCTACACCTCGGAGTTCGCCTTCTCGCACGCCTTCAAGCGCCACCACGGCCTCCCCCCGAGCCGCTACCGCACCGCAGCGGGCTGACGCCCCGGCGCTGCACAGGAAGTCGGCGGAGTCGACTTCCGGTGCAGCGCGGGAGCGGCCTCAGTTGTGGAGGAAGGCCTCCAGGGAGCCGGCCAGGGCGACCGGGGTCTCGTACATCGGGTAGTGGCCGCTGCCGCCGAGCTCCTCCAGTACGGCGTTGGGGTAGTGGCTGAGCCAGGTGCCGCGCATCACGTCGGCGGTCAGGGCGAGGTCGTGCTCGCCGACGATCACCTTGACGGGGACGGGGTTTCCGCTGATCCGGCGTTCCAGGTCGGCGGTCGCCCAGTCGCGGACGTAGCCGCCGAAGGCCTCCGGGGTGGAGAGCCGCAGCGACTGGTCGACCATGTGGTCGAGCCAGACCCGGCCGGCGCGCTGGCCGGTGACCAGGTCGAGGATCGCGTACCGCTTCGCCCGGTCCTCGGCGGCACCGTAGAACAACGCCTCGCCGTCGGCGTCCAGCGGGTACGCGCCGGCCGGGACGGGGGCCAGGCCGACCAGCTTGCGCACCCGCAGCGGGGCCTCGGCCAGCACCTGCTGGGCCGCCTTGCCGCCCATCGAGTGGCCGACCAGCGAGAAGCGCTCCCAGCCGAGTTGGTCGGCGAGGCTGAGTGCGTCGGTGGCGATCTCGGCGAGCGTGTACGCGCCGGGGACGTCCTTGCGCTCCCCGTAGCCCCGGTAGTCGAGGAAGGCGTAGCTGAAGGCGTCGCCGTCGAGGTAGTCGAGGAAGGGGCCCCAGCCGGCGCTGGTGCCGAACCAGTCGTGCAGCACCAGGACGTGGTGGTCGCCGGTGCCGGTCAAGCGGTGAGGGATCGTCATGCTGGCGGTCGTTCCCCGCCGGTGTGGGATTCGAACCGCTCAGTCGCCGTACGCGCGCAGGTCGAGCCGGAAGGCGAGGCCGGGGCGGCCGCCGACGACGGTGGGGCCGGTGGCGGTGAAGCCGGTGCGCTCCAGGACGGCGCGGGAGGCCGGGTTGGCGCTCCCGTCGACTGCGTCCACCAGGTTCACCCGGCCGACGGACGATGGCCCTACCGCGTCAGCCGGGGCGCCTCCGGGTGGTACGTGCGCTGGCGTTCGACCGGGGCCGTCGCGAAGTCCCCGGCGCCGTTGACGACTTCGCCCACGCCGACGTGGATCCGCTGGGCCCGGCCGAAGCCCTTGAGGACGCCGCCGCGGGCGTCCGGGTCGGGGTAGGTGCGGGAGCGGCCGGGTGCGAGGTCGACGGAGCGGGCGGAGATCGGCCCGAGGATCTGGGCGCCGTCGCCGATCCGGCTGCTGCCCAGCACCTCGGCGCCGTTGGCGATCCGGGTCCGGTCGCCGATCAGGATGGCGTCAATGGTGGTCGCGGTGATCTGGGTGCCGCCTTCGCCGATCAGCGAGTCGCGCCCGATGGTGATCCGCCCGCCGCTGCTCGCGGTGATCCGGGTGCCGCCGTGCAGGACGTTGCCGGGGCCGAGGGCGCAGCTGCTGCCTTCGTCGCACTCGATGACGACGCCCGGGTAGAGCAGGGTGTCCGGGCCGAGGCGCACCCGCCGGGAGACGATCACCGAGAACGGGTCGAGCACGGTGACGCCCTGGTCGGCGAGTTCGAGCAGCTCGGTGGGGGTCAGCAGCCCGCGTTCGCGGCGGATCCGCTCCAGCCGGGCCCACGGCTCCGATGCTCCTGTGATCATCCGATCATGGTCCCGACCGGGGCTGCGGCTGTCCACCGCCGCCCGAAACCCGCTTCCCCGGCCGCCGTCCGTCCGCGAGGATCGGGGCATGATCGGCAAGCTGGAGTGCATCGTCCTGGACTGCCCGGACCCGGCCGCGCTGGCCCGCTTCTACGCTGGCGTGCTGGGCGGTGCGGTCGACCGGCCGGATCCGCGCTGGTCGCTCGGCGAGGGCTGGTCCACCCTGCACCTGGACGGCGGCACGGTGCTCTGCTTCCAACGCGTCGACGGCTACCGCCCGCCGCGCTGGCCGGACCGGGACCACCCCCAGCAGGCCCACCTGGACGTCCACGTCGAGGACCTGGACGGCGCCGAGCGCGAGGTGCTCGCCCTCGGCGCCGTCCGCCTGCACGACGTCGGCCGGTGGCGGATCTTCGCCGACCCGGCCGGCCATCCGCTGTGCCTGATCCGCCCGGCCCGCGCGACCCCGGGCAGCACGATCTAGGCGATCCGCCGGATCCGCCGCACCGCCAGGAACAGCAGCAGCGCGGTCAGGGCGAGGAAGATCCCGGTCTCGATCGCCTGGAAGGTCCAGAAGCGGTCGGCCGGCTGGTACTCCTGCCAGTTGGTGTACGGGCCGGGGCCGAAGCCCTGCTGGGAGAGGTCGGCCACGCACCTGGCGCTGGCCTCGGTGCCGTCCTGGGCGCAGCCGATCTGGGCGTCCGGCATGACGAGCTCCCCGGTGCCGTTGCGCAGGCCGCTGGCGCGGACCCAGTCGCCCGTGAAGCGGTTGGCCAGGACCGGGCTGTCGATCGGGTAGGTCAGCGACTTGGCCGGCAGGTAGGACGGCCGGGCGAGCAGTTCGACCAGGGCCCGGACCGCGACGAACGCGACCAGCGAGATCCCCATCGCGGGCAGCACCTTGCGGCAGACCGTGCCGACCAGGATGCCGAGCGCCACCGCGAACAGCGTGTAGCCGATCGGTGCGGTGCCGTGGAGGTCGAACACCAGGTAGCGGAACCGGCCGAGGCCGTTGTCGGCCAGCGGCTGGAACCACCAGGAGACGCCGACCGCGTACACCACCGACAGGACCAGCGCCGCGCCGCCGACCAGGCCGAACTTGGTGACGATCCAGCGGCGGCGGCTGATGCCCTGGGTCCAGATCAGCCGGTGGGTGCCGTTCTCCACCTCGCGGGCGACCAGCGGGGCGCCGAGGAAGAGCCCGACCAGCAGCGGCAGCAGCAGGAACAGGATGGCGAGGAAGGGCATGGCCCCGTACTGGTTGTCGAACCGCTGGCTCAGCGCCTGGCAGTCGCCGCCGGTGGCGAGCCGGTCGTGACCGAGCCGGCGCAGGCAGTCGGCCAGACCGGAGTCCTTGAAGGCGGCCCGCATCGACAGGCCGGTGGGGATCACGGCGGCGGCGAGCACGGCCATCAGGACCGCCGTCCACAGGGCCTGCTTGCGGTGCTGGCGCCAGGTCAGCCAGATCACGCGGTCACCTCCGGGAGGGGGCGGGTGTCGGCTGCGCCCAGGTAGGCGAGCACGAGGTCTTCGAGGGTCACCTCGTGGACGGTCCAGAGGCTCTCGTCCAGCGGTCCGTCCGTCCGGACGAGCAGGGTGGACTGGCGCTCGGTGTGGCTGGCGCGGACGACCGCCGCCACGCCGGGGACGGCCTCCGCGCCGACCCGGGGGCCGACGATGGTGCGGTGCCCGGCGAGCAGGTCGTCCACCGAGCCGGTCAGCTGGACCTGCGCGGTCTGTAGCACGACCAGGTAGTCGCAGACCCGCTCCAGGTCGGCCAGCAGGTGCGAGGAGAGCAGCACGGTGGTGCCGAGGTCGGCGACGGCGCCCATCAGCTCCTGCATGAAGGCGTGCCGGGCGAGCGGGTCGAGCGCGGCCACCGGCTCGTCGAGCAGCAGCAGACGCGGCTGCTTGGCGAGCGCCAAGGCCAGTGCCACCTGGGCGCGTTGGCCGCCGGACAGGCTGCCGACCGGCTTGTCGAGGGGGATGCCGAGCCGGGCGAGCCGGTCCCGGGCGACGTCCGCGTCCCAGCGGCGGTTGAGCTTGCCGCCCATGGTGATCAGCTCGGCGGCGGTGAAGTCCGGGTAGAGCGGGGTGTCCTGGGCGACGAAGCCGATCTCGGCCAGCACCTCGGTGCCCGCGCGGGGGTCGCGACCGAAGACCCGCACCTGCCCCTCGTCCGGCTCCAGCAGGCCTACGGCGAGGTGCAGCAGGGTGGACTTGCCCGCGCCGTTCGGGCCGACCAGCGCGGCGATCCGCCCGGCCGGGAGCTGGAGCGAACAGCCCCTGAGGGCGGTGGAACGCCCGTATCTCTTGCCCAACTCGTGGGCTTCCAGCGCGACTTCCGTCATTTCTTCCCCCAAGCTTTCGATCATCTGTCGGCCGGCCCGGGCCGGTCGAGCGTGGCCCGCAGGGTGGTGTCGATCAGTGCGGCGATGTCCTCCCGGGCGAGCCCGGCGGCCTCGGCCTTGCGCAGCCAGGCCACCAGTTCCTCGCGCAGCTCGGCCTGGTTGACCAGCGACGGCCCGGCCAGCGTGCCGACCAGGAAGGTTCCGACGCCCGGCCGCCCTTCGGCCAGCCCCTCCAACTCCAGTTCCCGGTAAGCCTTCAGGACGGTGTTGGGGTTGATCGCCAGGGTCCGCGCCACCTCGCGCACCTTCGGCAACTGGTCGCCGGGCCGCGCGAGCCCGACCCGCAGTGCCTGTTTCACCTGCAACACGAGCTGCATGTAGGTGGCCACCCGCGAGCGGCCGTCGAGGACGAACTCGATCACCGTTGTTCTCCTGTCTTATGACAGTAAGACAGGATGGTCCCGGGAAGGTCAAGTCGTCAATGGGAAAAGAGTGTTGACGTAACGTCCGCTCACCTTTCGGTGGTGGGCATCCGCCCAGGTCGGGCCCGGAAAACGCCGAACCCCGGCGCCCGGACGAATCCGGGGGCCGGGGCTCGTGGCCTCGGGGGCGGGGAAGGGTCAGGCGTTGCGACGGCGACGGGCGACGAACAGCGCGCCGATGCCGCTCACGAGCAGGGCGGCGGCACTCGCCGCGGTCTCCACCATGCCGTCCGAACCGGTGCGGGCGAGCTCGCCGCCGGCCGGCTCGACGTCGGCGGAGGTGATGCCCGTGGTGGCGGTGTAGCCGGTGGCCCGGGCGGTGGTGCTGCCCGCCTCGGTGCTGCCGGTGGTGGTGCTCGTGGTGGTGCCCGTGGCCGTACCCGTCCCGCCGGTGGCCGGGGCGGTGGTGATGTCGACCGGGAAGCCCTGGGGGCCGACGTAGGCCGGGACGCCGGTCTTCTCGTTGAGGACGGCCCAGGGGTTGACGTAGCTCTTGCCGGTGCGGGCACCGGCGGTGAAGGCGAGCCGGAGGTGCTTGGTGAGGGTGGCGCCGGCGGCGAGGGTGGTGTCGTTGCCGTTGAGGTGGTAGACGACCGAGCCGGGTGCGGCGGTGCCGGTGATGCTCTCCCAGGTGCCGTCGGCCTTCTGGACCTGGAGGGTGGTGTTCGGGTCGGCGCCCAGGGCGGGGGTGACGTTGGTGTAGCTGGAGGCGCTGGGGTTGCTGACGGTGACGTCGAACTCGACCGGGGCGCCGCCGGCGACGGCGGTGGTGGGCGCGTTCTTGACCTCCACGGCCAGGGACTTGACGGCGACGTCCTTGGTCGTGTCGGCGTAGACGGCGCTCTCGGCCGGGTCGACGACGGTGGAGCGGAGCTTGATCGGCTGGGTGAGGGCGCCGCCGACGTCGGTCGGGGTGGCGAGGCGCAGCTGGACGGTCCTGGTGGCGCCGGCGGCGACGGTCAGGCCGGTGATCCTGCCGGTGAAGCCGAAGGTGCCGTCGGCCGGCTTGAAGGTCAGCGCGAGCGGCTTCCAGGTGCCGTTGTCGTCGCGGTAGTCGACGGTGATGCGGCCCGGGGAGCCGGCCATCCCGTTGCTCGCGGTGAGCTTGAGGGTGAACGGCGCCTCGGTGGTGCCCGGGTTGGTGACGGTCTCGGTGAACTCGACCGGCTCGCCGGCGTAGCCGATCGAGGCCGGCTCCTGAACCGTCAGCGTCGGCTTGGCGACGACCGGGGCCGCGGTGAGCTCGATCGCCAGGGCCTGGGGGCCGCGGATGGCGGGTGCGTAGCCCGGGCCGGTGTCCTGCACGGCCCACGGGTGGACGTAGGTCGTGCCGAGCGGGGCGTCGGCGGTGAAGGCGAGGCGGACGTGCCGGGTGTCGCTGCCGCCGGCGGCGATGCTCTTGTCACCGGTGAGGAGGTAGCTGACCCGGTCGGAGCCCGGCTGGGTGCTCGGGGTGCCGGTGATGTTCTCCCAGCTGCCGTCGGCCTTCTTCACCTGGAGCGTGCTGCGCCGGTCGGCCTCGACGACCTTGGCGACGTCGGTGTAGCGCGAGGCGCTGGCGTTGTTCACGGTGACGTCGAACTCGACCGGGGCGCCGCCGACGACGGCCGTGGTCGGCGCGTCCTTGACCTGGACGGTGAGGGCCTTGGCCGTGATCTCCTTGGTGCTCTCGGCGAGGACGGTCTTCCCGCTCTGGTCGAGGAGGGCGGAGCGGAGCTTGATGGGCGAGTCCTGGTTGCCCCAGTCGTTGTTGACCGGGGTGGCGATGCGCAGCTGGACGGTCCTGGTGGCGCCGGCGGCGACGGTCAGACCGGTGACCTCGCCGGTGAAGTGGAAGGCGTCGGACTGGCTGAAGGCCAGCGCGACGGGCTTCCAGCTGCCGTCGGCGGCCCGGTAGTCGATGGTGACGCGGCCGGCCCCGCGGGCGGCCGGGTTGCTCGCGTCGAGCTTCAGGGTGAAGGACGCCTCGGCGCTGCCCGGGTTGGTGACGGTCTCGGTGAACTCGACCGGCTCACCGCCGTGGCCGATGGTCGCCGGCTCGTGGACGGTCAGCTCCGGCTTGGCCGCCTCCGTGACGCCCGGAGCGGCGGTGGTGGTGGTCGTGGCGGTGGCCGTGGTGGCCGCGGGCGCATCGGCGGCATAGGCGGCCGGGGCGGACAGCACCGCGCCGGTGGCCAGCATGACGCCGAGGGTGGCGGCGGTGACCACGGCGGATCGGGAACGACGCACGCGTACGACAGACATGACGAATAACCCCCCGTGTGTGTGACCGGATGTCAAAAATCCGATCCGGAGCGGGACTCTAGCGCCTGCCGGCGGTCGCGTACCGGCTCGGGGTCAGTCCAGTGCGAGCTCGTCGCCCACGCTCAGCCGGCCGGGGGCGGCCACCTCGGCGAGGGCGTCGAGGCGGCCGTCGTGGGCGTGCACGACGGCCTTGAGGATCTCGGGGGCGTGCGGGAGCCCGGGCTGCGCCGTGGCGGTCATGACGCAGCGCTCGCTGGAGCGGACGAAGGCGAGCCGGGCGCCGTCCGGGGCCGTGCCGTGGGCCTGCCGGCCGAACCAGTCGTCCTCGATGAACGGTGGGGTACCGGGCGGGGTGCGCAGCAGGACGTTGGGGCGGAACCGGCGTTCGTCGACCACCGCGAAGGGGACGGTCTGGCGGACCCAGTCCAGGGTGGCGGTGGTGAGCACGCTGACCGGCAGCTGGTCGAAGTGCGAGACGGCGTCCTCGCGGGCGAGTTCGACGTCCTCGCGCTGGAGGTAGGCGCGCAGGAAGGCGGTGGGGTCGGCGACCGGACGGCCGAGCGGGTCGAACAGCTCGGGCCCGTCGATCCGGTGGCCGAGGCGGGAGGAGAGGCGGAGCAGGCCGTCCATCCGGCGGAAGCGGCGGGTGTTCTTGCCCGAGCCGAACTTCCCGGCGCCGTCGCGGACGGCGTAGAGGCGGTCGCCGGCCAGTCCGCGCCGGTCCACCTCGACGGAGTCGAGCCGCTCGCCGCCGGTGGACTTCACGGGGTAGCGCCAGAGCTGCTCGATCACTCCGATGATCTCTGCCATGGGCGGACAGCGTACCGGCGGGCTCCCGGGATGGTCTAGACCAAGTCCCCGGACCGGAGTTGACCGCGGGCCGGGCCGCGCTCAGCCCAGCCTGGCCACCGCCCGGACCGGCGCGCCGTCCGCCGCCACCAGCCGCAGCGGGAAGAGCGAAACCTCCACCGGGCGCCCGGCCTCCTGGGCGTCCAGCAGCGCCCGCAGATCGGTCAGGTTCTCGGCGATCACCCCGCCGCCGGGCGCCCCCAGCAGCACCCGGTGCGCCGCCAGCGTCGGCTCCTCGGCGGCGGGCTGGTCGTGCTCGTCGGTGAGGTCGGCGAGCAGCGCCGCCACCGCCGGGTCGCCCGGGCCCGGATCGGGGGTGGGGTCGACGCTCAGCGCGTCCACGCCGACGGTGCGGATCCCGGCGGCGACGATCGCCTCCGCCGCCTCCGCGGTCAGGGCCGGGTGGGCGAGGTAGGCGTCGGTGCCCCAGTGCCGGGCCCAGCCGGTGGCCAGCAGCAGGACCGCCCCCTCGGCGAAGGCCGCCGCCCGCTCCAGCGCGGGGGCCAGCAGCTCCGGGGTGACGGCCGCGCGCGGCTCCAGCCCGCGCAGGTCGGCCAGCACGGCCGGGCCGGTGAACCGTTCCAGCGGCAGCCCGTCCAGGGTCGGCCAGGTGACGTCCACGTGGTAGGGCGCGTCCACGTGGGTCCCGGACTGCGAGCCGAGGTGCAGGGCCAGCACGTTCACCCCGGCGGTGGCGGTGGTGAGCGCGGGCTCCAGCAGGACGGCCGGATCGCCGGGGTAGACCGGCATCGCGGTGGTCACCTGATGGGTGAGGTCGACGAGGGTCGCTGCCATGGCCCCATCCTCCCAGGGGGTGTCCGGGGATGGGGGCGGGATAGAAATGCCCCATGGGAACAGACAAGCGTCAGCCGTGGGTGGTCGGGGTCTCCGGGGCTTCGGGCACGCCGTACGCCGCCTCGGTGATCCGGGCGCTGCTCGCCGCCGGGGAGTCGGTGGACCTCGTGGTCAGCCGCGCCGCCCGGCTCACCATCCTGGACGAGACCGGCATCTCCTTCCGGGACGCCCACTGGCGCACCGACCTGGCGGCCTGGCTGGGGACGGACGAGGGGCTGGACGACGTCCGCTACTGGCCCGCCGGGGACTTCGCGGCCGGTCCGTCCAGCGGCTCCTACCCGGCCAAGGGGATGCTGGTGGTGCCCGCGACCACCGGCGCGGTGGCCGGGATCGCGCTGGGCCTGAGCAAGGACCTGTTGCAGCGGGTCGCCAGCGTCACCCTCAAGGAGCGCCGCCCGCTGGTCGTCTGCGTGCGTGAGACGCCACTCAACGGGGTGACGTTGAAGCACCTGGTGGAGCTCGACGCGCAGGGCGCCGTGGTGCTCCCCGCCTCGCCCGGTTTCTACGCCGGCGGCTCCACCGTGCGCGAACTCGTCGACTTCGTGGCCGGCCGGGTGCTGGACGCCGTCGGTGTGCCGCATTCCCTGTACCTGCGCTGGGAAGGGGAGTTGGGAGCGGCGGCGCGCCGGACCGGGGAAAGCGGCCCGGCACCGGCTGAGGGGGAGTGAGGAGGCCGAGGGCGGGAGAGTATCTTCTCTGCGATATCCGGGTTGGTCCGCACACGGCGCCTTTGAATCCGGATAATGATCTGTGGGTCTGGCGAGGTTCGGAAGGACGCGGACGGTATATGGACACGGTGGACAGACAGCTCATCCAGGCGCTCCGGGAGAACGGCCGTGCGTCCTACGCCGAGCTGGGCCGGCTGGTCGGCCTCTCCGGCCCGAGCGTCACGGACCGCATCAACCGCCTGGAGCAGGCCGGGGTCATCACCGGCTACCGGGCGACGGTCAACCCGGCCTCGCTCGGCTTCGGCGTCACGGCCCTGATCGGCCTTCAGCTCACCGACGCGGCCGACCACGAGGACGTCGCGTTCCGGCTGAAGGACCTCAGCGAGGTCGAGGACTGCTGGTTCATCGCGGGTGACGACTCCTACATGCTCAAGGTCCGGGTCGCCGACGTGGCGGGCCTGGAGTCGGTGGTGAAGCGGATCTCGGGCACGAAGGGCGTAGCCCGCACCCGCACCACCGTCGTACTCTCCACCAAGTGGGAGAACCGGGTGAGCGAGCTCCCTCCCGAAGGAGAGTGACGAATGGCACTGGTCGGTCTGGAGGAGCTGCGCGCGGCCCGGCAGCGGATCGCGGGAGTGGCCGTGCGCACCCCGCTGGTTCCCGCCCCGTGGGCGGCCGAGGGCGATCGCCGGCTCTGGCTGAAGCCGGAGAACCTCCAGCCGACCGGGGCCTTCAAGACCCGCGGTGCCTACAACCGGCTGGCCGCGCTCACCGACGGTGAGCGGGCCCGCGGTGTGGTGGCCCAGTCCAGCGGCAACCACGCGCAGGCGGTGGCGTACGCGGCGGCGCTGCTCGGCGTCAAGGCCGTGATCGTCATGCCGGACACCTCACCGACGGTGAAGGTGGAGGCCACCCGCGCGTTCGGCGCCGAGGTGATCCTGGTGGCGCCGGGGGAGCGGGACACCCTGCCCGGCGAGCTGGCCGAGCAGCACGGCTACGTCTGGGTGCCGCCGTACGACGACCCGTTCATCATCGCGGGCCAGGGCACGGTCGGCCTGGAGATCGCCGAGGACGCCCCGGCCGGGCTGGACACCGTGCTGGTGCCGGTCAGCGGCGGCGGCCTGATCTCCGGGACGGCGGCCGCGCTCAAGCTCACCCGCCCGGGTGTGCGGGTGATCGGCGTCGAACCCGAGCTGGCCGCCGACGCCCAGGCCAGCCTGCGGGCCGGCCGCCGGATCACCTGGCCGGTCGCGGACACCTACCGCACCCTGGCCGACGGCCTGCGCACCCCGTCCGTCGGCGAGCTGCCCTTCGAGCACCTGACCGCGTACGTCGACGACATCGTCACCGTCACCGAGGACGAGATCCGCGCGACCGTCGCCCTGCTGGCCCGTCGCGGCCGGCTGGTCGCCGAACCCTCGGGTGCGGTCGCCCCGGCCGCCTACTTCCACCGCGCCGCCGAGACGGGCGGCCAGACGGTCGCGGCCGTGGTCAGCGGCGGGAACATCGACCCCGCCCTGCTCACGGAGCTGCTGTCGGCGTAGGCGTACGCTCGTTCCGGCAAGGAATCGAAGTCGGAGGAGGCGGGGCACCGCAATGGACGCAGGGCTCAAGCGCGAGCTGGAGGCGAAGGTCTACGCGGGGGAGCGGCTGACCCGGGAGGACGGGATCGCGCTCTACGAGAGCGACGACCTGGCCTGGCTGGGCGGGCTGGCCCACCACGTGCGGACGCGGAAGAACGGCGACGTCGTCCACTTCAACGTCAACCGCCACCTCAACATGACCAACGTGTGCAGCGCGTCCTGCGCGTACTGCTCGTTCCAGCGCAAGCCGGGCGAGAAGGACGCCTACACGATGCGCATCGAGGAGGCCGTCCGGCTCGCCAAGGCGATGGAGAGCGACTCCCTCACCGAGCTGCACATCGTCAACGGCCTGCACCCGACCCTGCCCTGGCGCTACTACCCGCGCTCGCTGCGGGAGCTCAAGGCGGCCCTGCCGAACGTCTCGCTGAAGGCCTTCACCGCCACCGAGATCCACTGGTTCGAGAAGATCAGCGGCCTGTCCGCCGACGAGATCCTGGACGAGCTGATCGACGCCGGCCTGGAGTCGCTGACCGGCGGCGGCGCGGAGATCTTCGACTGGGAGGTCCGCCAGCACATCGTCGACCACGACACCCACTGGGAGGACTGGTCGCGGATCCACCGCCTCGCCCACAGCAAGGGCCTCAAGACGCCGTGCACCATGCTGTACGGCCACATCGAGGAGCCCCGCCACCGGGTGGACCACGTGCTGCGGCTGCGCGAGCTCCAGGACGAGACCGGCGGCTTCCAGGTCTTCATCCCGCTGCGCTACCAGCACGACTTCCACGACTCCAAGGACGGCGTCGTGCGCAACCGGCTGATGGAGCGCACCGAGATGGCCACCGGTGCCGAGGCGCTGAAGACCTTCGCGGTCTCCCGACTGCTCTTCGACAACGTCCCGCACGTCAAGGTCTTCTGGGTGATGCACGGCGTCACCACCGCCCAGCTGGCGCTCAGCCACGGCGCGGACGACATGGACGGCTCGGTGGTCGAGTACAAGATCACCCATGACGCGGACAACTTCGGCACCCCGAACAAGCTCGGCCGCGACGACCTGCTCGGCCTGATCCGCGACGCCGGCTTCCGCCCGGTCGAGCGCAACACCCGCTACGAGGTCATCCGCGAGTACGAGGGCCCGGACCCGATGCGTCGGGAGGCCCCGCAGGCGATGCGCCTCTGACCAGGCAGTCCGTCGACCGCCCGGGCCGTGCCACGGCCCGGGCGGCGTCGTTCTTCACGGCCTCCGCACGCGACCCGGGTTTACCAACGGGTACGCCGTTTGGCAGGATCGGGCTCATGTCCGGTTCCCATCGCGCCACCGTGTACCAGTACGACGAGCCGATGCACGACCCGGCGTGGGGGGTGCCGCAGCAGTCGTACCAGGCCCACGGCGGGTACGGCGGGACGTACGACGGGGTGTACGACCGGATGTCCGACGGGACGTACGGCGGGACATCCGACGGGACGTACGGCGGGGTGTACGAGCACCCGGGCCAGCAGGAGTTCGGCGGCTACCAGCCGACCGCGCAGGACCCGTACCAGCAGGACCCGTACCAGCAGGACCCGTACCCGCAGGACCCGGACCAGTGGTACCCGGACCAGTGGTACCCGCAGGACGCGGACGGGCAGCACGCGGACGCGTACCGCGCGGACGGGTACTTCGAGGCCTACGACCAGCCCTTCCAGCCGTACCCGGCCGAGCCGGAGCCGATCGAGGTGCCGGTGGTGGCCGGCTCCACCACCCCCGCCCCCGTGGGCGGCCGGGCCGCTGCCCGGGGCCGTCGCCGCAAGGCCAAGCAGAAACGTCACGGCAAGGCCGTCACCGCCGGCACCGCGCTGCTGCTCGCGGCCGCCGCCGGCTGGTACACCATCGGCCAGGACGCCGCCAAGCCCGGCCTCACCAGCGCCGACGGACCGGGCCCGGACGGCGTCGCCGCCCCCGACCAGCCGTCCCCGGCCGCCGCGCAGAACGCCGCCGGCGCGGGCGGGGGAGCCGCGGCCGCCGCCGCCCAGGCCGCCGCCGACCGGCAGACCGACGCCGCGGCCGCCGGCCGCAGCCAGACCCGCGCGGACGGCTCGCTCGCCGCGATACCCGGCCTCGGTGCCGCCTTCACCGCGAAGATCCCCGCCGAGACCACCCAGGTGGTGGTCGCCTCCGGCCAGGACAAGAACACCGACAAGAACACCGTCACCCTCTGGAGCCGCACCCCCGAGGGCCGCTGGCTGGCCGGCGAGACCTGGCAGGGCCACAACGGCAAGAACGGCTGGACCGCCGACCACAACGAGGGCGACCTGCGCAGCCCGATCGGCGTCTTCACCCTCACCGACGCCGGCGGCCGCAAGGCCGACCCGGGCAGCAAGCTCCCCTACGACAAGGACCCGAGCTTCGTGGTCTCCGGGACGGGCTTCTTCGGCGACCAGCTGGCCGGCTCCTTCGACTACGTCGTCGCGGTCAACTACAACCGCGTCCCCGGCAACTCCCCGCTCGACCCGCGCCGCCCCAACGGCTCGGCCAAGGGCGGCGGCATCTGGATCCACGTCGACCACGACGGTCCCACCCACGGCTGCGTCTCGATCCCCGAGGACAAGATGGCCCAACTGATCCGCACCCTGGATCCGGCGGCCCACCCGGTCATCGTGATGGGCGACGCGGCAGCCCTGGCCGCCTGACCTGCGGGGCCGAGCCCAAGCGCCGCAACGCCCCTTGTGGGGCTCCTACAGATCGCGGGGGTGGATCCTGTAGCCGGTCGCGCCCCGCTGACCAGCGGGTAACCCGGTTGCATGGCACTATGAGCGGTTCGCGCATTGTGGCACTCGGCCACTACCAGCCCCCCAAGGTCCTCACCAACGAGGACCTCGCGGCCCTCGTCGCCACCGACGACGAGTGGATCCGTACCCGGGTGGGCATCAGGACCCGGCACATCGCCGAGGGCGAGACCCTGGTCGACCTCGCCGCCGAGGCCGCCCAGAAGGCGCTCGCCAACAGCGGCCGGACGGCCGAGGAGATCGACCTGGTCGTGGTCGCCACCTGCACCGCGATCGAGCGCAGCCCCAACACCGCCGCCGCGGTGGCCGCCCGGCTCGGCATCCGCTCGCCCGCCGCGTACGACATCAACACGGTCTGCTCCGGCTTCTCGTACGCCCTGGCCACCGCCGACCACGCGATCCGGGCCGGCGCGGCCCGGCGCGCGCTGGTCATCGGCGCCGAGCGGATGTCCGACACGCTCGACTGGACCGACCGCTCGACCTGCGTGATCTTCGGCGACGGCGCCGGCGCCGCGGTGGTCGAGGCCCAGGAGGAGGGCGAGGAGCCCGGCATCGGCCCGGTGGTCTGGGGCTCCGAGCCGGAGAAGGGCGACGCCGTGGTGATCACCGGCTGGGACCCGGTGATCAGCCAGCAGGGCCAGTCGGTCTTCCGCTGGGCCACCACCCAGCTCGCCCCGCTGGCCCGCCAGGCCTGCGAGCGGGCCGGGATCGACCCGGCGGAGCTGAAGGGCTTCGTCCCGCACCAGGCGAACCTGCGGATCATCGACGCGATCGCCAAGAAGCTGGGCCTCGGCGACGCCGTGGTGGCCCGGGACGTGGTCGACTCCGGCAACACCTCGGCCGCCTCGATCCCGCTGGCCTTCTCCAAGCTGGTCGAGCGCGGCGAGCTGTCCCCCGGCGACCCGGTCCTGCTGTTCGGCTTCGGCGGCGGCCTGGCCTACGCCGGCCAGGTGGTCCGCTGCCCGTGACCCCTGAGAGCCTGCCGAGGCTCCAATAGCTGAAAAACGCCGGTGGGCGGGCACCCTGTGTGAGGGGTGCCCGCCCACCGGCGTGTCTGGCTCAGGCGCGCTGCGGCACGTCGGCGGACCTCCCCCGAGGACACGGCCGCCGTCCGTCGTTCCCCGGACAGGAGGCCGGGGCTACGCGCGGAGCGGATGGTCGGTTGAGCGGATGGTCTACTTGGGCGCCTTCTTGCCGGTGACGCCCAGGTACACCAGGGGAGCGAGGTTGGGCTTGAGGTCCTTGACCTTGACGCCCCAGGAGGTGAAGGCCTTCTGGTGCTCGGCCGCCGAGGCGAGCAGCGAGACCAGGGCCCCGGCGACGGCGGCCGGGTCGAGCGACTTGTCGGCCTGCCCCTTCGCCTGGAGTTCCCTGACGGCATCCGCGAGCGGCTTGGCGACCGCGTTGAGGACCGTCATGCGGATCTTGAAGAACCGCTTGTCCCCTTCGGCGGCACCGAGCGTGACCACTCGGAGAATGGCGTCGTTCTTGCGCCAGAAGGCGAGGAATCCGTCGACCAGTTCTTCCGAAGTGGTCGGGCCGGACTTCCCTGCCCAGGACTTTCCGGCCACCAGCTCTTTGAGGGTGTCGGCGTCCTTGGCCATTTCCTCGGCGATTTCGAGGACGGCGCCCTCGACATCCGGGAAGTACTGGTAGAAGGTCGCGGGGGAGGTACCCGCCATACGGGCGACGTCGATGACCTTGACGTCCCGATAGGGCGACGTGCTGAGCATCTCGCGGAGGCAGTCGAGCAGCTTCTGCCGCGTCTCCTGTCCGCGTCGCCCGGCGACGCGACCGTCGACGGTGCGAACTTGTCCTGTCATGCCGTCAGCTTACCGTGGCACGATCTTGGCGCGATTCGGTAGTGCGACTATTACTCCGCACGGGGGTTGCTTTAGCGGCGTGAACCACTTCGGACGGATATTCACCGGGCTCCGGAGCCGACGTTTGGAGCCCCCCCGTGTGCCTTTGACCCCACAGCGTGACGGCGAGTCCGCTGAGGGGTGGTCGGGTGACAGAGCGTGACGGTCTTCGGTGGAGATCGGCTCGTTCGAAAAAAAGTGCCGGAGCGTCCGAGGGCAAGCCGCGGCCGGAGCGGGCGTCAGAATCCGGCCGTTCCGTCATCGCTGACCGGCCGGTGTCGGGCTTCGGCCGCCCCGCCGGATCTGGGCGGGGGAGGTTGGAGATGGGCCGGGCGGCCATGGAGAATCGGGTCCGGCACCCCGCGGCGGGTGCGGAAGACGGGGAGGTGGCAGCGGAGTGGACCAGCTGACGGCGCACGATCCGAGGCGGATCGGGCCCTTCGAGGTGCTGGGGCGACTCGGCGCGGGCGGGATGGGGCTGGTCTACCTGGCGCGCTCCGCCGCAGGTCGACGGGTGGCCATCAAGACCGTCCGGGGGGAGCTGGCCGAGGACGAGCTGTTCCGCGTCCGCTTCGCCCGGGAGATCGCGGCCGCCAAGACGGTCGGCGGCTTCTACACCGCGGCCGTGGTGGACGCCGACGCGGATGCCCGGGTGCCCTGGCTGGCCACCGCGTACATCCCGGCGCCCTCCCTGGAGGACCTGGTCGAGGAGTGCGGCCCGCTGCCGGTGGACGCCACCCGGTGGCTGGTCGCGGGCATCGCCGAGGCGCTGCAGTCCATCCACGCGGCCGGGCTGATCCACCGCGACCTCAAGCCCTCCAACGTCCTGGTGGTCGAGGACGGCCCGAAGGTGATCGACTTCGGCATCGCGGCCGGGGTCTCAAACACCCGGCTGACCATGACCAACGTCGCGGTCGGCACCCCCGCCTACATGTCGCCCGAGCAGGCGCGGGACAGCCGTACCGTCCGGGGCGCCAGCGACGTCTTCTCGCTCGGCTCGCTGATGGTCTTCTGTGCCACCGGGCACCCGCCCTACCGCGGCTCCAACCCGGTGGAGACGGTGTTCCAGCTGCTCCGCGAGGAGCCCGACCTGTCCGGGATGCCGCCGGAGCTGATGGACCTGGTCCGCGCCTGCATGCGGCCCTCGCCCGAGCACCGGCCGACCCCGGCGCAGATCCAGGCCGAGCTGGCTCCGCACCTGTTCTCCCGGGACGACGCCTCCGGCGAGGCCGGCGACTGGCTCCCGGTCAACGCGCTGGAGCTGATCGAGCGCAAGCGGGGCCGCCGGTCGGCCGCGCCGCCGCGGCCGGCGCCCGTCCAGGGCGGCCAGGCGCCGTCGCACGGCCCGCAGCCGTCCCACCAGCCCCACCCGCCGCAGCAGGTCCCGCCGCAGCGGCCGGGCGTGGACGACCCGCGCACCCACCACCCGGGCGGGCGGCTCGCGCCGCCGCAGGCCGGGCCGGTGCACACGGCGCCGCACCCGGGGCCGGGCGCCGAGGCCGAGATCCCCACCGCGAAGATCGCCGCCCCCAACCGGCACCGCGCGCCGGAGGGCGGCAACGCCGTCGAGGTGCAGCTGTCCGGCGCCCTGGTGCGGATAGGCCCGGGGCCGCGGGCCGAGCACGAGCAGCCCGGCCCGGGGGCCGCGCCGGCCGAGACCGACTGGGTCCGCAGAGCGGCCGCCCCGCCGACCCCGCAGCCGACGCCGCCGCCGGCCGCCCGCTGGCGCCCCTGGCGGTTCCGGATGTCCAACGACGTCTGGGGCACCCCGGTGGTCGCCGACGGCACCCTGTTCGTCTCCAGCTTCGAGGTTCACGCGCTGGACATCGCCTCCGGCGAGCGCCGCTACAAGACCCGGGACGTCGCCTGGGCGCTGGCCGTGGACGCCGGCCGGGTGCACGCCGCCGACGGCCCGCACCTGTACACGGTGGACGTCGCGGACGGCACCGAGCGCTGGCGCACCTCGCTGGACGGCTGGGTCTACTCGCTGTCCGCCGCTGACGGCGTGCTCTGCTGCGGCATCCGGGGCGGCGGCGTCCAGCTGCGCTCGGCGGCCAACGGCGGCGAGCTGTGGCGCGCCGACGACGCCCAGCAGGACTACGAGAACCCGCAGTCCGGGCCGGTCCTGGTGGCGGGCGCCGGGTACTACTACGGCTCCGGGCGGCTGCGCTGCATCGACCCGCGCGGCGCGGGCCTGCGCTGGTCCTTCCCGGTCGGCGAGGACGTGCCCTCGCACCCGGTCGAGCGCGGCGGCGTGCTGTACGTGACGGCCGGCACCCGGGTGTACGCGCTGGACGCGGCCAGCGGTGCCGAGCGCTGGCGCTTCGAGGCCCCGGTGGTGCTGTTCACCCCGCCCGCGCTGGACGCCGACGCCGTCTACGTGGCCGACTACCTGGGCACGGTGTACGCGCTGGACGCGGCCACCGGCCGGGACCGCTGGCGCGGGGTCACCGGCAGCCGCCAGGGCGCCGAGCCGGTGGTGGTCGGGGACGGCATGGTGCTGGTCGGCAGCGGCGAGGTGCTGTACGCCTTCGAGGCGGCGAGCGGGCGGGAGCGCTGGCGCTACACGGCGCGCGGCGAGATCGTCGGCTCCCCGGCGGTCGCGGACGGCCTGGTGCACCTGGGCAGCCGGGACCACTCGCTGCACACCCTGGACCTGGCGAGCGGTCAGCTGCGCTGGGAGCTCGGGACCAAGGGCGAGCTCACCGGGTCACCGGTGGCGGTCGGCGGGCGGGTCTTCGTCGGCTCCAAGGACCGCTGCGTGTACGCGCTGGACGCGTTCTACGGGACGGCCGTGCCGGCCCGCTGAGCCGCGGCGTCCGCCGTCGGCACCGGCGGCGGGGCGATCCGGCCCCGCCGCCGTACCGGAGGTTCAGGCCTTGCGGGCCTCGGGGTGGCGGCTGCACCAGCCGTCCCAGGCGGAGGCGACCATCTCGGCCACGTCGTGGCGGGCGGTCCAGCCGAGCTCCTGCTCGATCAGGTCGGCGGAGGCCACCACCCGGGCGGGGTCGCCGGGGCGGCGCGGGGTCACCTCGGCGGTGGTGTCGTGGCCGGTGACCTCGCCGATCACGGCCAGCATCTCCTTGACGCTGACGCCCTGGCCGCGGCCGATGTTGAGCACCAGCGAGGTCTCGCCGGCCGGGTCGGCGGCGAGCCGCTTGGCGGCCGCCACGTGCGCCGAGGCGATGTCGGAGACGTGGATGAAGTCACGGACGCAGGTGCCGTCCGGGGTGGGGTAGTCGTCGCCGAAGATGCGCGGCGCCTGACCGGCGGTGAGCCGCTCGAAGACCATCGGGATCAGGTTGAAGACCCCGGTGTCGGAGAGCTCGGGGGAGGCGGCGCCGGCCACGTTGAAGTAGCGCAGGGCCACGGTGGAGATGCCGTAGGCCTTCCCGGCGGCGGCGACCAGCCACTCGCCGGCCAGCTTGGTCTCGCCGTACGGGCTCATCGGCGCGCAGGGGGTGGACTCGGTGACCAGGTCGACGTCCGGCATGCCGTAGACCGCGGCGGAGGAGGAGAAGAGGAAGCGCTTGACGCCGCCCTCGGCCGCCGCCTCCAGGACGGTCTGGAGACCGGCCATGTTCTCCCGGTAGTAGAAGAACGGCTGCTCGACCGACTCGCCGACCTGCTTCTTGGCCGCGAAGTGCAGGATGCCCTCGACCGCGTGCTCGCGGATGGCCTCGTCCAGGACGTCCCGGTCCAGGGTGGAGCCCTTGACCAGGGGGACCTCGACCGGCAGGCGGGCGGCGTCGCCCGTGCTCAGGTCGTCCAGGACGACGACGCGCTCACCGGCGTCGAGGAGCTGGCGGACCACGTGCCCGCCGATGAATCCGGCACCGCCGGTGATAAGCCAAGTCATGCCCCGAATCCTAGGACGTTCGGCTTTCCCGCTGAAGCCGGGCGAGTCGGGCCACCAATTCGGACAAATCGGTGAAATGCTGACAAAGATTTGCGTGCTCTCAGCGTGGTGACGAATCGGAGGCGCCGAGGTGAGCCGGAAGAAGGAACCCACCCGCCCCGTGCCGGCCGGCCCGAGACCGACCGGGCCGAAGGCGGAGTACGGACGGCTGCCGGCCCCGGGCGCGGTCGCCGTGCTGGCCGCGCTGGCCCTGGCCGGGTGCAGCAGCGGGTCGTCCTCCTCCTCCGGCACGGCCTCCGCCTCCGCCTCCTCCTCCCCGTCCACCGCTTCGGGCTCCGCCAAGCCGTCCGCCGCGCAGCCGACCAGTGGGAACCAGCTTCAGGACGCGTACCAGAAGGTGATCGTCGACGTGCTGCCCTCCGTGGTGCAGATCACTACCGGCGGCAGCCTGGGCTCCGGGATCGTCTACGACGACAAGGGCGACATCGTCACCAACGCGCACGTGGTCGGCTCCGCGACCACCTTCGCGGTCACCTTGATCAACAGCACCAAGCCGCTGGACGCCACCCTGGTCGGCAGCTACCCCGACTCCGACCTCGCGGTGATCCGGCTGAGCAGCCCGCCGAGCGGCCTGAGGCCGGCCGTCTTCGGCGACTCCGGCAAGGTCCAGCTCGGGCAGATCACCCTCGCCATGGGCAGCCCGCTCGGGCTCGCCGGCAGCGTCACCCAGGGCATCGTCTCGGCCACCGGGCGGACCGTCTCCGAACCCCAGGTCAGCGGCTCGCCCGGGGCCGTCATCGGCAACATGGTGCAGACCTCGGCCGCGATCAACCCCGGCAACAGCGGCGGCGCGCTGGTCAACCTGGACAGCCAGGTGATCGGCATCAACACCCTCGCGGCGACCGAGCCCGAGGCCAACGGCGCGGCGGCGCCCGGCATCGGCTTCGCCATCCCGGCGTCCACCATCACCAACATCGCCGACCAGTTGATCAAGCAGGGCAAGGTCACCAACTCCGGCCGGGCGGCGCTCGGCGTCACCGCGCGGACCAGCTTCAACGAGCAGTTCCAGCCGGTCGGCGCGGTCATCGTCGCGGTCAGCCCGGGCGGGCCCGCCGCCTCGGCCGGTCTGCAGCCCGGCGACGTGATCACCAAGATCGGCGACACCCCGGTCGACTCGCTGAACGCGCTCACCACCGCGCTGGCCTCGCTCACCCCGGGCAGCAAGGTCACCGTCACCTACACCCGGGACGGCAACAGCCAGACCGCCGAGGTCACCCTCGGCACCCTGGAAACGCCCTAGGTTCCGGCACGGCGGGGCCGTTCCGCACACCGCGCAAGGGTTCCGCGGGCCGGCCGCCGTACCGGATCGGGCGCCGGTCCCCGTCACTGCCTCGACGGGGACCGGCGCCGCACCATGTCCGGGACGGGACGGGACGGTGCCAGGGCTGCTCAGTGGCGGGCGGCGTGGGTGCGCCAGGGCAGTTCGACGGTGACCGTGGTGGGGCCGCCCGCCGGGCTCTCCACCAGGAACACCCCGTCCACCGCCCGGACCCGCTCGGCCAGCCCGGCCAGGCCGCTGCCCGGGTAGGCGGCCGCGCCGCCCCGGCCGTCGTCCTGGACCAGCAGCATCAGCTGGTCGTCGGACCGCCAGACGTCCACCGAGGCGGAGCGGGCGCCGGCGTGCTTGGAGACGTTGGTCAGCAGCTCGCTGACGGTGAAGTACGCGATGCCCTCGACCGCCGAGTCCGGGCGCTCGGCCCCGCCGTCCGGGCCCTTCAGGTCGACGTTCACCTTGACCCCGCCGGGGACGGTGCAGCGGGCCGCCACCGCGGACAGCGCCGCGTCCAGGCCGCGGTCGGTCAGCACCGCCGGGTGGATGCCCCGGGCCAGGTCGCGCAGCTCCTGGAGGGCCAGCTTCACCTCGCCGTGCGCGTTGTCGACCATCTTCGTGGCGACCGCGATGTCCTCGGCCGTCTCGACCTCGCGCATCCGCTCCTTGGCCATGCCGAGGTCCATCGCCAGCGCGACCAGGCGGGCCTGGGCGCCGTCGTGCAGGTCCCGCTCGATCCGGCGCAGGTCGGCGGCGGCGGTGTCGACCACGGTGCCGCGGTCGTCCTCCAGCTCGCGCACCCGCTCGGTGAGCGCACCCGGGAAGAGCAGGGACTCGATCAGCACCCGGTCCACCGCCGCCAGGCCGCGCACCACCCAGGGCAGCACCGGCCAGCCGACGACGATGCAGACCAGGGTGAGGACGAAGCTGAGGATCCCCCACGGCAGCATCAGCACGTTGTAGAGCGCCGAACGCCAGCTCAGCAGGTCGGTCAGGTGGGCGATCGCGTACCCGGCGAAGCCCGGCCGGCGCTGCCGCACCGGCTCCGGCTCCTGGATCCCGGAGCCGTACGCCGCCCGGGCCCGGCGCCGGGCCAGGCCGCCCAGGGCGCGGCAGCCGGCCAGCCCGGCGGCCAGCACCGGCAGGCCGATCACGGTGATCGACAGCGACAGGCCGGTCGCGAGCACGGCGACGGTGAAGGCGAAGCCGAACACGCCCGGCGGCAGGTTCAGCAGCAGGTGCCCGGCCTGCCGCCACATCCGGCGGCCGTACAGCGGGGGGCGCTCCGTGCGCGCGTCCTGCTTCCCGAGGTCCACGGCGCTGCGGTGCGGAGGCGTCATCTGGGTCTACCCGTTCCTCTTGGTCGAGCGTGGTGGACCAAGCTTCCCGAACCGGGGCGGGCGGTGGCCATGGGGGTGATGCATCTTCCCGGGCGGGGGTTATCCCCACCCCCACCGTGGTCCTCGGGCCACTGTCCGCCGCTCACCCGGGTGTCCACCGGGTGTCTTGCGGAGCGGGCAGGGTTCGGGTGGAGCGGAGCGGTCCCCTTAGACTCACGCATTGGCCATGGTTATGACCGTGCAAAGAAACGTCGTAGAACTGCCTTAGGGGCGGTTCACGGTCGAGGTGGAGGCGAAGGCATGGAGGGGCAGCACGCGGCTGCCGTCGCGGCCGACCCGGCGGTCGGCGGCGGCTACTTCGACGCGTACGCCGCGATGGGCCTGCTGGCCGTCGTCGGGGTGCTCTTCGTCGCCGTGGCGTTCACCGCCAACCGGCTGCTGCGACCGGTGGTGTACTCGCCCGAGAAACTCCTCGCCTACGAGTGCGGCGTGGACCCGGTGGGGGAGGACTGGGCGCACACCCAGATCCGCTACTACGTGTACGCCTTCCTGTACGTGATCTTCGCGGTCGACGCGATCTACCTGTTCCCGTGGGCGACGGTCTTCGCCACCGCCGGGTACGGCGCCGGAACGCTGATCGAGATGTTCCTCTTCATCGGCTTCCTCGCGGTCGGGCTGCTCTACGCCTGGAAGAAGGGCGTTCTGGAATGGACGTGACGCACAACCACCCGCACACGCACGGTGCCCAGGGCGGACCGGTCCCGCTCGGCCTCCCGGACCCGTCGCGCCCCGGCGCCGTCGAGCGCCGCGGCATCGGCCCGCTGGCCCGGCTCGCGCCGGACCCGGTCAAGGTCGTGCTCAACTGGGGCCGCCGCTACAGCCTCTGGTGCTTCAACTTCGGCCTGGCCTGCTGCGCGATCGAGTTCATCGCGGCGTCCATGGCCAAGCACGACTTCATCCGGATGGGTGTCATCCCGTTCGCGCCCGGCCCCCGGCAGGCCGATCTGATGATCGTCTCCGGGACCGTGACCGACAAGATGGCGCCCGCCGTGAAGCGCCTCTACGAGCAGATGCCCGAGCCGAAGTACGTCATCTCCTTCGGCGCCTGCTCCAACTCCGGCGGCCCGTACTGGGACTCGTACTCGGTCACCAAGGGCGTGGACCAGATCATCCCGGTCGACGTCTACGTGCCCGGCTGCCCGCCCCGGCCCGAGGCGCTGCTCCAGGGCATCCTCAAGCTCCAGGAGAAGATCGCCGCCGAGTCGCTGCCCGGCCGCTACACCGCGCCGACCGCCGCGCTGCGCCGCCCGCTGGTGGCGGGGCCCTCGGCCGGTCCGTCCGAAGGGGGAGCGCCGTGACCAGCGCGGAGCAGTACGCGGCGTCGGTCGGGGAGTGGGCGACCGGCGCCGAGGCGTACGGGCTGATCACCGTCGACGTGCCGGCCGAGCACTGGATCGAGGCGCTGACCAACGCCCGGGACGTCCTCGGGCTGGGCTTCTTCGACTGGCTGAGCGCCGTCGACGAGCTCGCCGAGGGCTTCTCCGTGGTCGCCCACCTGGCCTCCGCCGACGGGCACGCGGTGCGCCACCTGGCGCTGCGCACCCGGGTGCCACGGGACGGGGCCGCGCTGCCGACCGCCGTCCCGGTGTACGCGGGTGCCGCCTGGCACGAGCGCGAGACCCACGAGATGTTCGGCATCGACTTCCCCGGGCACCCGCACCTGATCACCCTGCTGCTGCCGGACGGCTTCGAGGGCCACCCGCTGCGCAAGGAGTTCGTGCTCGCGGCCCGGGTCGCCAAGGACTGGCCGGGCGCCAAGGAGCCGGGCGAGTCGGACCACGGCGGCGGGCCGGCCCGGCGCAAGATGCAGCCGGCCGGTGTGCCGGACCCGAACGAGTGGGGGCCGCTCAAGGGCACCCTGCCGCCGGTCGCCGAGCGGCCCGCGCGTGGTGCGCGGGCGGCGGGCGCGGCGGCGCGCACGCCCCGGGCGGCTGCCGCCGGGGCCGCCGCCGTCGGCGCCGAGGGCGCGCCGGTGCGGGCGGACCGGCCGCGGCGTACCCGGTCGGTGTCCGAGGGGTCGGCCAGCCAGGCGGGCGGGGAGGCGGTCGAGGCCGCTGCGGCGCCCGAGGCTGCTGCTGAGCCCGGGGCTGCTGCGGCGTCCGGGGCTCCGGCGGTGCGGGCGGACCGGCCGCGGCGTACCCGGTCGGTGTCCGAGGGGTCGGCCAGCCAGGCGGCGGCCGGGCCCGATGAGGGCGCGGCGCCGCAGGCCGAGCGCCCGGCGCCCGCGCGGACCCGCTCCTCCGACGCGCCGTGGCACAACCCGGTGCCGGCGCACGAGGAGCCCGCGAAGGCCGCTGCGCCTGGTGAGGCTGCTGCTCCTGCTGAGGCTGCCGAGGACGCGAAGGACGTTCAGGACGCGGAGGCCGCGCAGGACGAGAAGGACGACACGTCGGCCGGGGCGGCCGGCCAGGACGGAGACGGCGCGTGAACCTGCTCGACACGGTGCTGCGCTGCGTCGCCACACTCGTCGTCTTCCTCACCTTCCCGCTGGTCATCGGCCAGACCGAGCACAAGGTCATGGCGCACATGCAGGGCCGGCTCGGCCCGATGTACGCGGGTGGCTTCCACGGCTGGGCGCAGCTCGTCGCGGACGGCGTGAAGTTCGCGCAGAAGGAGGACATCGTCCCGGCCGGGGCGGACCGCCGGATCTTCCAGCTGGCGCCCGCCGTCTCGCTGCTGCCGTACCTCTTCGTGCTGCTGGCGATCCCGATCGGCCCGGACGGCTTCGTCGGCCAGGCGATCGACGCCGGACTGTTCTTCGTGCTGGCCGTCATGGGCATCGGCGTGATCGGCAAGCTGATGGCCGGCTGGGCCTCGGCGAACAAGTTCTCGCTGCTCGGCGGTCTGCGCACGGCCGCGCAGCTGATGTCGTACGAGCTGCCGATGGTGCTGGCAGCCGCCTCGGTGGCGATGGCCGCCGGCACGCTGTCGCTGCCCGCGATCGTGGACGCCTGGCAGTGGTACTGGCTGCCCTGGCAGATCATCGGCGCGTTCGTGTTCTTCACGGCCGGCCTGGCCGAGCTCCAGCGCCCGCCGTTCGACATGCCGGTCGCCGACTCGGAGATCATCTTCGGCGCGTACACCGAGTACACCGGTCTGCGCTTCGCGCTGTTCCTGCTGTCCGAGTACGTGGGCATCCTCGTGGTGTCCGGGCTGACCACGGTGCTGTTCCTGGGCGGCTGGCACGGCCCGATGCCGGACCAGCTCGGCTGGCTCTGGACGATCCTGAAGACCTTCGCGCTGGCCTTCGTGGTCATCTGGCTGCGGGTCACCTACCCGCGACTGCGTGAGGACCAGCTGATGCGCTTCGCGTGGACCGTGCTGATCCCGCTCGCCCTCGTCCAGCTGGCCCTCACCGGCATCATCAAGGTGGCGATCTCATGAGTTTTCCCGGTGCCGGTCTGGCCAAGGGCCTGGCCGTGACCCTGCGGACGATGACGAGGAAGAGCGTCACCGCGCAGTACCCCGACGTGCAGCCGGTGCTGCCGCCGCGTTCGCGCGGCGTCATCGCGCTGCTGGAGGAGAACTGCACGGTCTGCATGCTCTGCGCGCGCGAGTGCCCGGACTGGTGCATCTACATCGATTCCCACAAGGAGACGCTGCCGGCCGCCGACCCGAACGCGCGCGCCCGCACCCGCAACGTGCTGGACCGCTTCGCCATCGACTTCTCGCTCTGCATGTACTGCGGGATCTGCATCGAGGTCTGCCCGTTCGACGCGCTGTTCTGGTCGCCGGAGTTCGAGTACGCGGAGACCGACATCCTGGAGCTGACCCACGAACGGGACCGGCTCCGCGAGTGGATGTGGACCGTCCCGGCGCCGCCGGCGCTGGACGAGCGGGCCGAGGAGCCCAAGGAGATCGCCACCGCGCGCAAGGCGGCGGACAAGCTGGCCGCCGCTGCCGCGGCCGCGGAGGAGAAGGGTGACGACGCATGATCGGCGCCACCCTGCTCGCGGCGACCGGCTCCCTGGACCCGGCCGCCCGTTCGTTCCTGTCCCCGACCGGGGTGGAGATCGTCTTCCTGCTGGTCGGCATCGCCGTGCTGGGCTCGGCCGTGGTCGCCGTCAGCACCAAGCAGCTGGTGCACGCCGCGCTCTGGCTGGTCGTCGCGCTCGGCGGGCTGGCGATCGAGTTCCTGCTGCTCACCGCCGAGTTCATCGCCTGGGTGCAGGTGCTGATCTACCTCGGCTCGGTGGTCGTCCTGGTGCTGTTCGGGTTGATGCTCACCAAGGCGCCGATCGGGCGCTCGCCGGACGCCGACTCCAAGAACCGCTGGGTGGCCCTGGCCGTGGCGCTGGCCTCGGCCGGGACCCTGGTGACGCTGGTGGTCGACGCCTTCCGGACCTCCTGGATCGACCTCGGCGCGGGCGGCGGCTCGGCCGCCGTCACCGGGGCGAGCCTGTTCCGCACCTGGGTGCTGCCGTTCGAGGCGCTGTCCGTGCTGCTGCTGGCGGCGCTGGTCGGCGCGATCGTGCTGTCGCGCGGGTCCAAGCGGCGGGTGCCCGCCCCGCGGGCCGGCAAGCTGCGGGCCGGGCGGCCGGTCGGGTCGAACGGGACGGTCGCCGCGACCGCGCCCAAGCCGGCCGTGCCCGAGCCGACCGCTCCCGAGTCGGCCGCGCCCGCGTCGTCCGGGCCGTCCGCGTCGGAGGAGAGCTGATGCACCTCGCCTACCCCGTCGTCCTCGCCGCGCTGCTGTTCAGCGTCGGCGTGTACGGCGTGCTCGCCCGGCGCAACGCCGTCCTCGTGCTGATGTCCGTCGAGCTGATGCTCAACGCCGTCAACCTCAACCTGGTCGCCTTCGACGTCTGGCTGCGCGACTCGCTGCACGCCGGGCAGGCGCTCACCCTGTTCACCATCACCATCGCCGCCGCCGAGATCGGCCTGGGGCTCGCCATCGTCCTGCTGCTGTTCCGGGCCCGGGGCACGGCGGACATCGACCGGGCCACCGCGCTCGGCGACCCGGCCGAGCCGCTCGCCGTCGACGAGGCGCCGAACGGAGCCGAGGCGCTGAAGGGCCAGGCCGCCGCATGAACCTCGCCCTGCCCACCCTCGTCCCCGCGCTGCCCGCGCTCGGGGCCGCCGCCACCCTGGCCGTCGGGAAGAAGGCGCCCGGCCTGGCCCGGCCGCTGGCGATCGTCCCGGTCGCCGTCTCGGCCGTGCTCGCCCTGGTGGTCGCCCTCCAGCTCGGCACCGGCCAGGTCCTCGACGTGGCCACCCGGCTCACCCCGACCGGCGGCCCGGACATCTCCCTCGGCTTCTACCTGGACGGCTACAGCTCGCTGATCTCGGTGCTGGTCGGCCTGGTCGCCACCTGCGTCCAGGTCTACTCGACCGCGTACCTGAAGGAGGACCCGCGCTACCCCTCCTACGCGGCGCTGGTCTCGCTCTTCACCGCGGCGATGTTCCTGGTGGTCTACTCGGGCGACCTGATCGTGCTGCTGGTCGGCTGGGAGGTCATGGGCATCTGCTCGTACTTCCTGATCGGCCACCACTGGGAGACCGCGGACGCCCGCTCGGCCTCGCTGAAGGCCTTCCTGGTCACCAAGCTCGGCGACGTGCCGTTCCTGTTCGGGATCTTCCTGCTCGGCGCGGACACCGGCAGCTTCCGGATCCCCGACGTACTGGCCGCCGCCACCGAGGGGCGGCTCGGCCACCCGACCCTGATCGCGCTGCTGCTGCTCGCCGGGGTCGCCGGCAAGAGCGCGCAGTTCCCGCTGCACACCTGGCTCCCGGACGCGATGGCCGGCCCGACGCCGGTCTCCGCGCTGATCCACGCCGCCACCATGGTCGCGGCCGGCATCTACCTGGTCGCCCGGCTGCTGCCGGTCTTCCTGCTGTCGGGGGCGGCGCTGGTCGTCCTCGCCGTGATGGCGGCCGTGACGATGATCGGCTCGGCGCTCTGCGCGCTCGCCCAGGACGACCTCAAGCGGGTGCTCGCCTACTCCACCGTCGGCCAGCTCGGCTACATGGCCGGGGCGCTGGCCAGCGGCGACCGCGAGGCCTCGGTCTTCCACCTGGTCAGCCACGGCGCCTTCAAGGCGCTGCTGTTCCTCGCCGCCGGTGTGGTGATCCACGCCGCGCACACCAACTCGATCTCCGCGATGTCCCGGATCCCCGGGCTCCGCAAGCGGGTGCCGGACGCCTACTGGACGATGGGCATCGGGCTGGTCGCCCTGGTCGGGCTGCCGCCCTTCTCCGGCTTCTTCAGCAAGGAGGCGGTGCTGACCGCCGCCGAGCACGCCGCCAACGGCGAGGCGCTGACCAACGGGCTCGGCCCCGCCTCGGCCGTGCCGGAGGCCGCCGGGTGGATCGTGCTGATCTCGGCCGCGCTCACCGCGCTGCTCACCGCCGCGTACGCCACCCGGCTGTTCCTGCTGGCGTTCCACAGCCCGGCCGGGGCTGCCGCTGCCGCACCGCAGGTGCTGCCCGCCGCCGACCGGGCGACCGTCGTGGTCGACCACGAGGCGGACGCCCCGTACTCGCCCGAGCTCGACGAGGCCGACCCGGCCACCGCCGAGCCGCCGGCGATGCGCTGGCCGCTCTGGGTGCTGGCCGTCCCGACCATGGGCTTCGGCGTCGCCGGGCTGCGCTCGGACTGGCTGCCCGCACTGCTGGACGGCGGCTCGCTGCGCCCCTCCGGCGTCACCGCCGTCACCGGCACCGGGCTCGCCGTGGTCGGCATCCTCGCCGCCTACGGGGCCTGGCGCTCCGCGACGGCGCGGCTGACCACCGGCCGCCCGGCGCCGGCCGCCGTCGGCCAGGTGCCCGGGCAGGCCGGAGCCCCGGCCGCCGAGGTGATCGTCGCCGACCCCGGGCGCACCCTGCTCGGCCCGCTGTTCGGCCCGGCCCGGCACGGCTTCGGCGTCGACCGGCTCTACCACGTGCTGTTCGTCCGCCCGGTGGTCGCCGCCGCCCAGCTGGTCCGCTTCCTCGACCGCGAGGTCATCGAGACCTACGTCCGGGGCAGCGGCGTCGGCGCCAACCTGCTCGGGCGGGCCGTCCGGCTCGCGCAGACCGGCAACGCGCAGACCTACCTCAGCGCGCTGCTCGCCGGCGTCGTCCTGCTGGCCGTCCTGGTGGCGGTGTAGCGGATGCCGTACCCCCTCTCCTCGCTCTCCCCGATCCCGACCGCCGCACGTAGGAGCCCCCGATGAACGCAGTCCTCATCGCCCTCCTGCTGCTGCCGCTGCTCGGCGCCGCGCTCACCCTGGCGCCGGTGTTCGGCCCCGACGCGGCCGCCGCCGACCGGCGGGCGCTGCGGCTGAACACCGTCGTCACCGGCGCGGTGTTCCTGCTCACCGTCGTGCTCGCGGCCGGCTTCGACCACGACGAGCCCGCCCGGATGCAGGCCACCACCGACGTGTCCTGGATCCCGGCCCTCCACGTGCGGTTCCACCTCGGCGTGGACGGCGTCTCGCTGCCGCTGATCGTGTTGACCGCCCTGCTCACCTTCCTCTGCGCGCTCTACTCGGAGAAGCGGCTGCCGGACGGGGAGGGCGTGCCCTCGGCCAAGGCCTTCGTCGGGCTCTTCCTCCTCCTCGAAGTCGGCATGCTCGCCACCTTCGCGGTGCTGGACCTCCTGCTCTTCTTCCTGGCCTTCGAGATCGTGCTGATCCCGATGTACTTCCTGATCGCCCGCTGGGGGAGCGGCGCGAAGACCCCGGCCGCCAACCGGTTCATCCTGTACACCCTGCTCGGCTCGGCCGTGATGCTGCTCGGCTTCCTGCTGATCGGCGTCCGGGCCGGCACCTTCGACATGCAGGCGCTGGCCACCGCGCACGGCAGCGGGCTGAGCCACACCACCCAGGTGATCGCCGGGCTGGCGATCCTGGTCGGCCTCGCGGTCAAGGCCCCCGCCTGGCCGCTGCACAGCTGGCTCCCCGACGCACACACCGCCGCCCCGACGGTCGGCTCGGTGCTGCTCGCCGGTGTGCTGCTGAAGATGGGTACGTACGGTCTGGTCCGCGTCCTCCTCCCGATCGTGCCGGACGGCGCCACCACGCTCGCCCCCTACCTGGGCGCGTTCGCCGCCGTCGGCATCGTCTACGGCTCGCTCGCCTGCCTCGCGCTCGCCCTCCCGTCGCCCGCCACCACCCTTCTTTCGAAGCGCTCCGCGCCTTCTGGTTCCGGATCCAAGGGCGACCTCAAGCGCCTCATCGCCTACTCCTCCGTCGGCCACATGGGCTTCGTCCTGCTGGGCATCGCCTCCCTCACCACGGTCGGCGTCAACGGGGCGCTGTTCGCCAACATCGCCCACGGTCTGATCACCGGTCTGCTGTTCTTCCTCGTCGGCGCCCTCAAGGACCGCTACGGCACCGCGGACCTCGACACCCTCTCCGGCACCACCGGCGCCGCCCTCTACGGCCGCGCCCCGCGGATCGGCGCGCTGCTCGCCTTCGCCGCCGTCGCCAGCCTCGGCCTGCCCGGGCTGGCCGGCTTCTGGGGCGAACTGCTCGCCATGTTCGGCGCGTTCGACCCGGCCGACGGCCTCTCGCGCCCCGCGTTCGTCACCTACATGGTCCTGGCCGGTCTCGGCACCCTCCTCACCGCCGCGTACCTGCTGATCGTGGTCAGGCGCGTCTGCATGGGTGACCCCGAGCAGCCCGCACCGGTGGGCGAACTGGCCGACCTGCGCCCGTACGAGGCCGTGAGCTGGACGCCGCTGGTCGCCCTCACCCTGCTCGCCGGCCTCTGGCCGGCGCTCCTGCTCGGCCTCTCCGATCCCGCCGTCAAGCACCTCCTCGGGGGTGGCTGACCATGCTCGGAGCCCAGCCCGCCGCACTCGGACCTCTCTCCACGGGGCAGCACACTGTGACCTCCCTCGCCGTAGCCAACCCGGGCAGCCTGATCCAGTCCGTGGACTGGGTGGCGATCGCGCCCCCGCTGATCGCCGCCGTGGCCGCCCTCGCCGTCCTGGTCACCGACCTGTTCCTGCCCGAGCAGCACAAGAAGTGGCTCGGCCGGATCACCGCGGCCGGACTCGCCCTCGCCCTCATCTCGCTCCTTCCCCTCACCGGGGGATCACCCCGGGCGACCTTCTGTGCGCAGAACGTAGCAGGCGTCACTGACAACGCGGGCTGCTCATACGTCGCCGACCACTTCGCCCTGGTGTTCCAGCTGCTCGCCCTCGGCGGCGCGCTGATCGCGGCGCTGCTCTCGACGCACACGGTCGAGACCGAGCGGCTGCCCGGCGGCGAGTACTGGTTCCTGCTGCTCTCCAGCGCCTCCGGCGCCGCCCTGCTGCCCGCCTCCCGCGACCTCGCCACCATGGTGATCGCCCTGGAGGTCGCCTCGTTGCCCGCCTTCGCCCTGGTCGCGCTGCGCCGGGACGGCCGGGGCGCCGAGGCCGCGCTCAAGTTCTTCGTCTCCTCCGTCACCGCGACCGCCGTCATGCTGCTCGGCATCGGCTTCGTCTACGCGGCCAGCGGCAGCCTGCACCTCAGCGCGGTCGCCCAGGGCCTGGAGCACGCCCCCGGCCAGCTCAAGCCGCTGGCCGAGGCGGGCGCCGTGCTCACCCTGGTCGGCTTCGCCTTCAAGGTCGCCGCCGTCCCGTTCCACTTCTGGGTGCCCGACACCTACACCGGCGCCCCGCTGCCCGTCGCCGGCTACCTCTCGGTGGTCGGAAAGGCGGCCGGCCTCTCCGGGCTCGCGCTCGCCACCACCATCGCCTTCCGCCCGTACGCGCACACCTGGGGCCTGGTGCTCGCCGTGCTCGCCGCCGTCACCATGACCGCCGGCAACGCGGGCGCGCTGCGCCAGCGCTTCGACACCCGGTACAGCGCGGTGCGGCTGCTCGCCTGGTCCTCGGTCGGCCAGGCCGGCTACCTGCTGGTGCCGCTGGCCGCCGCCGGGTACGCGCCCACCGTGGCCGACCCGCTCGGCGCCACCGCCGCGTACGCGCTCATCTACGGCGTGGTGAACCTCGGCGCGTTCGGCGTGGTCGCCGCCGTCGGCCGCCGGGCCGGGACCAGCGTGGACGACTTCCGCGGCCTGTTCGGCCGGCGCCGCTGGACGGCCCTCGCGCTCGCCTTCTTCCTGCTCTGCCTGGCCGGGCTGCCGCCGGGCGTGATCGGCCTGTTCGGCAAGGTCGTGGTGTTCCGCGCGGCCGTCGACGCCGGGCTGGGCTGGCTGGCCGTCGTGATGGCCGCCAATGTGGTCGTCGCGCTGTACTACTACCTGCTCTGGACGGCCCGGCTGTTCGCCCCGGCGGCGGACGGCGGGACGCAGGGCGCGGCCGCCGTCGAGCACCGGCTGCCGGCCGGCCTGACCGCCACCCTCGGGCTCACCGCCTCGGTGGCCGTGGTCCTCTCGGTGGCCCCGCAACTGGTCCTCCAGGTGGCCGGCGGCAGCCTGTTCTGAGCCCGTCGCGCCCGGTCGGAGCAGTGCACCGGCCGGGCGGGCGCGGCGGCGGCCCGGCGGTGCCAGGGTGGGTGGGCGGCGGTGTCGCGCCGGTGTCGCGCCCGTCACAAGGGAACAAGGCCCGGCCCCCCACCCGTTGACCGGGCAAGAGGGACGAGGCAGAAAGGGCTTCCCCACCGCACCATTGGAGGGCCTGACGTGCACCGCCGGCACAACGGACTGAGGACCGCCGTCCTGCTCGGCGGCCTCTCGGCGCTGATCCTGGTGATCGGGAGCCTCTTCGGACGGACCGGCTTCATCATCGCCCTGCTGGTCGCCCTCGGGACCAACGCGTACGCCTACTGGAACAGCGACAAGCTGGCGCTGCGGGCGATGCGGGCCCGCCCCGTCAGCGAGATCGAGGCCCCGCAGCTGTACCGGATCGTCCGCGAGCTCTCCACCTCGGCCCGCCAGCCGATGCCCCGCCTCTACATCTCGCCGACCCCTGCCCCCAACGCCTTCGCCACCGGCCGCAACCCGCGCAACGCGGCGGTCTGCTGCACCGACGGCATCCTGCAACTGCTGGACGAACGCGAGCTGCGGGGCGTCCTCGGGCACGAGCTGAGCCACGTCTACAACCGGGACATCCTGATCTCCTCGGTCGCCGGGGCGCTCGCCTCGGTGGTGATGTTCCTGGTCAACTTCGCCTGGCTGATCCCCTTCGGCCGCAGCGAGGACGACGACGGGCCGGGCCTGTTCGGGATGCTCGCCATCATGATCCTCGGCCCGCTGGCCGCCGGACTGATCCAGCTGGCGGTCAGCCGCTCCCGCGAGTACCAGGCCGACGCCGACGGCGCCCGCATCACGGGCGACCCGCTCGCCCTGGCCAGCGCCCTCCGGAAGCTCGACGCCGGTACCCGCCGGCTGCCCCTCCCGCCGGAGCCCCAGCTCCAGACCGCCAGTCACATGATGATCGCCAGCCCCTTCCGGCCGGGCGAGGCCGGCGCGAGGCTCTTCTCGACCCACCCGCCGATGGCCGAGCGGATCGCCCGCCTGGAGGGCATGGCGGGCTACCGCCGCTGAGGTCCCACTGCGCGGTGGCGGCGGTGGTGTTCGGGATGTCCGGGGGTGGGGTCCCGTCGTCGCGCAGGGTAGGTCAGCGGGTGAGCTGTTCGTAGGCCTGGCGGAGGCGGTGGATGCCTTCGACGGCTTGGGCCGGGCTTTCGGCGGCGGCGTAGCTGAGGCGCAGGTGGGCGGCCGGGGGTTCGGCGGCGTGGTACGGGCGGCCGGGGGTGACCTGGACACCGGCGCGCAGGGCGGCGGCGGTGAGGGCGCCGTCGTCGACGCCGTCCGGGAGCCGCAGCCACAGGTGGTAGCCGCCGGGGCGGTAGGTGTCGAGCAGCCCGGGCAGTTCGCGGTGCAGGGCGGCGACGGCGGCGGTGCGGCGGTCCCGCAGTTCGGCGCCGAGGGTGCGCAGGTGGCGGGCCCAGCCGGGGTCGGCGACCAGTTCCAGGGTGGCCTCCTGGAGCGGCCGGGGCACGAAGAAGCTGTCCACCACCTGGGTGGCCCGCAGCCGGGCCAGGGCCGGGCCGCGCGCGGTGAGGGCGCCGACCCGCAGGTTGGGGGAAGCGGCCTTGGTCAGCGAGCGCAGGTGCACCACGACCCCGTCCTGGTCGTCGGCGGCGAGCGGGCGCGGTAGCGCGGGGGCGTCCGCGTGGACGAGCAGCCGGGCGAAGTCGTCCTCGACGACGAACGCCCCGGCCGCCCGGGCGATCCGCAGCACCTCGGTGCGGCGGGTCGGCGAGAGCACCGCGCCGGTCGGGTTCTGGAACAGCGGCTGGCAGACGAAGACCCGGGCCCGGGTGGCGGCGAAGGCGTCGGCCAGCAGGTCGGTGCGGACGCCGTCGGCGTCGACCGGGACGGGGACGGGCCGCAGCCCGGCGGCCCGGACGACGGCCAGGATGCCCGAGTAGGTCGGCGACTCCACCAGGACGGGCGTGCCGGGCGCGGCGAGCGCGCGCATGGCGACGGTGAGCCCGCCCTGCCCGCCGGAGGTGATCAGCACGTCCCCGGTGCCGATCGGACCGCCGTTGCCGCCGATGTCGCGGGCGAACCAGCCGCGCAGTTCGGTGAGCCCGTCGACGGGTGGGCGGTTCCAGGCGCCGGGGCGCCGGCCGGCCCGGGCGAGGGCGGCGGCGAGCAGGCGTTCGGGCAGCATCGAGGCGTGCGGGTAGCCGCTGTTGAGGTCGACGACGTCGGGCGGGGGCACGCTGAGCATGGCGAAGACCGGGGCGGCCAGGAGGTCGCGCGGCCCGGAGTCGGCGCTGAGCGCGACCTCCTGCCAGGAGAGGTCGCCGGGGCGGCCGGCGGGTGCGGCCGGGACGGCGGGGGCGGCGGCGAACGGCGCGGCCCGGAACACCCCGGCGCCCGGCCGGGAGACCACCAGGCCTTCGGCGGCGAGCACCGCGATGGCCCGGGAGACCGTGACCGGGCTGACCTGGTGGCGTTCCATCAGGGCCCGACTGGACGGCAGCTTCCGTCCCTCCGGGTAGCGCTCGACCTCCCGGCGCAGTCTTTCGGCGAGTTCGGCCACACTGCTACGCTCGTTCATGACGGCACAAGATAGCGCTACCCGCCCCGCTGCGATAGCACCGCAGGCCTCCGCCTCGGTCTCGATCCCCGCCCCCACCCCCGCCCCCACCGCCGCGTCGACCTCCGGCACCGCGCTGGCCGCGCTCGGGGTGCTCTGCTTCTCCATCAGCTTCCCCGCCACGGCCTGGGCGCTGACCGGCTTCGGCCCGTGGAGCGCGACCGGGCTGCGCGGCTCGGTGGCCGGCCTGCTCGCCGCGCTCTACCTGCTGGCCGTCCGTGCCCCGCTGCCCCGGCGGCACCAGTGGCCCGGCCTGCTGGTGGTCGCGCTGGGCTGCGTGCTGGGCTTCCCGCTGCTGACCACCCTCGCCCTGCGGACCTCCTCGACGGCCCACTCGGCGGTGGTCATCGGCGTGCTGCCGCTGGCCACCGCGGTGTTCGCGGCGCTGCGGACCGGGCGCCGCCCGTCCCGGGTGTTCTGGGCGGCGGCGCTGGCCGGGGCGGCGGCGGTGCTGGTCTTCACCGCGTTGCAGAGCCACGGCCGGCCGACCGGCGCGGACCTCTACCTGTTCGCGGCGGTGCTGATCTGCGCGGCCGGGTACGCGGAGGGCGGGCGGCTGTCCCGGGAGCTGCCGGGGGCGCAGGTGATCGCCTGGGCGGTGGTGGCCGCGCTGCCGGTGACGCTGCTGACGGTCGCGCTCGCGCTGCCCGCCGAGCCGGTCCACCTCGGGGTGAAGGCGCTGGCCGGGCTGGCGTACACGGCGGCGGTCTCGCAGTTCGGCGGGTTCGTGCTCTGGTACCGGGGGATGGCGGCGATCGGGGTGCCGCGGGCCAGCCAGTTCCAGCTCGCGCAGCCGCTGCTGACGCTGGTGTGGTCGGTGCTGCTGCTGGGCGAGGCCCTGCCGGCGGCCGCACCGGTGACGGCCGTGGTGGTGCTGGTCTGCATCGCGGTCACCCAGCGCGCCCGCACCTGACGCCGGGTCGGGTGCGGGCGCGCGCGGGCGTCGGCCCGGTCACTCCGTCTCGGGCCGGTAGACGCAGAGCGCCCAGATCACGAACACGTCCAGGGCGATCACGATGATCGCCCAGATCGGGTAGTAGGGCAGGGACAGGAAGCACTCGATCACGCTGATCGCGGCGAGGCCCACACCGACGTACCGGGCCCAGGCCGCGCCGGTGATCACGAAGTAGCCGACGCCGGCCAGCAGCACGCCGATGATCAGGTGGATCCAGCCCCAGCCGGTGAGGTTGAACTGGAAGACGTAGTTCCGGGTGGCGACGAAGACGTCGTCCTTGGCGATGGCCATGATGCCCCGGAAGACGTCGAGCGCGCCGTTGAGCATCATGATCACGCCCGCGAAGATCACGCCGCCGGTCACCCAGCCGGAGTTGTGCGAGCGGGGTGTTCCGCCGGAGCCGGGGCCGGCCTGCCAGGGCTGCTGCGGGCCGGAACCGGTGGGCGGGTTGCCCGGGGTACTTGCGCTGCTCATGGGTTCCTCCATGGCGGAACTGAATGCTCCCGAACGGGCGTACGGGTTTCGACCGTCCGCCCGGCCGTGCCGCGGGGCAACCGGTCCGCACCTGTTCGGGTGACGTGCCGCGCGCGCCCCGGGTGCCACCGGGCGGTCGCTGGTAGTGGTGGACCGGTTACCGGCCGGATCCGGTCCGGCCCGCGGGGCGGACGTCCTTCCGGCCCCGAGGACGGAAGGCGGGCCGCGTGACCCTGCTGCCGAAGGACGTCGTGGGCCGGGCGCCGGCCCCGGCGCGCACCCCCCGGCTGGACCGCTGGCGCCGGGCCCGCCGGCGGCGCGGCGGCCGGGCGCTGGTCGGCTGGCTGACCACCACCGACCACAAGCGCATCGGCACCCTCTACATGGTCACGTCCTTCCTGTTCTTCCTGGTCGGCGGCCTGATGGCGATGCTGATGCGGCTGGAACTGGCCCGACCGGGAATGCAGTTGATGGACAGTGAGCAGTTCAACCAGCTGTTCACCATGCACGGCACGATCATGCTGCTGATGTTCGCGACCCCGCTGTTCGCGGGCTTCGCCAACTGGATCATGCCGTTGCAGATCGGCGCCCCGGACGTCGCCTTCCCCCGGCTGAACGCGCTCGCCTACTGGCTCTACCTGTTTGGCTCGCTGATCGCGGTGTTCGGCTTCCTGACCCCGGACGGCGCCGCCGACTTCGGCTGGTTCGCCTACGCGCCGCTGAACAGCGCCCAGCACAGCCCTGGCCTCGGCGCGGACCTGTGGATCATGGGGTTGGCCCTCTCCGGCTTCGGCACGATCCTGGGCTCGGTCAACTTCGTCACCACGATCGTCTGCTTCCGGGCGCCCGGCATGACCCTGTTCCGGATGCCGATCTTCGTCTGGAACATCCTGCTCACCGCGGTGCTGGTGCTGTTCGCCTTCCCGGTGCTCGCGGCCGCGCTGCTCTGCCTGGAGTCCGACCGCAAGTTCGGCTCGCACGTCTTCGACGCGGCCAACGGCGGGGCGCTGCTCTGGCAGCACCTGTTCTGGTTCTTCGGGCATCCCGAGGTGTACATCATCGCGCTGCCGTTCTTCGGCATCGTCACCGAGGTCATCCCGGTGTTCAGCCGCAAACCGGTCTTCGGGTACTCCGGTCTGATCGCCGCGACCATCGCCATCACCGGGCTGTCGATCACCGTCTGGGCGCACCACATGTTCGTCACCGGGCAGGTGCTGCTGCCGTTCTTCTCGATCATGACGATGCTGATCGCGGTGCCGACCGGGGTGAAGTTCTTCAACTGGATCGGCACCATGTGGCGGGGCTCGCTCAGCTTCGAGACGCCGATGCTGTGGACCGTCGGCTTCCTGGTGACCTTCCTGCTCGGCGGCCTGACCGGGGTGCTGCTGGCCTCCCCGCCGATCGACTTCCACGTCTCCGACTCGTACTTCGTGGTCGCCCACTTCCACTACGTGGTCTTCGGGACGGTGGTGTTCGCGATGTTCGCCGGCTTCCACTTCTGGTGGCCCAAGTTCACCGGCCGGATGCTGGACGAGCGGCTCGGCCGGATCCACTTCTGGACCCTCTTCGTCGGCTTCCACGTCACCTTCCTGGTGCAGCACTGGCTGGGCGCCGAAGGCATGCCGCGCCGCTACGCCGACTACCTGGCCTCGGACGGCTTCACCACCCTCAACACCGTCTCCACCGTCGGCTCGCTGCTGCTCGGCGTCTCCACCCTGCCGTTCCTCTACAACGTCTGGCGGACCGCCCGGTACGGCGAGCGGATCGAGGCCGACGACCCGTGGGGCTACGGCCGTTCGCTGGAGTGGGCCACCTCCTGCCCGCCGCCCCGGCACAACTTCACGACGCTGCCGAAGATCCGCTCCGAATGCCCGGCCTTCGACCTCCACCACCCGGACATCGCCGAGCTCGACCGCCGCCAGAACGCCCGGGAGCCGCTGCGCTGACCGGGGTCGCGGCGGGGGCGGCTCGTTAGGATGAACGCGTGCCCCACCGGCTCCGGGGCGCGGCATCCGGAGGGAGTGGGCCGTCATGGCAGACGAGAGGAACGCCCCGGCGGCCGGGGACCAGCCGGCCAGACGGCGCGGCCAGGGCGAGCTGGAGGCCCAGGTGCTGGCCGTGCTCCAGCGGGCGCCCGGCCCGGTCTCCGCCGGGTGGGTCCAGGAACGCCTGGAGGGCGACCTGGCGTACACCACGGTGATGACCATCCTGTCCCGGCTGCACGCCAAGAACGCCGTCTCCCGCACCCGCTCGGGCCGCTCCTACCTGTGGCAGGCCTCCTCCGACGCGGCCGGGCTGGCGGCCCTGCGGATGCGCCGGATGCTCGACGGCGAGGCCGACCGGGACGCCGTCCTGGCCAGCTTCGTGAGCGCGCTGCTCCCGCACGACGAGGAACTGCTGCGGGCGCTGCTCGACGCCGCGTCCACCGATCCGGCAGCGGCCGACCATGAGAGCTGACCCGTGGGTTTCTTCGTCTTCCTCCCGCTGATCCTGCCGCTGACCGCGGTGCCGATCGCGCGTCTGACCGAGCAGCACCTGCACCCGCGCGGCGCGGCCCGGCTGATGACCGTGATCAGCGCGGTGATGGCGGTGTGCAGCGTGCTCTGCCTCGGGCTGATCGGCGTGGTGGGCACCGCGCAGATCCCCGGCAACCCGCTGCCGGACAGCTGGTCCGACCCGGAGGTGCGGGCCGCGCTGCCGTACCACGAGACGGTCGGGACGGCCTCCATGTGGCTGCTGGTCCTGGTGACCGCGACCTGCTGCCGGACGGTCGTCCGGCACCTGCGGGTCCGGGCCCGGGCCCGCCGGGCGCTGACCGGACTGCCCGCCGGGCCGGAGCCGTCCGGCGACCTGGCGGTGCTGCCGGACCGCAACCCGTACGCCTACGCGCTGCCCGGTTCGCCGGGGCGGGTGGTGGTGTCCACCGGGATGCTGGCCGGGCTGGCCGAGGACGAGCGGGAGGCGCTGCTCGCGCACGAGCGGGCGCACCTGTTGCACCGGCACCACCGCTACCTGCTGACCACCCAGCTCGCCGCCTGCGTCAACCCGTTCCTGCGGCCGTTGCAGGAGGCGGTGGCGTTCAGCGCCGAGCGGTGGGCGGACGAGGAGTCGGCCCAGGCGGTGGGGGACCGCCGGATCACCGCGCGGGCGGTGGCCCGGGCGGCGCTGGTGTCGCACGCGGCCCCGGCACCCGGCTTCGCGGCCTTCGCCGCCCCGGCCCCGGCGCCCGGCCCGGTGCCGCGCCGGGTCGCCGCGCTGCTCGGCCCGGTGCCCACCTCGCGCAACTGGCCCCCGGCGACGACCCGGGCCGGCCTCGCCGCCATGGTCGCGGCGGCCGGCACCGCCGCCTCGGCGCTGTGCGCGCTGAACGCGGCGGTGGCCCTGCTGCTGGTCCTGAAGGCCGTCACCCCGCTCTAGGGTCTGCCTCCGCTCCGGCCAGGCCGCGCCCTAGGCGGGCGCGTCGGTGAGCTGGACGATCATCTTGCCGGTGTTGGCGCCCTTCAGCACGCCGAGGAAGGCGTCCACCACGTGCTCGAAGCCGCGGACGACGGTCTCGTCCGGCACCACCGCGCCGGAGCGCAGGTGCGGGACCAGGAAGTCGTACAGCTCGGGGCGGGCGTCGAGGTGGTTGCGGACCAGGAAGCCCTCCAGGCGCAGGCTCTTGCCGACCACGTCGTAGAGGTTGTGCGGCGCGGCCGGCGGCTGCTGGGGGTGGTTGTACTGGGCGACGGCGCCGCACCAGGCGATCCGGCCGTGGTCGCGCATCGCGCTGATGGCGCCCGCCAGGTGGTCGCCGCCGACGTTGTCCAGGTAGACGTGCAGCCCGTCGGGGGCGGCCGCGCGGAGCCGGTCGGCGATCGGGGCGTCGTGGTAGTCGAAGGCGGCGTCGAAGCCGAGGTCCTCGGTGAGGTGGCGGACCTTGGCGGCGGAGCCGGCGCTGCCGATGATCCGGCCGGCGCCGAGCAGCCGGGCGAGCTGGCCGGCGGCGGTGCCGACGCCGCCGGCGGCCGCCGAGATGAAGACCGTCTCGCCCGGTGCGAGCCGGGCGATCCGGGTCAGGCCGACCCAGGCGGACAGGCCGGTGCCGCCGAGCACGGAGAGGTGGGCGCTGAGCGGGACGCCGGCGAGGTCGGGCAGCAGGGTGGCGGTGTCGGCGGTGACCACCGAGTGGGTGCGCCAGGCCTTGCGGTGCTGGACCAGCGTGCCGACCGGCAGGGCGTCGGCCCGGGACTCCACGACCCGGCCGACGGTGCGGCCCTCCAGCGGGGCGTGCAGCTCCCAGCCGCCCTCGTCCATCTCCTCGCGCATGTACGGGTCGACGGACTGGTAGACGTTCTCGACGAGGGCCTCGCCGGCGGCGAGCGCGGGGACGCGCTCCTCGACGAAGGCGAAGTTCTCCGCGGTCGGGGCGCCGTCGGGGCGGGAGACCAGGTGGACGGCGCGGGCGGTGGGGCGGGACATCGGGCTGCTCCGGACGGGAGGCGACGGGCGGACGTGCTCACGGTAGGAAGCGGGGGGCGGGGTCGGGCAGGGGTCCGCAGCGATGGAACGGCCCCTTCCATGAGCAGGATCGATGGATGTCGGTAGGGTCGGGCGCATGACCGATCTCGCCCCGCACGAGCTGCGGATCCTGGTCGCGGTCGAGGAGCAGCAGAGCTTCACGGCGGCCGCCGAGCGCCTGGGCACCACCCAGTCCGCCGTCTCGCACGCCGTGCGCTCCTGCGAACGGAAGCTCGGCGCGGTGCTCTTCGACCGCGGGCGCCACGGCGCACGCCCCACCGAGGCCGGCGCGCGGGCGGTGGCGTACGCCCGGCGGATCCTGCGGCTGCTGGCGGCGATGGGCCCCGAGGTGCGCGGTGCGGGCACGCCCGCCGACGCGGAGCTCACCGGCCCGCTGCGGATCGCCGCCTTCCGCAGCGTCGCCGCGCACCTGCTGCCGCCGGTGCTGGCCCGGCTCGCGGCCCGCCACCCCGGGCTGACGCCGCAGGTCCGGATCGTCCGGGAGATCGGCCGCGGCACCGCCGGGGAGGTCGCCGACGGCCGCGCCGACCTGGGCCTGGCCACCCTGGACGCCGGCGGACCGCCGCCCGTCCCGGGCCTGGTCTCGGCCCGCCTCTTCGCGGAGTCGTACGCGCTCGCGCACCCGCAGGGCCACCCGGCGCCGCGCGAGCTGCCGCTGGTCGACTGGGACGAGAACTGCGGCTCCTACACCCGGGACTGGTGGCGGCGGCAGGACTGGATCCCGCCCCGGACCGTCGACGTCGAGGACGACACCATCGCCGTCTCGCTGGTCGCCCAGGGCCTCGGCATGGCGATCATGCCCCGCACTGCGCTGCTCGGCGCCCCGGCCGGGCTCGCCGTCGCCGACCTCGGGCCGAACCCGCCCAGCCGGTTCGTCGGGTACGTCACCACGCCCGAACTGGCCGGGACGGCCGCCGTCCGGGCGCTGATCCGCGAACTGCGCTCGGCCCCGCTGCCGACGGGCCTGGCGGCGGCCTGACGGTCGATCAGCTGTCCAGTGACTCCCGGAGCCTGCCGAACTCGGCGGCCAGCGCGTCCAGCGTGTAGTGCGCGTTGAGCCCGCTCGGATTGGGCAGCACCCACACCTCGGTGTCGCCGATGCCCTCCGGCTGCCGCCCGACCACCGCGTCGCGCCGCCCGAAGGCCGTCCGGTACGCGCCGATGCCGAGGACGGCCAGCACCCGCGGGCGCAGCCGCAGCACCCGTTCGACCAGCGCGGCGCCGCCCGCGCGCAGTTCCTCGGCGGTCAGCTCGTCGGCCTTGGCGGTGGTGCGCGGGGCGACGTTGGTGATGCCCAGGCCCAGGGCGGGCAACTCGCCCTGCTCGTCCGGCCGGAACTGGCGCGGGGTGAAACCGGAGCGGTGCAGGGCGGGCCAGAAGCGGTTGCCGGGGCGGGCGAAGTGGTGGCCGGTGGCGCCGGACCACAGACCCGGGTTGATCCCGCAGAACAGCACCCGCAGGCCGGGGCCGGTGACGTCCGGAATGGTGCCGTCCTGGGCGGCCCGTAGCTGCTCGGGGGTGGGCTTCGGCGCGGGAGCGGGGGTGGCGGCGGGGGCGGGTTTCATCTGCACCCGGCCAAGTCTGCCGCCCCGCGCCCGCGTTGTGCCGCCCGTCGGGCCGCCCGCCGCCCGTCCAGCCGGCGCAGCCCGAGCACCACCACCGCCGCGTACGCCCAGCCGGCGAACACGTCGACGAGGAAGTGCTCGGCCCCGTAGACCAGGGTGAAGGTCATCGCGAGCGGGTACGCGACCAGCAGCGCCCGCAGCCGGGGCCCGGCGGTCGGCCAGCAGAACAGCAGCAGCATCGCCGGGTAGGCGGAGTGCAGCGAGGGCATCGCGGCGACGTCGTTGGCGAACTGGCTGCCGTTCTCGACCAGCGAGGCGGCCTGCGGGAGCCCGCTCTGCGCGATCACCTCCCAGACCACCCGGTGCAGTTCCGGCAGGTGCCCCTGCTGGGCGACCAGCCACGGTGGGTCGGCCGGGTAGAGGACGTACGTGGCGAAGCCGGCGAAGGTCAGCGCCAGGTAGCAGGCGAGCAGCCGCCGGAACCGCTCGGGCCGGCGCCGCCAGAGCACCGCCAGCAGGACGAAGACCACGAAGAAGTGCGACAGGTAGACGGCGACCGCCGCGTAGTCGTACCAGTGCGGCGTGCCGGGCGTGTACAGCGCGTGCTGGAGCCGGACGGTCCACGCCCTGCCGAGGCCGAGCAGCTCGTCGGCGCGCAGCTGGGGCAGCCAGTGCGGCGCCCACGGGGTGTGCGCGCCGTAGCCGCGCAGCAGCGAGTACGTCCACACCGCCGCCATCACCGGCACCCAGTCGCGCAGCACCAGCAGGAAGCCGCGGGGGCCGTGCCCGCTGTGCACGGCGGCGGTCAGCAGCGCACCGATCAGCCAGCAGAACATCACGTCGTTGGCGGCGGGCAGGCCCTCGGTGTGCAGGTACCAGGCGAACCCCAGCAGGTAGAGCGGCCACGCCAGCCGGCGCAGCGGGGCGGGCGGACGCGGCCGCCCGGCCCGCACGGGGGTTGGTGGGGCCGGGCGGAGCAGACGGGTCATGCGCGCCGAAGCTAGCGGGGCGAACTGGGAGGACCCTTGACGGCCGATGACCGGATCGTGAGAAAGCCCCGCCCGCCGGAGCGCGCGCCCGCCCGGCCCCTCCGCCGGAGCCCGCCCGGGAGCGGGCCTCAGGACACGATGCCCAGCTCGTGAGGGGTGTTGTTGAACCGGCGGCCGCCGGTCGCGGTGACGGTGACGATGTCCTCGATCCGCACCCCGAACCGGCCGGGCAGGTAGATCCCGGGCTCGATCGAGAAGCACATGCCCGGCACCAGCGGCCGCTCCTCGCCCTCGACCAGGTACGGGGGTTCGTGCGTGGTGATGCCGATGCCGTGGCCGGTGCGGTGGATGAAGTGCTCGCCGTACCCGGCCTCGGTGATGACCCGGCGGGCGATCCGGTCGATCTCCTGGCAGGAGACGCCGGGCCGGACCGCCTCGAACGCGGTCTGCTGGGCGAGCCGGACCACGTCGTGCACCTTCTGCACCTCGGCGGGCACCTCCGGGCCGACGTGCACGGTGCGGGTGGTGTCCGAGCCGTAGCCGTCCTTGAGCCCGCCGAAGTCGAGGACCACGGTGTCACCGGGCCGGATCACCCGGTCCCCGGCCTCGTGGTGCGGGTTGGCGCCGTTGGGGCCGGAGCCGACCACGGTGAAGTCGACCTGGCTGTGCCCGTACTGGATGAGCAGCGCGCCGAGGTCGGCGGCGACGTCGGTCTCCCGGCGGCCGGCGAACTCGACCTCCAGGATGCCCCGGTAGGCCGCATCGGCGGCCCCGCCGGCCGCCGCGAGGCGCTCCAGCTCGTCGGCGTCCTTGACCGCGCGCAGCATCGGCAGCGTCTCGGTGAGCGAGGTGAAGCCGGTGCCGGGTAGCGCGCCCTGGAGGCCGAGCAGGTGCATCGCCCAGGCGTTGTCGGAGATGCCGTACCGTCCGGCCGGGTCCAGCAGCGGGACGGCGGTGGCGTACGGGTCCTCGCCGTCGGACCAGTCGAGCAGCCGGACGGCCGGGGCGCCGGCCGCCTTCTCGGCGTCCGGGCGCTCCAACTTGGGGACGATCAGCGCGGGTTCGCGGCGGGCGGTGAGCACCAGGGCGGTGAGCCGCTCGGTGATCGCGGTGGGCTGGTAGCCGCACAGGTAGGTCAGGTCGGGGCCGGGGGCGACGACCAGGCCGGCCAGCCCGGCGCCGACCGCTTCGGCGGTGGCCCGGGCCATCCGGGCGGCGTAGTCCTCGGTGGTGAAGGGTCGGGGCACGGGTGGGTCCTCCTCGGTCGGGGCGCGGTGCCGCGGGCGGCGGCCTGCGTGCTGCGGCCCGCGTGCTACGTGCTGCTGAGACTCCATCACGTCCGGGTGGGGTGGGCGAAGTGCCGCAGGAACAACGCCTCGACGTGCGCCATGTGTTCGATCTCGGCCGGTTCGACGCTCTCGTTCGGCGCGTGGATCAGACAGCGCGGCTCCTCCACGCCCATCAGCACGATCTCGGCCTCCGGGTAGGTGGTGGCGAAGACGTTGCAGAGCGGGATCGAGCCGCCCTGGCCGAGGAAGGAGATCGGCCGGCCGTAGACCTCCCGCATCGCCCGGTCGAGCGCGGCGTACGCCGGCCCGCCGGTCTCCGCGCGGAACGGCGCACCGGCGCTCTCCCGGTCGACCGTCACCTCGACGGCCCACGGCGCGGCGGCGGTGAGGTGCGCGATCAGCGCGTCCTGGGCGGCCCGCGCCCCGGTGCCGGGCGGCACCCGCAGGCTCACCCGGGCCCGGGCGGTGGCCGGGACGGCGGCGGCCGAGCCGACCACGGGCGGACAGTCGATGCCGAGGACGGTCACGGCGGGGCGGGCCCAGAGCCGGTCGGCGACCGCCCCGGAGCCGGTCAGCCGGACGCCGTCGAGCACCCCGGCGTCGGTCCGGAACTGCTGCTCGTCGTAGCCGACGCCGGTCCAGACGCCCTCGCAGTCCAGGCCGTCGATCCGGGTGCCGCCGTCGGTGTCGCGCAGCGAGTCGAGCATCCGGATCAGTGCGGCCAGCGCGTCCGGGGCGGGGCCGCCGAACATGCCGGAGTGCACGTCGCCGTGCAGCGCCCGGACGGTGACCACCACGGTGACCACGCCGCGCAGCGAGGTGGTGGCGGTGGGAACGCCGACGGCGGCGTTGCCGGTGTCGCAGATCAGCAGGGCGTCCGCGTGCAACTCCCCGGCGTGCGGGGGCACGTACTCCTCCAGGCCGCCGGTGCCCTGCTCCTCGGAGCCCTCGACGACGAGCTTGAGACCGACCGGGAGGTCGTCGCCGAGCGCCCGCAGCGCGGTGAGGTGCATGACGATGTTGCCCTTGCAGTCGGCGGCGCCGCGCCCGTACCAGCGGCCGTCGCGCTCGGTCAGTTCGAACGGCGGGGAGGTCCAGGCGGCGTCGTCGAGCGGGGGCTGGACGTCGTAGTGGCAGTAGAGCAGCACGGTCGGGGCGCCGGGCGGGGGCGGGCGGTGGCCGATCACGGCGTGGCTGCCGTCCGGGGTCTCCTCCAGGTGGACGTCGCGCAGGCCGACCTCGGCGAAGGCGGCGGCGACCCACTCGGCGGCCTCCCGGCAGCGTTCCGGCGGGTACTGGCGGGGGTCGGCGACGGACGGGATGGCCACCAGCTCGGCCAGGTCGGTCTTGGCCCTGGGCATCAGGTCGGCTATCCGGCGGGCGAGTTCGTCGGTCATGCGAAAGCTCCTGGAGCGGGGCGGCGCGGGGCGGGGCGACCGGCGCGGCCACCGGCGGACGGTGTCGCGCAGATCGAGGTCGTCGATCTCGTCCTGGACGGCGGCGGACTCGTCCGGGCAGGGCGCCGACGGCACGATCGCCCCGGCGAGCACCACCTCGGCGTCCCGGGCGCGGTGGCGCCCGGGCTCGGGTGGCATCCGGGCTCGGGTGCCGCCGGGGGTAGGGCCCCGGGGGCGGGCCGTACCCGGTCAGTTCACCCGGTTGCCGAGGCCGTCGCATGCGGCGTGCACCCGTACGGGTGATCGTCTGTCAGGGGTGTGCGCCGGGGGTTTCGGCGGCCGCGGCGGCGTCCGAGGTCTCCGGGACCTCCGCGGCCTTCGAGATCTCCGTGCCCTCGGTGCCCGGCGCTGCGGGCCAGGCGGCGCGGCGCAGCGTCCGGCTCGCGGTCGCCGGCAGCAGCGCGGCGGCGAACAGGCCGGAGACCGCGGCGAGCGCGGCGGTCGGGGAGAGGTGGTCCAGCAGCAGCCCGCTGCCGAAGGTCCCGGCGGGCATGCCGGCGGTGATCAGGGTGATGGTCGCGGCGATCACCCGGCCGCGCAGCGCGTCCGGCACCTGCTGGAACACCAGCAGGTCGATCATCACCCGCAGCGCCGGAATGCCCGCCCCGACCACGAACAGGGCGACGAAGACGGTGGCCGCCCCGCCCGGCAGCAGCGGCGCCAGCGGCACCGGCACCGCGATCCAGGCGGTCACCAGCAGCAGCACCCCGGGCCCGGCCAGCCGGTGCAGCCGGGAGACCAGCACCGTCCCGGCCAGCGCGCCGAGCGCCTCGCCGGCCAGCGCCAGGCCGATCCCGGCGCTGCCGGTGCCCTGGTCCCGCAGGACGACCATCACCGGGAGCACCAGGGCGGTGCCGGCCAGGTTGATCACCAGCAGGACGGCGAGCGCCGGGCGCAGCAGCGGGGCGGACGCCAGGTACCGGAAGCCCTCCAGGGCGCCGCCGGGCCGCGACCCGGCCGCCGCCGACTCCCCGGCCTGCTCCGGCCGGCCGGGGAAGCGCACCACGAGCGCCGAGACGACCGCGGCGACCGAGGCGAGCGCGGTGCCCAGGAACGGCACTGCGTGGCCCAGCCCGAGCAGGAACCCGGCCAGCGGCGGGCCGGCCAGCGAGGCCCCGCTCATCCGGGCCTCCTCCTGGGCCAGCGCCTGGGTCAGCTGCTCCGGCGCGACCACCGAGCGCAGGGCCAGCATCCGCAGCGGACCGCTGTAGGCGACGGTGGCCCCGACCACGACGGCGACCAGCAGCAGGTGGACCAGGGTCAGCCGGTGCAGCGCCATGGCGGCGGGGACGCTGGCGGAGGCGAGCAGCCGGGCGGCGTCGGCGGTGATCAGCACCCGGCGGCGGTCGAAGCGGTCGGCGACCGCGCCGCCGTGGATGCCCAGCAGCAGCGTGGCGGTCATCTGGACGGCGCCGAAGGCCCCGGCGGCGGTGGGGGAGTCGGTGAGGGCGAGGACGAGCAGCGGGTAGGCGGTGTCGCCGACCCGCATCCCGAGCGTGGCGCAGGCCTGGCCGGCCCAGAGGGCCTGGAACCGCAGGTTGCGGCGGAGCGGGACGGGCGGTGCGCCCTGCTGCCCGGGCTCCACCGCTGTGCTCGTGCTGTCCCCGCTCATCGTGCCCGCCCCTCGCGTTGCCTGCTCGTGCTCACCGCTCACGTCGACGCAGTCATTCACTGTTTCGTGAATGATGGCTTAGTCGTGATTGCTTGCGCAAGGGTGATCGCTGACCGAACCGTGATTGCAGGTGCCGCGGCCGATCTGCGAAGGTGGCCCCGTGGCCGAGCAAGATCTGGAACCCGCCGGCGGCGAACAGCCCGCCTTCGTCAAGAACCGCCAGGTCGGCGACGTCGCCGTACTCAAGGCACTCGCCGACCCGCTGCGGCTGGCCATCCTCGGCGCGCTGTCGTCGACCGCCGGGCGCGAGCTCACCGCGAAGGAGATCGCCGCCGAGCTCGACGAGCCGCAGACCAAGCTCTACCGGCACATCAAGCAGCTGGAGAAGGCCGGGCTGATCCTGGTGGCCGGCACCCGGCTGGTCTCCGGCATCGTCGAGAGCCGGTACGCCGCCGCCCAGGAGTCGATCCGGCTCGCCCCGGAGATGTTCACCGCCGACTCCCCGGCCCGCTCCGAGGCCTATGACGCCATCCTGGCCTCGATCGACCGGGTCCGGGACGACTTCCGGGTCCAAATCCTCGGCGACCGGCTGGACTTCAGCTCCCCGCGGGACGGCTCGGTCGGCCCGCCCGGGCTGTTCGCGCACCTGACGCTGCGGCTCACCCCGGAGCGCCTGCTCCGGCTGCGGACCGAACTCGCCGCGCTCTTCGACGAGGTGAACGCGGAGGGCCCGAGCGCGGCCGAGGACGCGATGGACGTGACCGTGTTCACGCTCCTCTACGGTCTCCGGCCGGGCACGGAATCATAAATTCCGGGCCGACTGTCGGTGCGGTGGTACACGATGTCCCGCATGTCGTATGAACTCCAGGCGCTGATAGGCACATTGGAGCTGCTGACGGTGGCGGCGGCGGAAGTGCCGGCGGCCCGGGTGGTGCCACTGGCCCAGGGGCTCGCCCTGATCCCGGTCACACCGGAGGTGCTGTCCGCGCTCCAGGCCGACGAGGGCGGGCGGCGGCCGGCCGACGGGGCTGGCTTCGGGTGGCACCCGGAAGGCTTCGAACTCCGGCTCGCCGCCTGGTCCAAGGCCGGCCCGATCGCCTGCGTCGAGGCCGAGTACTTCGGCGGCAGCGGCACCCAGCGCGCGGCCGTCTGGGTCGACGGCCGGATCATCCTCGGCCCGCTCACCAGCGGCGAGTTCGAGCCCTCCCCGCCCGAGGGCACCCCGATCTCCCGTGCCCTGCGGCAGATCGGCGCCCGCACCGAGCCGGGCCGGACGGACGAGTTCGAGTCGGTCGGCCTGCCCGCCCACCGCAGCACCGGCGGCTGGGCGGCGGCCGGTTGAGGCGGACGCACCGTTCGGCGTACGTGCGGTGGCTGCGCCCGCAGGGCTGCCCCACGGTGTGAAGCAGGCGATCTCGCCTGACTCGCACTGAGAGGAAGCAGTACCCATGCGTGCCACCCGGATGGCCGCCGTGCTGACCACAGCGCTCGCGCTGAGCCTGGTCGCCACGGCGTCCGCCACCGCCGCCGGCCATGACGCCGCGGCCCCCCGTACCACCACCGTCTCCACCGCTGCCACGACCGTCCGGGCCCCCGCGGATCTCGCGGCCCCCGCGGACCTCGTGACCCCCGCGGACCTCGTGGCCCTCCCGGCTCTGCCGGCCCTTCCCGCGTCGCTCCCGGCAGGACTGCCGGTGCCCGTCGCCGTCCCGCCGGCCCCCGCCGTTCCGCTGCCCGCCACGCCGGCCCTCCCGGCCGCCCCCGACCTCGGCTCGGTCCTCGGGGCGCTCGGCGGCATCGTGAACCTGGTCACCGGCCTGCTCTCCACGGTGACGTCCGCCGTCCCCGACCTCGGCGCCGTCCAGCAGCTCGTCGCCACCCTGCAGAGCACCTTGCAGGGCCTGATCGGCCAACTGCCGTCCCCGCCTCCGGTCACCGTCCCGTCCCCGCCGAAGACCTCCGGCGCCCCCACCTTGCAGGACCAGCTCACCAGTCTCCGTTCCCAGGCCCAGGCCCTCACCGCCGCGGCCCACCCCCACCCCGCCCCGCACTGACCCACCCGTCCCGGCAAAGGCCGACGGCCCCGCCCCCCACCCGGGGAGCGGAGCCGTCGGCCTTTGCCGGGACGGTCCGTGGCTTCAGCCGGCGAACTCGTGGACGCCCCACCAGCCGGTGGAGTCGTGGTAGAAGCCGACGCCGATCTCCTGGTAGCGCGGGTTGATCTGGGCGGCGTGGTGTCCGGGGGACTCGGTCCACATCTTCTGGAACTGCTCGGCGGCCTGTTGCCCGGTCAGGGCGGCGTCGCTCCACATCACGATGCACTCCCCGGTCAGCGTCCGGCTGCCGGTGAGGCTGGGCCCGGCCCCGGAGGCGTTCTCCGAGTGGGCGAACCCGGTCTCGCGCATGTGCTGAGCCCACTTCACCGCGAAGTCCGTCAGATCGGCCTTGACGACCAGCGCCGGCACGCCGTTGCGGGCGCGCTCCTCGTTGATCAGCCGCAGCGACAACGCCTCGGCGCTGCCGGCGGGGTAGCCCTGCGCGGCGGTGTCCGGAACGGCAGGGGCCGGCGCGACGGGGGCGGGCCGCGTCGCGGTGGGGGTGATCGGCGCGTTGACGGCGGGAGCCGGCGCGCCGCCGGTCGCCGTCGGCGCTTTGCTCGGTGCCTTGGCCGTGGCGGCGGGGTGCGACGGCGTCCTGCTCGCCGACGCGGTCGGCGTGCCCGGGGCCGTCGACGGGGCCGCGGTGGGTGAGGCGGCGGTCGCCGAAGGCGCCGGCGCGGACGGCGGGTTACCGGTGGCCGTGGTCGCAGCCGTGGCCGTGGCCGTGGCCGTCGCGGCCGCCGTCGCGGGGCCCGGCGGGGTCGCCGGTACGGTCGCCGCCACGGCGCCGGCCCGGTCCGCGGCCGTCCCGCCGTCCTCCGGCCCGCACGCGCTCAGTGCGGCTGCCATCACCCCGACGGCCAGGACGACCGCCAGTGCCTGCTTGCGACGTATGGAATGCATGAGCGGAGGTGACTTCCCTGGTCTCGCCCGGCGGCTGGGAGCCGGTCGACGCCCCTTGCGTCGACACCACAGGAGACCGGGCGGCCACGCCGCCGATAACACTTCGTGCGGCGCGGGAACGGCGCGGGAACGGAACAGGGAGGGCGCGGCGGGGGTGCCCCCGCCACGCCCTCCCTGCCGGAAGAGCTGGCGACTCCGCAGGTCGGAAGCCTGCTCAGCGGTAGTTCACGAACTGGATCGCGAAGTCCAGGTCCTTGCCCTTGAGGAGGGCCTGGACGGTCTGGAGGTCGTCACGGCTCTTCGAGCTGACGCGCAGCTCGTCGCCCTGGACCTGGGCCTTGACGCCCTTCGGACCCTCGTCGCGGATGATCTTCGCGACCTTCTTGGCATCCTCCGTGGTGATGCCCTCCTTCACGTCCGCGAAGATCTTGTACTCCTTGCCGGACAGCTGCGGCTCGCCGGCGTCCAGAGCCTTCAGCGACAGCCCGCGCTTGATGAACTTGCTCTGCAGCACGTCCAGGATGGCCTTCACGCGCTCCTCGCCGTTGGCCTTCATCTCGATCTTCTCGCCGGAGCGGCTGATCTCGCCGCCGACGCCCTTGAAGTCGAAACGGGTGGCGATCTCACGGGAGGTCTGGTTGATCGCGTTGTCGACCTCCTGCCACTCGACCTTCGAGACGATGTCGAAACTGGAGTCGGCCATGGGTGTTGGTCTCCTTGATGCTCTGGCTTCACTGACACGGCCCGCCCCACCGGACGCCCGCCGCCCCAGCCTATCCAGCGCCACCCCACCCCCGCCCCCGACAGCCACGCCGGAGGCCTTGATCATCACGTGACCTATCGAGTGGCGAAGCACCCCCCGACATCGGGTATCGTTTACGAAGTCGAACGGGGCAGCGCCCCGGGAAACGAAATCCTGGCTGGTTGCCCGAGCGGCCAAAGGGAGCAGACTGTAAATCTGTCGCGCAAGCTACGCAGGTTCGAACCCTGCACCAGCCACAGGATAGGAAACAGCCCCCGATCTGCGGAAACGCGGATCGGGGGCTGTTTCGTTTGCCCGCGGGTCGGGTGGCACTTGTTGCACAGAGGTTGCAATTGCGGGACCAGGGCAGCAGAGTGGTCGGGTCGGGGGTGGGAGTCCTTCGAACGAGCTGATCGTCTTCCCAGCCGGCGCCCGCCGGGACCAGCGGCTCGCCCCACCCCCGGCCAGGGCTCTGCGTGGCGTCAAGGGCGCGTCAAGAGCGCTCGGGGTGGCGTCAGGAACGCGTACGGAGGGTTCGAACGGCCGGGGACGGGACCGCAGGATCGGAGCAGTTGCCGATCACGGAGGTCCCGTCCGATGTCCAGCGCCGTCACCACCCCGGCCGTCGTGGCCGAAGCCGAGCCGCCTGATACCGGCGCGGGTGGGGAGCGGCACCGGCTGAGCGTGCTCGGGGGGCTGGCGGCGCTGTCGTTGGACGCCATGGCCTCGGTGGCGTACGGGCCGGAGGCCGTCGTGCTGGTGCTGGCCGCGGCCGGGGCGTACGGGCTGGGGTTCACGCTGCCGGTGACGGTGGCGATCGCGGTGCTGCTGGCGGTGCTGGTGGCCTCGTACCGGCAGGTGATCGCGGCCTTCCCGGACGGCGGCGGCTCGTACGCGGTGGCCAAGGCGCACCTGGGACGGCGGACGGCGCTGACCGCGGCCGCCTCGCTGGTGATCGACTACGTCCTGAACGTGGCGGTCTCGGTGACCGCCGGGGTGGCCGCGCTGACCTCGGCCGTCCCGGGCCTGTACGGCGACCGGGTCTGGCTCTGCCTGGGTGTGCTCGCCCTGGTCACCGCGGTGAACCTGCGCGGGATCGCCGAGTCGGCGCGCTGGTTCCTGGCGCCGACCGCGGTCTTCGTCGTCTCGATCCTGGCGATCATCGTGGTCGGCCTGTTCCGGGACGCCCCCGCGAGCACCGAGGCGGCGGCCGGCCACGCCTCGGCGCTGGCCGGGAACGCCACCGCCGTCGGCGCGCTGCTGCTGCTCAAGGCCTTCGCCGCCGGCTGCTCGGCGCTGACCGGGGTGGAGGCGGTGGCGAACGCCGTCCCGTCGTTCCGGACGCCGCGGGTCAGGCGGGCGCAGCACACCGAGGTCGCGCTGGGCGCCCTGCTCGGCGTGATGCTGATCGGACTGGCCGTGCTGATCGGCCGCTTCCACCTCCAGCCGGTCGAGGGCGTCACCGTGCTCGCCCAGCTGGCCGACGCCTCGCTCGGCCACGGCGCGGCCTTCTACGTCGTCCAGTTCGCCACCGTGGTGCTGCTCGGCCTGGCCGCCAACACCTCCTTCGGCGGGTTGCCGGTGCTGCTGCACCTGCTGGCCCGCGACAACCACCTCCCGCACGTGTTCGCACTGCGCGCCGACCGCCAGGTGCACCGGCACGGCGTGCTGTTCCTCGCGGCGGTGTCGGCGGTGCTGCTGGTCGGCTCCGGCGGGGACGTGAACAGCCTGGTGCCGCTGTTCTCGATCGGCGTGTTCGTGGGCTTCACGGTCTGCCAGGTCGGCATGGTCCGGCACTGGTACCTCCACCGGCCGGCCCGCTGGCACCGGAAGGCCGCGCTGAACGGCTTCGGCGCGCTGCTCACCGGCGTCGCCGCGCTGGTGGTGACCGGCACCAAGTTCACCGAGGGCGCCTGGGGCATCGTGGTGGCGCTGCCGCTGCTGGTGGTGCTGTTCGAGGCGGTCCACCGCAGTTACGCGCGGATCGGCGAGCGCCTGGAGCTGGGCCGGGTGCCGGGCGCGCTGACCCGGCAGCGCAGTCTGGTCGTCGTCCCGGTGACCGCGATCACCCGGCTCACCCGGGACGGCCTGTCGGCGGCGCTGTCGCTCGGCGACGAGGTGCTGGCGGTGACGGTGGTGCACGAGCCGGCCGAGGCGGAGGCGCTGCGCCGGGACTGGGAGCTGTGGCGGCCGGGTGTGCCGCTGGTGGAGATCCCGGAGGACCACCGCCGGCTGGGCCCGCCGATCGCGGCCTTCGTCAACCGGCTGGGCGAGGAGCACGCGTACGACCGGCTGACCGTGCTGATCCCGGAGGTGGAGCCGGCCCGCTGGTGGCAGCGGGCGTTGCAGAACCGCCGCGGCGCGGTGATCGACCGGGCGCTGCGCCGGCACACCGACGCGGTGGTCTGCCGGCTGCGGATGCGGATGTGACCGGGGGGAGCGCGCCGTCCGATAACAACCTCATATCTTGACGGGCTCTTAACGGGGTGCCCTCGACGCCCTCGATACGGCCGGAACGGACCCGTCCACAACCGCATTGACCTGCGGGAAGCCCTTGGAACACGCGGGTTCCCGGTGCCAACCGCAACGGAATCCGTTGCGGTGGGCGCGTTTTACCCTCACATTCGTGTTCAACGTGCCCCAGGCGCTCAAGCGCCTCGTGATCGGTCGGGCCATGCGCAGCGAGGAGCTGGGCGAGACGCTGCTGCCCAAGCGGCTGGCCCTGCCGATCTTCGCCTCCGACCCGCTCTCCTCGGTCGCCTACGCGACCCAGGAGATCCTGCTGGTGCTCACCGTCGGTGGCGCCGCCTTCCTCTCCCTGACCCCGTGGGTCGCGGCCGGTGTGGTCGCGCTGATGGCGGTCGTGGTGATGTCCTACCGCCAGGTCGTGCACGCCTACCCGAGCGGCGGCGGCTCGTACGAGGTGGTGTCCCGCAACCTGGGGGCCAACTCCGGCCTGGTGGTGGCGGCCTCGCTGCTGGTCGACTACGTGATGACGGTCGCGGTCTCGGTGGCCTCCGGCGTGGACAACATCATCTCGGCGCTGCCCTCGCTGGCCGACCACCGGGTGGAACTGGCGCTCGGCTTCGTGGTGCTGCTGATGGCGATGAACCTGCGCGGCGTCCGGGAATCCGGCAAGGCCTTCGCCGCGCCGACGTACCTGTTCATCGGCGGCATCCTGCTGATGGTGGTCACCGGGCTGGTCCGGGTGGCGCTCGGCGACGCGCCGGTGGCGTCCAGCGCCTCGTACGGGATCCTCCCGGAGGACGGCAAGGACACCCTGGCCGGGCTGGGGCTGCTGATGCTGGGCCTGCGGGCGTTCGCGTCCGGCTGCACGGCGCTGACCGGGGTGGAGGCGATCTCCAACGGCGTGCCGGCCTTCCGGGCGCCGAAGTCCCGCAACGCCGCGACCACGATGGCCGTGATGGGCACCACGGCGGTCGTGATGTTCGTCGGCATCACCGCGCTGGCGCTGATCGCCAAGGTGCACATCGTCGAGGGCGACGCCTGCCGGCTGACCGGCTTCCCCGGCGACTGCGCGGGCGCGCCGCAGCAGACCGTGATCGCCCAGCTGGCGGCGGCGGTCTTCGGCGGCGACCACAGCGTGCTGTTCTACGCCGTCCAGGCGGTCACCGCGCTGGTGCTGATCCTGGCGGCCAACACCGCCTTCAACGGCTTCCCGCTGCTGGCCTCGATCCTGGCCGAGCACCGCTACCTGCCCCGGCAGATGCACACCCGCGGCGACCGGCTGGCCTTCTCCAACGGCATCATCGCGCTCGCTGTGGTGGCCGGCGGACTGCTCTGGCTGTACGACGCGGACGTCACCAGCCTGATCCACCTGTACATCCTGGGCGTCTTCACCTCCTTCACGCTCTCCCAGATCGGCATGGTGAAGCACTGGAACCGGGCGCTGGCCACCGAGACCGACCCGGCCGTGCGCGGCGCCGCCCAGCGGTCCCGGGTGATCAACGCCTTCGGCGCGGTGGTGACCGCGCTGGTGCTGGTCATCGTCCTGATCACCAAGTTCACCCAGGGCGCCTGGCTGGCCGTGGTCGCCGCGGTGGTGCTGTGGGTGATGATGCGCGGCATCCGCCGGCACTACGACAGCGTCGCCGCCGAGCTGGCGGTGGACGACCCGGACGCCGAGTCGGTGCGGCCGTCGAAGGTGCACGGCATCGTGCTGGTGTCCAAGCTGCACAAGCCGACCCTGCGGGCGCTCGGCTACGCGGAGGCGTTCCGGCCGGACTCGCTGGAGGCGCTGACCGTCGCGGTGGAGCCGGAGGCCACCGGCGAACTGGAGCAGCAGTGGGCCAAGGCGGGCGTGCGGGTGCCGCTCACGGTGCTGGACTCGCCGTACCGGGAGATCACCAAGCCGGTGGTCCAGTACGTGCGGGAGTACCGGCGGACCAGTCCGCGCGACGCGGTCGCCGTGTTCATCCCGGAGTACGTGGTCGGCCACTGGTGGGAGCACCTGCTGCACAACCAGTCGGCGCTCTGGCTGAAGAGCCGACTGCTGTTCACGGCGGGCGTGATGGTGATCAGCGTGCCGTGGCAGCTGACCTCCTCCGGGCGGGCGCACGGCCCGTCGCGCCGGGCGCCGGGCGCGGTGCGCCGGGGCGAGCCGGTGCCGGCGTCGGGGTACGAGAAGCTCCCGGCGCCGGAGAGCGTCTGACGGGTACGGGTGGCAGGTCCCGGGCGGCAGTGGCCGTCCGGGACCTGCCGCGTTCCGGTGTCGGCCCGACACCTGCGTCAAGGTCCCGTCAACGTCCCGCTTTCACCCGTATGGAGGGCGTCAGGAACTCGTAACGCGCCCCTGACGGGCTGCTTGGCTGCATCTGCCGGCCGTCCGCCGGTGCCGCCCGAAGCCCCCCGGCCCGGCCGCGGCAGTCTCCCGAACCACGCTGGTGGAGCCCATGTCCGATCTCATCTACGTCGGTGTCACGGTCGCCGTGTTCGCCGTCATCGCCCTGATCGCGCGGGGGGTGGAGAAGCTGTGACCGCCGAGAACCTCGCAGGTCTCATCGTGGCCGCCGCCCTCGTCGGCTACCTCGTCGTCGCGCTGATCTTCCCGGAGAAGTTCTGACATGGGTTCCACTCTCGCGGGCTGGTCGCAGGCCCTCGCCCTGGTCGGCGCGCTGGTCCTGTGCTACCGCCCCCTGGGCGACTACATCGCCCGCACCCTGACCACCGCCAAGCACCTCAGAGTCGAGCGCGGCATCTACAAGGTGATCGGTGTCGACGGCGACGCCGACCAGCGCTGGCCGGTCTACCTGCGCTCGGTGCTGGCCTTCTCGGCCGTCTCGGTGCTCTTCCTGTACGGCCTGATCCGCCTCCAGACCTTCCTGCTGCTGAACCTCGGCGTCCAGCAGATGGAAGGCCACCAGGCGTGGAACACCGCGATCTCCTTCGTCACCAACACCAACTGGCAGTCCTACGCGGGTGAGTCCGCGATGGGCCACCTGGTGCAGATGGCGGGCCTGGCGGTGCAGAACTTCGTCTCGGCGGCCGTCGGCATCGCCGTGGTGGCCGCGCTGATCCGGGGCTTCACCCGCAACCGGACCGACCGGCTGGGCAACTTCTGGGTGGACCTGGTCCGGATCAACCTGCGCCTGCTGCTGCCGCTGGCGATCGTCTTCGCGCTGGTCCTGGTGGCGAACGGCGTGATCCAGAACTTCCACGGCTTCCACGAGGTCACCTCGCTGGCCGGCGACGTGCAGAGGATCCCCGGTGGTCCGGTGGCCTCGCAGGAGGTCATCAAGGAGCTCGGGACCAACGGTGGCGGCTTCTTCAACGCCAACTCGGCGCACCCGTTCGAGAACCCGACCGGCTTCACCAACTGGCTGGAGATCTTCCTGATCCTGCTGATCCCGTTCGCGCTGCCGCGGACCTTCGGCCGGATGGTCGGGGACAACCGGCAGGGCTACGCGATCGCGGCCGTGATGGCGATCTTCTGGGTGGCGTCGGTGGCGCTGATCACCGTGGCCGAGTCGCACCACTCCGGCAGCGCCCTTCAGGCGGCCGGCGGCGCGATGGAGGGCAAGGAGCAGCGCTTCGGCATCGCGGCCAGCTCGCTGTTCGCCGCCTCGACCACGCTGACGTCGACCGGTGCGGTGAACTCCTTCCACGACTCCTACACGCCGTTCGGCGGTGGGATCACGATCTTCAACATGATGCTGGGCGAGATCGCGCCCGGCGGGGTGGGCTCGGGCCTGTACGGCATGCTCGTGCTGGCGATCGTGGCGGTGTTCGTCGCCGGTCTGATGGTCGGGCGCACCCCGGAGTACCTGGGCAAGAAGCTCGGCGGCCGGGAGATGAAGTTCGCCTCCCTCTACATCCTGACCACCCCGACGATCGTGCTGGTCGGCACCGGTCTGGCGATGGCCCTGCCGGGCGAGCGGGCCGGGATGCTCAACTCGGGCGCCCACGGCTTCTCCGAGGTGCTGTACGCGTTCACCTCCGCCGCCAACAACAACGGTTCGGCGTTCGGCGGGATCACGGTGAACACCGACTGGTACGACACCGCGTTCGGCCTGGCGATGGTCCTCGGCCGGTTCCTGCCGATCGTCTTCGTGCTGGCGCTGTCCGGCTCGCTCGCGCAGCAGCAGCCGGTCCCCGCCACCCCGGGCACCCTGCCCACCCACAAGCCGCTGTTCGTGGGCCTGCTGTCGGGCGTGGTCCTGATCGTCGTCGGCCTCACCTACTTCCCGGCCCTGGCTCTCGGGCCGATCGCGGAAGGTCTCTCCTGATGTCCACCCCCACGCTCACTCCCACTCCGGCCGAGCAGGCCGAGCCCGCCGCCGCGCCGCACAGAGTGTCCAGCGGCCTCCTCGACCCGAAGCTGATCGCTGCCTCCCTGCCGGACGCGGTGAAGAAGCTCGACCCCCGGGTGATGGTCAAGAACCCGGTGATGTTCGTGGTCGAGGTCGGCTCGGTGGTGACCACCGTCTCCGCGATCGCCAGCCCGTCCGTGTTCGCCTGGGCCATCACCGTCTGGCTCTGGCTGACCACGATCTTCGCCAACCTGGCCGAGGCCGTCGCCGAGGGGCGTGGCAAGGCCCAGGCCGACACCCTGCGCAAGACCAAGACCGAGAGCGTCGCCCGCCGCCTGCTGGACTGGCCGAAGAGCCAGGCCGAGGAGGAGGTGCCGGGCACCGCGCTGCGGCTCGGCGACCACGTGGTGGTCGAGGCCGGGCAGATCATCCCCGGTGACGGCGACGTCGTCGAGGGCGTCGCGTCCGTGGACGAGTCGGCGATCACCGGTGAGTCCGCGCCGGTCATCCGCGAGTCGGGTGGTGACCGCAGCGCGGTGACCGGCGGCACCAAGGTGCTGTCCGACCGGATCGTGGTGAAGATCGCCTCCGAGCCCGGCAAGTCGTTCATCGACCGGATGATCGCCCTGGTCGAGGGCGCCGCCCGGCAGAAGACGCCGAACGAGATCGCGCTCAACATCCTGCTGGCCTCGCTGACCATCGTCTTCCTGGTCGCGGTCGTCACGCTCCAGCCGATGGCCACCTACGCGGGCGCCCCGCAGTCGATGATCGTCCTGGTCGCCCTGATCGTGGCGCTCATCCCGACCACCATCGGCGCGCTGCTCTCCGCGATCGGCATCGCCGGCATGGACCGGCTGGTGCAGCGCAACGTGCTGGCGATGTCCGGCCGTGCCGTCGAGGCCGCCGGCGACGTCAACACCCTGCTGCTGGACAAGACCGGCACCATCACCCTGGGCAACCGCCAGGCCGCCGAGTTCCTCTCGGTCAGCGGGGTCTCCACCGACGAACTGGCCGACGCGGCGCAGCTCTCCTCGCTCGCGGACGAGACCCCCGAGGGCCGTTCGATCGTGGTCCTCGCCAAGACCGAGTACGGCCTGCGGGCCCGCGCCCAGGGCGAGTTGACCCACGCCACCTGGGTCCCGTTCACCGCCCAGACCCGGATGTCCGGTGTGGACCTGGACGAGGCCGGCGGAGTTCACCAGGTCCGCAAGGGCGCGGCCGCTGCCGTCGCCAACTGGGTCACCGCCAACGGCGGAACGGTCACCGACGAGGTCTCCGCCCTGGTCGACGGCATCTCCGCGGCCGGCGGCACCCCGCTGGTGGTGGCGACGAAGATCGCCGATGCGCCGGCCCGTGTCCTCGGGGTGATCCACCTCAAGGACGTGGTCAAGGAGGGCATGCGGGAGCGCTTCGACGAGCTCCGCCGGATGGGCATCAAGACCATCATGATCACGGGCGACAACCCGCTGACCGCCAAGGCGATCGCGGAGGAGGCGGGCGTGGACGACTTCCTCGCCGAGGCCACCCCCGAGGACAAGATGGCCCTGATCAAGAAGGAGCAGGAGGGCGGCAAGCTGGTCGCGATGACCGGCGACGGCACCAACGACGCCCCCGCGCTCGCCCAGGCCGACGTCGGCGTCGCGATGAACACCGGGACCATGGCGGCCAAGGAGGCCGGCAACATGGTCGACCTGGACTCCAACCCGACCAAGCTGATCGAGATCGTCGAGATCGGCAAGCAGCTGCTGATCACCCGGGGTGCGCTGACCACCTTCTCGATCGCCAACGACGTGGCCAAGTACTTCGCGATCATCCCCGCGATGTTCGCCGGGGTGTACCCGGGTCTGAGCCACCTCAACATCATGGGCCTGCACAGCCCGCAGTCCGCGATCACCTCGGCGATCATCTTCAACGCCCTGGTCATCATCGGCCTGATCCCGCTCGCCCTGCGCGGCGTGAAGTACCGCCCGTCCGACGCCAGCTCGCTGCTGCGCCGCAACATCGGGATCTACGGTTTCGGCGGACTGGTCGTGCCGTTCGTCGGCATCAAGCTGATCGACCTGATCGTCCAGTTCATCCCCGGCCTGAGCTGAGAGAGGAGCATCCGATGTCCAAGCCCCTGCCCACCACCGTGCGCACGCACTTCACCGCGCTGCGGGTCCTGCTGGTGCTGACGGTGATCCTCGGGGTCGCCTACCCGCTGCTGGTGACCGGGATAGGCCAGGTCGCCTTCAGCGAGCAGGCCAACGGCTCGATCGTGAAGTCCGCTGGGAAGGAGGTCGGTTCGAGCCTGCTGGGCCAGAACTACAACCTCCCCAAGAAGAACCCGGACGACCCGAAGGAGGAGGCGCAGCCGGACCCGAAGTGGTTCCAGCCCCGGCCCTCCGCCAACAGCTACGCCGGCGACAACTCCGGGGCCTCCAACCAGGGTCCGAACAGCGAGGACCTGCTGAAGGCCGTCAACGACCGCCGGGCCGCCGTCGCCGCCTTCGACGGGGTGGACCCGGCGAGCGTCCCGGTGGACGCGCTGACCGCCTCCGGCTCCGGCCTCGACCCGCACATCTCGGTCGCCTACGCCAAGGAGCAGGTCAACCGGGTCGCCAAGGAGCGCGGCCTGCCGGCCGACAAGCTGAACCAGCTGGTCGAGAAGTACACCGAAGGCCGCTCGCTCGGCTTCCTCGGCCAGGACGGCGTCAACGTCGTCCTGCTCAACAAGGCGCTCAGCGAGCAGAAGTGACATCACGTCAGATCGACGGATGACCGGGCCGGCCCGGGCGTGGGAGAACACCTCCCGCGCCCGGGTCGGCCGGCCCGTATCCGCACCCGCCCGACCCGACCCGCCCCACGACCCACCCCACCCGACCGGCACCCTCGCGATGGAAAGAGCAGCGCCCATGGCCCGCGACCTCACCCCCGGCACCGGCCCCCGCAGCGGCCGGCTGAGGGTGTACCTCGGTTCGGCCCCCGGAGTCGGCAAGACCTACCGGATGCTGGACGAGGCCCGGCGCAGACAGCAGCGCGGGGCCGAGGTGGTGGTCGGCTACATCGAGTGCCACGGACGCCGACACACCGAGGCCATGCTGGCCGGCCTGGACGTCCTGCCGAGGGTCCAACGCACCTACCGGGACGCCGAGTTCGACGAGATGGACCTCGACGCCCTGCTGGCCCGCCGCCCGTCCGTCGTCCTGGTCGACGAGCTGGCGCACACCAACATCCCCGGCGGCCGCCACGCCAAGCGCTGGCAGGACGTCGAGGAACTGCTCGCCGCCGGGATCGACGTCATCACCACCGTCAACATCCAGCACCTGGAGTCGTTGAACGACGTCGTCCAGAAGATCACCGGCATCCCGCAGCGCGAGACCGTCCCGGACGAGGTGGTCCGCCGGGCCGACCAGATCGAACTCGTCGACATGGCCCCGCAGGCGCTGCGCCGCCGCATGGCCCACGGCAACGTCTACAGGGCGGAGAAGGTGGACGCCGCGCTCTCCAACTACTTCCGGGTCGGCAACCTCACCGCCCTGCGTGAACTCGCCCTGCTCTGGGTGGCCGGGCGGGTCGACGAGGGCCTGCGCGACTACCGGGCCAGCCACAACATCGACCGCGTCTGGGAGACCCGCGAACGCGTCGTGGTCGCCCTCACCGGCGGACCCGAGGGCGAGACCCTGATCCGCCGCGCCGCCAGAATCGCGGACCGCACCGCCGGCGGCGACCTGCTGGCCGTCCACGTGACCCGCAGCGACGGCCTGGCCGGCGCCTCCTCCGGCGCGCTCGCCCAGCAGCGCCAGCTGGTCGAGACCCTCGGCGGCAGCTACCACGTGGTGGTCGGCGACGACATCCCCACCGCGCTGCTCGCCTTCGCCCGCGCCCACGACGCCACCCAGCTGGTGCTCGGCACCAGCCGCCGCGGCCGGATCAACCGCTTCCTCACCGGCCCCGGCATCGGCGAGACCACCGTGGACGCCTCCGAGGACATCGACGTCCACATGGTCACCCACGAGTTCACCGGCCGCGGCCGGCTGCCCTCGCTCGGCCGCCGCCACTCCAGGCGCCGCACCGTCGCCGGGTACCTCGCCGGCCTGGTGCTGCCCTGGCTGCTGACCGCGGTGCTCTCCCAGGCCCACGAGAGCATCAACCTGACCACCGACGCGCTGATCTTCCAGCTCGGCGTGGTCATCGTCGCCCTGCTCGGCGGCGCCACCTCCGCGCTGCTCGCCGCGGTCATCGCCTCGCTGCTGCTCAACTACTACTTCATCCCGCCGATCCACACCCTGACCATCGGCGAGACCAACAACATCGTCGCCCTGGTGGTCTTCGCCGCCGTCGCGCTCGCCGTCTCCACGGTCGTCGACCACGCCAGCCGGCTCACCAGCCGGGCCGCCCGCGCCACCGCCGAGGCCGAGACCCTCTCCACCCTGGCCGGCAGCGTGCTGCGCGGCGCCGACGCGCTGCCCGCCCTGCTGGAGAAGTCCCGGACGGCCTTCGGCATGCGGGCCGTCGCGCTGCTCTCCCGCACCGGCCGCGAGGTGCTCGCCCACAGCGAGGCCGACCAGCCGGACGGCGGCGGCCCGGCGGAGACCACCGAGGTGCCGGTCGGCGCGGACGCCGTCCTGGTGCTCACCGGGCGCCGGCTGCCCGCCGCCGACCAGCGGGTGCTCACCGCCTTCGCCGCCCACGTCGGCGCCGCCCTGGAACGCGACCGGCTCGCCGTGGTCGCCGCCGAGGTCGAGCCGATCAAGGCCGCCGACCGGATGCGCACTGCCCTGCTCGCCGCCGTCAGCCACGACCTGCGCACCCCGCTCGCCGCCGCCCTCGCCTCGGTCGGCTCGCTGCGCAGCCCCGACGTCGAGTTCTCTCCCGAGGACCAGGCCGAACTCCTCGCCACCGCCGACGAGTCGCTGGTCAAACTCACCCGCCTGGTGGACAACCTGCTCGACATGAGCCGCCTCCAGGCCGGCGCGCTCACCCTGCACCTGGCCGAGACGCACCTCGACGAGATCCTGCCCCGGGCGCTCGACAGCCTCACCGATCCCTACGCGCCGGTCCAGCCGCTCGGCCTGGACACCGCCCCATCGGTGCTCGCCGACCCGCCGCTGCTGGAGCGCGTCCTGGCCAACGTGATCACCAACGCGCTGCGCCACAACGCCCCCGGCGCCCCCGTCCTGGTCACCGCCAGCCACCACGCCGACCAGGTGGAGATCCGGGTGATCGACCGCGGCCCCGGCATCGCCCCCGCCGACCGCGACCGGGTCTTCCTGCCCTTCCAGCGCCTCGGCGACACCGACAACACCACCGGTGTCGGCCTCGGCCTCGCGCTCTCCCGCGGCCTCGCCGAGGCCATGGGCGGCCACCTGGAGGTCGAGGACACCCCCGGCGGCGGCACCACCATGCTGCTCACCCTGCCCGCCGCCACCCGGGAGGAGTCCGACGCATGAGCGAAATCCTGGTCGTCGACGACGAGCCGGCCCTGCTGCGCACGCTGCGGATCAACCTCAGCGCCCGGCACTACGCCGTCCGGACGGCCGCCAGCGGCGGCGAGGCGCTGGACCGCGCCGCGCACACCGCCCCGGACGCCGTCCTGCTCGATCTCGGCCTGCCGGACCTGGACGGCATGGACGTGCTGCGCGGCCTGCGCACCCGCGGCACGATGCCGATCATCGTGCTCTCCGGCCGCTCCGGCGCCGCCGACAAGGTCGGCGCCCTCGACGCGGGTGCCGACGACTACCTCGTCAAGCCGTTCCTGATGGACGAGTTACTGGCCCGGCTGCGGGCCGTCCTGCGCCGGCCGCCGGGCGGGGCCCCGCTGGTCCGGCCGGTGATCGGCGAGTTCACCGTCGACCTGGCGGCCACCACCGTCACCGGCCCGCGGGGGCCGGTGCGGCTCACCCCGACCGAGTGGCGGATCCTCGCCCTGCTGCTGGCCAGCCCGGGCCGGCTGGTGCCCGGCCGGCAGATCCTGCGCGAGGTGTGGGGCCCGGAGCAGGAGGGGCGCGGCAACTACCTGCGGGTCTACCTGGCGGGCCTGCGCCGCAAGCTGGAGCGCGATCCGACCCGCCCGCGCCATCTGATCACCGAGCCGGGGATCGGCTACCGCTACGAGCCGTGACGCCGGACCCCGCGTCAACGACCCGGTGTCAACGATCCGGCGTCAACGACCCGTCAAGGGCGGCCCGTTCGCCGCCAGGGGAGCGTCAAGGCCGACGGGCGGTGGTGCTCCGTGGGCGTAGCGTCGGAACCGACCGAGCGGGCCCTGCTCCGTGTGGGGGAGGCCTGGGGCCGCTCCAGCCGCCGTCCTGGCGGCCAGCTGGTGGGGGAGGGGCGCGCGATGCACCATCGCGCGCCCCTTGGCCGTCCGGTACCGCTTGGTCGTCCGGCGCGCACGGGCCCTCGCCGTCAGCCCCCGCCCGTACTGCCCGACTGCCGGGGCAGCGCCAGCGCCACGGTGTCCGCGAACTCCCGCACGGCGCTGGTCCGGCTGACCACCCGCCCGCTGTGCACCACCAGCCGGCTGTGGCCGCCCGCGAGTGCCCCGGCCAGGCTGTCCCCGCGCACCGCCAACAGCTCCGCCGGGAACCCGGCGTCCACCCGCACCGGCGGCAGCCCGAGCGCTGCCCGGGCCTGGTTCGCCACCGCCCCGTACGCCGCCTCCGGGTCCAGCTCCCCGCTCGCCGCCAGCAGGTACGCGGACTCCAGCGGATCCGCCCGGCCGACCGGGTTGGACGGGTCCCGCAGCGCGCCGCTGCCCGCCGCCAGCGGCACCCGGGCCTCCGTCAACTCCCGCAGCAGGCCCGGCCGCAGCCTCGCCGACCGGCCCTCCAGCCCGACGCAGCCGCCGTTCTGCGGCAGGCAGACCACCCGCACCCCGCCGGTGGCCAGCACGGTCGACGCGCCCCGGGCCAGCGCCCCGCAGGGCCCGAGCGTCACCCGCGGCCGCAGCGGGGCCAACGCGCGGGTGAGTCGGGCCAGTTGGGCCGGATCGCCGGCGGTGGTGTGCACGTCCACCGCACAGTCCGCCTCCCGGGCGGCCTCCAGCAGCACCTCGACGTACCCGGCCGGGTCCGGGTCCAGCTCCGGGCAGCCGCCGGCCGCGGTGGCGCCCAGCTTGAGCGCGTCGCGCAGCTGCGCCCGGCCGTCCGCGCCGGCCCGGCCGGTGAGCAGCCGGGGCATCGCCACCGCCTGGAGCTCGGCCAGGCCGCGCAGCGCCTGCCGGGCGGTGAGCACCGCCTCCAGCCGGCGCAGCCCGTGCACGTCCCCGATCCGGACGTGGGTGCGCTGGGCGGTGGCGCCGTAACCGAGCGAGGTGAGCGCGGCCTCGGTGACCCGGCGGGTGAGGTCGGCGGACGTCTCCGGCGGCGGGGTGGGCAGGGCGGCGGAGAAGGCGACGTCGTAGTGGGCGTGGGCCTCGGCCGGGGCCGGCAGCAGCAGGTAGCCCTTGAGGTCGATCCGGGCGCCGGTGGTGACGGTGGGGGCGCCGGGCAGGGCGGGCAGCGGGCCGAGGCTGCCGACCGTGCCGACGGCCTGGATCCGGTCGCCGCTGATCCGGACGTCCACCACTCGGCCGTCGACCAGCCGGGCGCCGGTGAGCAGGAGGACGGGGCCGTGCCCGAGCGGGTTGGCCGCCGGGCCGGGGCCGGAGTGCGGCCCGTCGGCGGCTGCGCTGTCCATGGCCGGCTCCTTCTCGCGCTCGCCCGTCCGGTCGGCCAGGCCGTCCCGATCAATGAACGTCGAGCCTAGGGCGCGTGGGGGCGGGCCGCCGGGAGGCGGGCAATAGTCGTATCGGGTCGGGCCGTGCGGCTCACGGGCCGATCGAACGGGGTGCCTTGGATCGCTCCTCCGTTCACGCCGCCGACCTGCGGTCTTCGCGTCGGGATACGGATTTCACCTCTGGGCGCGGAACGTGTAATCTCTTCCTCGTTCGCCCCTATAGCTCAGTCGGTAGAGCGTCTCCATGGTAAGGAGAAGGTCTGCGGTTCGATTCCGCATGGGGGCTCTGGTGAGAAGCAGTCAGTTTCGGCTGTGCTGCGGATCACTGTGGCGGTGTAGCTCAGTTGGTAGAGCAAGCGGCTCATAATCGCTGTGTCACCGGTTCAAGTCCGGTCACCGCTACCCCGCGTAGTCGGTCGGGAGATCGCACTCCCGGTCGGCTACTCTTGTTGTGTTCTTATTCGTTGTCCAAGGAAGGCACTCCCGTGGCTGCCACCGACGTCCGCCCGAAGATCACGCTGGCCTGCGTGGAGTGCAAGGAGCGGAACTACATCACCAAGAAGAACCGGCGTAACGACCCGGACCGTCTTGAGATGAAGAAGCACTGCCCCCGCTGCAACTCGCACACCGCGCACCGCGAGACCCGCTGACCCTGTTGCAGGGCACCGGGCCTGTGTGAATTCAGGTCTCCGACTCCGGGCCGCATCCCTCACGGGGTGCGGCCCGGAGTTTTTTCCGTATGCACCCGGACGGCGTGCGACGCCGCCGGATCCACCGCGCTTCCGAGGAGCTGCCCATGGCACTCGACCCCTCCTTCATCGGGCGGACCTACCCGCCCACCGACCCGTACGAGGTCGGCCGGGAGAAGATCCGCGAGTTCGCGATCGCGATCGGTGACGCCAACCCGGCGTACGCCGACCCGGAGGCGGCGAAGGCGCTCGGTCACCCGGACGTGATCGCCCCGCCGACCTTCCCGTTCGTGCTCACCTACCGGGCGGCCGGCCAGGTCGTCGAGGACCCGGAGCTGGGCCTGGACTTCACCCGGGTGGTGCACGGCGACCAGAAGTTCGCCTACACCCGCCCGGTGCGGGCCGGTGACCGGCTGTCGGTCGCGGTGACCATCGACAACATCAAGTCGCTGGCGGGCAACGACGTGCTCACCGTCCGCGGCGAGGTGACGGACGCGACCGGCGAGCACGTGGTGACGTCGATCATGACGCTGGTGGCCCGGGCCGCCGACGACGAGGCGGGGGAGTGAGCGCGATGGCGATCAGCTACGACGAGGTCGAGGTCGGCACCGAGCTGCCGGCGCAGTCCTTCCCGGTGACCCGCGCCACCCTGGTGCAGTACGCGGGCGCCTCCGGCGACTTCAACCCGATCCACTGGAACGAGAAGTTCGCCCTGGAGGTCGGCCTGCCGGACGTCATCGCGCACGGCATGTTCACCATGGCCGAGGCGATCCGGGTGGTCACCGACTGGGTCGGCGACCCGGGCGCGGTGGTCGAGTACGGCGTCCGGTTCACCCGTCCGGTCCCGGTGCCGAACGACGGGGTCGGCGCGGTGGTCGAGGTCTCGGCCAAGGTCGCCAAGAAGCTGGACGACCGCCGGGTGCAGGTGGACCTGCTGGCCACCACGGGCGGCCAGAAGGTGCTCGGGATGTCCAAGGCGATCGTCCGCCTCGCCTGAGCTCCGTCCGACGGCGGTGGGGAGGCCCCTCGACGGGGCTTTTCCGCCCCGCTCGGGCGCTTGAAAAGATAGTGATTGGCCACTAACTTAGATTCCATGGCGAGGACGAGCATGCGGATGAGTGCCGAGGAGCGGCGCGAGAGCGTCATCCGGGCCGCGATGATCGAGTTCGCCAGGGGCGGCTACCGGGGGACCTCCACCGAGGCGATCGCCCGCCGGGTGGGCGTCTCGCAGCCGTACCTGTTCCGGCTCTTCCCCGGCAAGCAGGCGATCTTCACGGCCGCCGCCGAGCGCTGCATCGAGGAGACCTGGCGGGTCTTCGACGAGGCCTCGGAGGGGTTGACCGGCGAGGCCGCCGCCGAGGCGATGTCCGAGGCGTACATGGGCCTGGTCGAGGACCGGGAGCAGCTCATGATGCAGATGCAGCTCTACGTCTCGGTGTTCGCCTCCAGGGTGGCCGGCGAGGACGAGATCGGGGAGGCCGCCCGGCAGTCGTGGGAGCGGCTGTTCGAGCGGGTCCGCGAGCGGATCGGCGGTGATGTGAACGGCACCACGGAGTTCTTCGCGTACGGGATGCTGATCAACACGCTGGTGGCGCTGGGCTTCCCCCGTGAGCACCGGATCTGGGACGGCTTCGACAAGCACGGCGAGCAGGGCGACGGGGTCGAGTAGCGGGCCGCACGGTGAACTCCGTGCGGCCTCTTTGCGGGGCACAAAAGTTATTGATCAATAACTATCCAAGGAACCTGGGGGAAGTCATGACGGAGCAACCGGGCCTCGGCCGCACTGGCGTCTGGGCCCTGATCATCACCAGCCTGGCGGGCTTCATGGCCGCCCTGGACAACCTGGTCGTCACCACCGCACTGCCGTCCATCCGCGAGCACCTCGGGGGCGGGCTCTCCGACCTGGAGTGGACGGTCAGCGCCTACACCCTCTCCTTCGCCGTCCTGCTGATGTTCGGCGCGGCCCTCGGCGACCGCTTCGGCCGCCGCCGGATCTTCCTGATCGGGCTCTCGCTGTTCACCCTCGGCTCCGCGGCGGCCGCGCTCTCCCCGGACATCGGCTCGCTGATCGCCGCCCGCGCCCTCCAGGGCGTGGGCGCGGCGGTCTCGATGCCGCTCACCCTCACCCTGCTCAGCGCCGCGGTCCCAGCGGCCAAACGGGGGCTGGCCTTCGGCATCTGGGCGGGCGTCAACGGCCTGGCCGTCGCCACCGGGCCGCTGGTCGGCGGCACCCTGACCGAACACTTCTCCTGGCAGTGGATCTTCTGGGTGAACGTCCCGGTCGGCCTCGTCCTGGTGCCGCTCGCCGCCCTGCGGCTCCGCGAGAGCCGGGGCGCCAGCCCGGCCCTGGACGTGCCCGGCACCGTCCTGGTCAGCAGCGGCATGTTCGGCGTCGTCCTCGGCCTGATCCGCGGCAACCCGGACGGCTGGACCAGCCCGCTGGTGCTGGTCTCGCTGACCGCCGGGGTCCTGCTGCTGGCCGCGTTCGTGCTGTACGAGCTGCGCTGGGCGAAGCACCCGATGCTGCCGATGCGACTGTTCCGCAGCCCGGCCTTCTCCGCCGTCAACGCCTCCGGCCTGCTGATGTACCTCGGGATGTTCGGTTCGATCTTCCTGATCAGCCAGCACCTGCAGAGCGTCGGCGGCTTCAGCCCGCAGGAGGCCGGCATCCGGATGCTCCCGTGGACCGCGATGCCGCTGATCGTCTCCCCGGTCGCGGGCATCCTGGCCGACCGGATCGGCGGCCGCCCGATCGTGGTCGCCGGGCTGGTGTTGCAGGCCGGCGGCCTGGCGCTGTACGCGGCGACCGCCGGCGGCAGCGGCTACGACTACGTCGCCCAGGTCCCGGCCGTGGTGATCTGCGGCATCGGGATGTCGCTGTTCTTCGCACCGACCGCCGCCCTGGTGATGGACAGCGTCCGGCCGGAGGAGCAGGGCATCGCCTCCGGGGCCAACAACGCGCTGCGCGAGGTCGGCGGGGCGCTCGGGGTGGCCGTACTGGCGGCCGTGTTCTCCGCGCAGGGCGGCTACAGCTCGGACCGGTCCTTCGTCGACGGGCTGACGCCCGCGCTGTACGTCGGCGCCGGGGTGGTCGCGCTGGCGGCGGTCTGCGCGCTGTTCATCCCGCGCCGGTCGAAGTCGTCGGTGGCCGTGGCCGCCGGCCCGGTGGACGCCCAGCCGCCGGTCCCGGCCGGGGCGGCCCGGGGTTGAGCGCGGGGAGGGGAAGGGCGGCCGGAGCGGCCGCCCTTCCCCCCGTACGCTGGTGGGCGTGCTGGTAGAAAACGACGCCCCCCTCGCCCCGCTGACCACGCTCCGGCTCGGCGGCCCGGCCCGCCGCCTGGTGACCGCCCACACCGACGACGAGGTGATCGCCGCCGTCCGCGCGGCCGACGCGGCCGGCGAGCCGCTGCTGGTCCTCGGCGGCGGCTCCAACCTGGTGATCGGCGACGCCGGCTTCCCCGGCACGGTGCTGCGGATCGCCACCACCGGCTTCGCCCTGGACGGCGGCACGCTGGAGCTGGCGGCCGGCGAGGTCTGGGCGGAGGCGGTCACCCGCGCGGTCCGCGAGCACGGGCTGGCCGGCATCGAGTTCCTGGCCGGCATCCCCGGCTCGGCCGGTGCCACCCCGGTGCAGAACGTCGGCGCGTACGGCCAGGAGGTCGCCCAGTCGATCACCGAGGTGGTCGCCTACGACCGCACGGCCGGTGAAGTGGTCGTGCTGACCGACGCCGAGTGCGCCTTCTCCTACCGGCACAGCCGCTTCAAGGCCGAGCCGGACCGCTACGTGGTACTGCGGGTACGGTTCGCCCTGACCGACCACGGCGGGCTCTCCACCCCGGTCAAGTACGCGGAGGTGGCCAGGCACTTCGGCGTCGAGCAGGGCGAGCGGGTGCCGCTGGTGGAGGCGTACGAGGCGGTGCTCGGGCTGCGCTCCGGCAAGGGCATGGTGCTGGACCCGACCGACCACGACACCTGGTCGGCCGGCTCCTTCTTCACCAACCCGGTGCTCACCGCCGCGCAGTACGCCTCCTTCAGGGCCCGCCCGGGCGCCGAGGACGCCCCCGCCTACCCGGCACCGGAGGGCCGCACCAAGACCTCGGCCGCCTGGCTGATCGACCGGGCCGGCTTCGGCAAGGGCTACGGCAGCGGCCCGGCGACCCTCTCCACCAAGCACACCCTGGCGCTCACCAACCGCGGCTCGGCCACCGCCGAGGACCTGCTGGCGCTGGCCCGGGAGATCCGGGACGGGGTCCAGGCGGCGTTCGGCGTCGAGCTGGTGAACGAGCCGGTGATGATCGGCGTGAAGCTCTGAGCTCCTAGGCCGCCTGGGCGAGCCAGCCGTCGATGTCCGCCAGCAGCTCCTTGCGGACGGTCTCCGGCGCGCACGAGCCGCGCACCGACTGCCGGGCCAGCTCGGCGAGTTCCGCGTCGGAGAAGCCCAGGACGTCGCGGGCCAGGTCGTACTGGGCGGCCAGCCGGCTGCCGAACAGCAGCGGGTCGTCCGCGCCCAGCGCCAGTGGCACCCCGGCGTCGAACAGCCGGCGCAGCGGGACGTCCTCGGGGCGCTCGTAGACGCCCAGCGAGACGTTGGAGGACGGGCACACCTCGCAGGTGACCTGGCGCTGGGCCAGCCGCTCCATCAGCCGGGGGTCCTCGGCGGCCCGCACGCCGTGGCCGATCCGGCGGGCGCCCAGGTCGTCCAGGCAGTCCCGGACGGACTCCGGCCCGGCCAGCTCGCCGCCGTGCGGGGCGGCCAGCAGCCCGCCCTTGCGGGCGATCTCGAAGGCCCGGTCGAAGTCCCGGGCCAGGCCGCGGCGCTCGTCGTTGGAGAGCCCGAAGCCGACCACGCCCTGGTCGGCGTACCGGACGGCGAGCCGGGCCAGCGTCCGGGCGTCCATCGGGGACTTCATCCGGTTGGCCGCGACCAGCACCCGGATGCCCACCCCGGTGGCCTCGGCGGCGTGCTCCACCGCGTCCAGGATCAGCTCCAGGGCGGGGATCAGCCCGCCCAGCCGGGGCGCGTACGAGGTCGGGTCGACCTGGATCTCCAGCCAGCGGGAGCCGTCCCGCCGCTCGTCCTGGGCGGTCTCCAGGACCAGCCGGCGGATGTCCTGCTCGTCCCGCAGCACCGAGCGGGCGGTGTCGTAGAGGCGCTGGAAGCGGAACCAGCCGCGCTCGTCGGTGGCCCGCAGCCTGGGCGGCTCGCCGGAGCTGAGCGCCTCCGGCAGTCGGACGCCGTGCTTGTCGGCCAGCTCCAGCAGGGTGGCGGGGCGCATCGAGCCGGTGAAGTGCAGGTGCAGGTGGGCCTTCGGGAGGTCCCGGACGTCTCGCGGGTTCAACAGGCGTTCCATTCGCCGATACTGCCGCATCCGACCCCCAAACGGGAACCGCCCCCTTCCCGTCCCCCGAAGGGGTGAAAAGGGGGCGGTGCAGCCGGTTGCCGCGGTCAGTCGCGGGCCTCGGCCAGCAGCTGCTGGATCCGGCCGATGCCCTCGGCCAGGTCCTGGTCGCCGAGCGCGTAGGAGAACCGCAGGTAGCCGGGGGTGCCGAAGGCCTCACCCGGGACGGCCGCGACCTCGGCCTCGTCCAGGATCAGCGAGGCCAGCTCGCTGGAGCTCTGCGGACGCTTGCCGCGGATCTCCTTGCCGAGCAGGCCCTTGACGGACGGGTAGACGTAGAAGGCGCCCTCGGGCTCGGGGCAGTACACGCCCTCGATCTCGTTGAGCATCTTCACGATGGTCTGACGGCGGCGGTCGAAGGCGGTGCGCATCTCGTGGACCGCGGAGAGGTCGCCGGCGACGGCGGCGATCGCGGCGCGCTGCGCGACGTTGGAGACGTTCGAGGTGGCGTGCGACTGCAGGTTGGTCGCGGCCTTGACGACGTCCTTGGGGCCGATCACCCAGCCCACCCGCCAGCCGGTCATCGCGTAGGTCTTGGCCACGCCGTTGACCACGATGCACTTGTCGGCCAGCTCGGGCAGCAGGGCCGGCAGCGAGGTGAACTCGGCGTCGCCGTACACCAGGTGCTCGTAGATCTCGTCGGTGAGCACCCAGAGGCCGTGCTCCAGCGCCCAGCGGCCGATCGCCTCGGCCTCCGCCCGGGTGTACACCGCGCCGGTCGGGTTGGACGGGGAGACGAAGAGCACCACCTTGGTGTTCTCGGTGCGGGCGGCCTCCAGCTGCTCGACCGAGACCTTGTAGCCGGTGGTCTCGTCGGTCACGACCTCCACCGGGACACCGCCGGCCAGCTGGACCGACTCGGGGTAGGTGGTCCAGTACGGGGCCGGGATGATCACCTCGTCGCCCGGGTCCAGGATCGCCGCGAACGCCTCGTAGATCGCCTGCTTGCCACCGTTGGTCACCAGCACCTGGGAGGCGTCCACCTGGTAGCCGGAGTCGCGCAGCGTCTTGGCGACGATCGCGTCCTTCAGCTCGGGCAGACCGCCCGCCGGGGTGTAGCGGTGGTTCTTCGGGTCGCGGCAGGCCTCGACGGCCGCCTCGACGATGTAGTCCGGGGTGGGGAAGTCGGGCTCGCCGGCGCCGAAGCCGATCACCGGACGGCCGGCCGCCTTGAGGGCCTTGGCCTTGGCGTCCACGGCGAGGGTCGCGGACTCGGCGATCGCGCCGATCCGGGCGGAGACCCGGCGGTCGGCGGGGCGGAGGGAGGGGTCGGGCTGCGGGGTGGAAGCGCTCATGCCTGCATCGTCGCAGAACCGGGACGGACCGGGCAGCGCGGTTTCACCATCCGTACCGGCCCGTCCACATGGCGGCGCCCGGCGAACCGCCGGTGATCATGCGGGCATGCCGGACATATGCCGGACAACCGGCGGCCCCGGAAGAAGAGGTTCGACCAAACGCCCCTGGACCACGTACACTCACTGCTCGACGGCCACCGAAAAACACCGGAGCTTTCACCGCCTGTGCAGACAGCGGCGGGAGATGCGGTAGGTTGGTCGCTACGGAGCCACGAGGCGCCGTAGGGCAATAGCTCAATTGGTAGAGCACCGGTCTCCAAAACCGGCGGTTGGGGGTTCAAGTCCCTCTTGCCCTGCTGCTTGATCCGCACTCAGCCCGTTCGCTCCACAGAGCGAGCGGGCTTGATGCGGAGAGGGCACCGAACAGCACCGCTTTAGCCGACCGCTCGTGCCCGATCGGGTACGCAGGTGATGCTCGGCAGGACCCGGATTCAGGTGAGGACGAGTGACGGAGACCACGGGCTCCACCGCAACGCCTGAGAGCGGCAACCCCGAGGGTGCCGACGGCGCTGCCGAGGCCACGCCTGTCGACGGCGAGTCGCTCTCGCGTCGTGACCGCAAGCGGGCCAACCGCTCCGGCGACAAGAAGTCCGGCAAGCGGGCCAAGAAGGGCGTCTTCGCCCGCATGGGCCTGTTCTACCGCCAGATCATCGCCGAGCTCCGCAAGGTCGTCTGGCCCAGCAAGGGCGAGCTCACCAACTACACCGCCGTCGTGGTCACGTTCGTCGTGGTCGTGATGGCCTTCGTGGCCGGTCTGGACTACGGCTTCTCCAAGCTGAGCCTCTGGATCTTCGGCTGACCGAGCCGTCCAACCTTCGAAACAGCCTCCCGACCCGGGCCGATCTTCGGCCCGGGTCGAGCTGTCTGCGTCGGAGGTACGCGGCCGCTACCGTTGACTCGGTACTGTTGAAGTCTCCGAGGCCTCCCCTGGCGCCCGCGTGAGCGGTAGCGCGCCGGAGCCGGCCGCGGAGCGCGCCACCTTCACCATCTCCAGGAAAGAAGCAGCCACCGTGTCTGAGTCCCCCCTGTACGACGCCGACGAGACCGTCCGCGAGGCGGATGTCGCCGCCGAGCTGGACGCGGCCGAGCTGGCTGACGACGCCGAGCCCGCCGAGCAGATCGTGGACGCCGCGGACAGCGACGAGGACGAGGTCGAGGCGTACGACGAGGCCGAGGCCGGCGAGCCCGCCGAGGAGGCCGCGCTGCACGTGGAGAGCGACGTGGAGCTCGCCGACGAGGAGTCCTCCGTCGAGGAGCCGGTCGCCGAGGTCGAGGAAGCCGAGGCCGAGGAGGCCGAGGTCGAGGAGGCCGTCGAGGTCGACCCGGTCGCCAAGTTCCGCGAGGACCTGCGCTTCATGCCGGGCGAGTGGTACGTGATCCACACCTACGCCGGCTACGAGAACCGGGTGAAGCAGAACCTGGAGCAGCGCGCGGTCTCGCTGAACGTCGAGGAGTACATCTTCCAGGCCGAGGTGCCGCAGGAGGAGGTCGTCCAGATCAAGAACGGCGACCGCAAGACCATCCGCCAGAACAAGCTCCCCGGCTACGTGCTGGTGCGCATGGACCTCACCCCCGAGTCCTGGGGCGTCGTGCGCAACACCCCGGGTGTCACCGGCTTCGTCGGCAACGCCTACGACCCGTACCCGCTGACCCTGGACGAGGTCGTCAAGATGCTCGCCCCGGACGTCGAGCGCCAGGCGGCCAAGGAGGCCGGCAAGGCCTCGCCGGTCCGCCCGGTCGAGGTCCAGGTGCTGGACTTCGAGGTCGGCGACTCGGTCACCGTCACCGACGGTCCGTTCGCGACCCTCCAGGCGACCATCAACGAGATCAACCCCGACTCGAAGAAGGTCAAGGGCCTGGTCGAGATCTTCGGCCGGGAGACCCCGGTCGAGCTCTCCTTCGACCAGATCCAGAAGAACTAGTCATACGGTCTTCGGATTCGGGGCGGGGCCGAGGGCCCTGCCCCGAATCCGTTTTGGTCCAGCGGCGCATCCGCGTTAGCCTGGTCCGATGTGTGTGCTGGCAGCCGGGTGTCGCCCCGGTTCCGCGCACACCAGCAATCACCTCTCGGAAGGACCCGGAGAGACATGCCTCCCAAGAAGAAGAAGGTCACGGGGCTTATCAAGCTCCAGATCAACGCCGGTGCGGCCAACCCGGCGCCGCCGGTCGGCCCCGCGCTGGGTCAGCACGGCGTCAACATCATGGAGTTCTGCAAGGCCTACAACGCTGCGACCGAGTCGCAGCGCGGCATGATCGTGCCGGTGGAGATCACGGTCTACGAGGACCGTTCCTTCACCTTCATCACGAAGACGCCGCCGGCCGCGCGCCTCATCCTGAAGGCCGCGGGCATCGACAAGGGCTCCAGCGAGCCGCACAAGACCAAGGTCGCGAAGCTCACCAGCGCCCAGGTCCGCGAGATCGCCACCACCAAGATGCCCGACCTGAACGCCAACGACCTGGACGCGGCGGAGAAGATCATCGCCGGCACCGCCCGGTCGATGGGCATCACCGTCGAGGGCTGAAAACCTTCTCGTCCTCTGTGGTAGGGCCTGCGCAGGCCCGTTGAACACCACAACTCCAATCACCATTCAGGAGCAGCAGTGAAGCGCAGCAAGGCTCTGAAGGCCGCGGACGCTCAGGTCGACCGCGAGCGCCTTTACGCCCCGCTCGAGGCCGTCCGCCTCGCCAAGGCGACCAGCACCACCAAGTTCGACGGCACCGTTGAGGTCGCCATGCGTCTGGGCGTCGACCCGCGCAAGGCCGACCAGATGGTCCGCAGCACCGTGATCCTCCCGCACGGCACCGGTAAGACCGCCCGGGTCCTGGTCTTCGCGACCGGCGACCGTGCCGAGGCCGCGCGTGCTGCGGGCGCCGACATCGTCGGCTCCGACGAGCTCATCGACGAGGTCGCCAAGGGCCGCCTCGACTTCGACGCCGTCGTCGCCACCCCGGACCTCATGGGCAAGGTCGGCCGCCTCGGCCGCGTGCTCGGTCCCCGTGGTCTGATGCCGAACCCGAAGACCGGCACCGTGACCCCGGACGTCGCCAAGGCTGTCAACGACATCAAGGGCGGCAAGATCGAGTTCCGCGTCGACAAGCACTCGAACCTGCACTTCATCATCGGTAAGGTCTCCTTCACCGACGAGCAGCTGGTCGAGAACTACGCCGCCGCGCTGGACGAGGTGCTCCGCGCCAAGCCGTCCGCCGCCAAGGGCCGCTACATCAAGAAGACCGCCGTGTCGACCACCATGGGCCCCGGCATCCAGGTGGACCCGAACCGCACCCGCAACCTCCTCGTCGAGGAGGACCCGGCCGCGGTCTGAGCCCCAGTGCTCTGAAGCAGTCCGTACGACGGGCCCGTACCCCTCCGGGGGTGCGGGCCCGTCGTCGTTTCCGGGTGGGCCCGGTCGTTTCCGGATTGGAACAGGAGGTGGATGGGAACGGGCGTCCGTCTCGTCGTACGCTCTGCCGGTCAGTTCATATGTAGAACGTGTGACCGCCGGAGTGTGCCGTGCCGCCCGCCCTTCGCCCCGCCGCCCTGGCGGCGGCCCTGCTGTTGCTCGGCGCCACCACCGGCTGCAGCCTGCTGGCCGCGCCGGGGGACCGCACCCCCGGCGGGGCTCCCGCGCCGCTGCCGCCCAAGCAGGTGGTGCTCACCGCCGCCCAGGCGCTGGACGACGGCGGCGGCGCCCGGATCGACGTGGTCGAGGAGGGCCCGGCCGGCCGCCGGACCGCGACCGGCACGCTGACCTGGGGCGCCCGGGACGAGGGCGCGCTGACCGTGGTCGACGAACGCGGCACCGGTCAGCTCACCGTCCGGGACGGCGGGCTCGACCTCGTCTACCAGGGCGCCCCGCCCCGGCACGCCGAGCGGGGCACCGCCGAGACCCTCGACTCGCGGGCCGGCGCCGAACCGGGCGGCTACGCGGGGGGGTGGATGACCGGGCTGGTCACCAACCCGGGCAGCCGGGCGTACGCGATCGCCCAGAACGGGAAGCTCGGCTCGCTCGGCGGCGAGCAGCTGGCCGGGATGACCGTCGCGCACTACCAGGGCTCCGCGCCGGTCGGCGAATACTTCGCCGCGGACGGGGAGTTGAGCCCCGAGCGGCTCACCGTGGTGGTCGACTGGTACCGGCAGCACGGGGTGGCCGAGATCGGCTACGACGTCTGGGTCGGGCCCGGCGAGCGTCTGTTGAGGCTGCGTGAGACCGCGAAGGGGAGCGGTGGAACCACGGTGACCACGACGGATGTCTCAGCCTCCGGAGCGGAGGAGACGACACCGGCCACCGACGGCTGACGAGAGGGGATAACCAGTGCGTGAGGGGTCTGGCGATCCGTTAGAGTCCGCGAGGGAAGAAGCTGAAAATAGGCTCTTCCATGGATCATTCGGATCTTACGGGGGGAATCCCATGCGTGCTGTGCGCCTCGCCTCGACCGTCGTCACGGCGGCCGTCCTGCTCGGTGCCGTCACGGCCTGTGGCAGCAAGGGCAACGACGCCAAGTCGGCCGACATCAAGGACGTCGCCGCCCAGGGCGGCGGTGACCCGGTCGCGGCCGCGCTCGCCGGGGACCCGAAGGCCGCGCTGGCCGCCTCCGCGCTGGTGATGCAGAAGGCCGGCAACGGCAAGGTCACCATGTCCTCCCCGGACGGCTCCGCGCACAACGCCGGCAGCGGCGACGCCGACTGGAAGAACCCGAGCAAGATGGCCGTGGACCTCACCGGTGACATGGAGGCCGGCAAGAAGGTCAAGATCCGGCTGATCGGCGCCGACGTCTACGTCGGCCCCGGCGACGGCGCGGCCGCGGCCGCGGCGCTCGGCGGCAAGCACTGGGTCAAGCTGCCGGCCTCGAACGAGATGGGCAGCAGCTTCCTGGTGGTGGGCCAGATGGTCAACCCGGTCGCCCAGCTCACCCTGGCCGCACAGGGCGGCAAGCTGAGCAAGGTCGGCCAGGAGGCCGTCGACGGCGTCCAGACCACCCACCTGCGCGCGGTCGAGGAGACCGCCACCCTGGTGGCGGGGATGTCCTCGCTCACGCCCGAGCAGCGCGCCAGCGTCCAGAAGGTCCTGGAGGAGGACGGCAAGACCCTCACCGTGGACTTCTGGCTGAACGCCAAGCAGGAGCTCGTCCAGTACAGCGAGTACGGCGACAAGAACGGTGAGAAGGACGCCGTGATCATCAAGTACTCGGGTCTCGGCAGCGCGGCGAAGATCGAGGCGCCGGCCGCCGGCGACCTCGGCAACGAGGCCGACGTCCTCAAGCTGTTCGGCTGATCCCACCGCCGCCACCCGACCGGAGCCCGTCGGGCTCCCACGCACCGCCAACCGGCTGACCCCCCGGGCGCACCCCGCGCCCGGGGATCCTCGAGGGGGGAACCATGGCTGGAACCCGTAAGACCGCCGTCGCCGTCGTGCTCGCTGCACTGGCGCTCACCGCGACCGCGTGCAACGACAACAACGACGACAGCAAGAAGGCCGCCCCGGCCGCGCCGACCACCGCCGCCGCGCAGCCGACCACCGCCGCCGCCCCGACCCCGACGGCGACCCCGACCCCGACCACGCCGAGTGCCCCGGCCAAGCTGACCCCGGCGCTCTTCCTGGAACAGGTCACCCAGAAGACCAGCGCGGCGAAGTCGGCCAAGGTCGACGAGACCATCGCCATCGGCGAGGTCACCATGAAGGGCAAGGGCGCGGTGTCCTGGGCCGACGGCCTCCAGGGCGAGATCACCATGGACCTGTCCGGCTCGCCGCTGGCCAAGCTCCTCTCGGTGGTGACCGGCGGCAACTCCGCGCCGTACCGCTACACCAAGGACTCGATGTACCTGCGGATGGGCGGGGACGCGGTCGACACCTTCGGCGGGCGGCACTGGCTGCACTACAGCAAGGCCGACATCGCCAAGGCCTCCGGCGGCGGGACCGACCAGCTCAAGAACGCGGACCCGGTCCAGGGCGTGCGGACGCTGATCGCCAGCGGCAAGGTGACCGAGGTCGGCCAGGAGACGGTGGGCGGCAAGACCGCCACCCACTACTCCGGCGAGCTCACCGCGAACGACATCGCCAAGGCCAGCGGCAAGGGCCTGAGCCAGGACGAGCTGGACAAGATCAAGGACAACCTGGACACCGCCGGCATCACCAGCGAGCAGCTCGACGTCTGGGTCGACGCCAACCAGCTGGTGGTCAAGCGGACCGAGCAGGCCGACACCAAGGCCGGCACGCTCAAGGCGACCGTCACCTACTCGGACTACGGCACCCCGGTCACCACGACCGCGCCGGACCCGTCCGACACGGTGGAACTCGCCGAGCTGGCGAAGCTCGACAAGGGGGGCGCCACCAGCTGACCCGGTCCCGGGTGGCAAGGTGGCCGGAAGCGAAGGCCGCCGGTGCGGCGACCGGGTGAGAGGGGAACGGACGATGGTGGGACGACAGCGGCTGGCGGTGCTGGCCGTCGTCGTCCTGCTGGTGAGCGGGCTGACCGGGTGCGGCGGGGGCGACGACGCGTCGTCCACGCCCTCCGGCAGCCCGAGCCCGACCGATGCCACCCCGACCGGCCCGGCCAAGCCGACCGACCGGTCGCCGCACGGTGTCCTGCTCTCCGCCCAGCTGGCCATGCAGACCGCCCGCCGGGCCAAGGTCAGCTACCGGCTGGGCCCGGACGCCGGGGCCGGGCCGCTGTTCTGGCAGCCCAAGACGGCGCTCCAGATCCGCCGCTCGACCCCGGCCGAGGCCGAACAGCTGATCGTCGTGGACACCGTCGCCTACCAGGGCGGCGACTCCGCCACCGCGGCCCGGCAGGGCGGCCGGCACTGGGAGCGCTTCGCCGTCCCGCCGGACCCGGACGGCCGCAAGGAGGTCCCGTACGCGGGGCTGATCGACCTGCTGAACCCGGTCGAGGCGCTGGCCGCCGCCACCGCCGACGGGGTCGACGCCCGGTTCGTCGGCGAGGAGAAGTACGAGGACTCGACGGTCGAGCACTACCGGGTCACCACCACCGCCGAGCGCTACGCGGCCGCCCAGACCCAGCTGACCCGGCCCCGCCGCGACGGCCTGCGGGCCGCGCTCGCGCCCGGCGGCTCGACCTCGCTCACCGTGGACCTCTGGCTCAACGACAAGGACCAGTTGGTCCGGCTCCAGCGCACCGGCAAGGGCGACAGCGGCCAGGCGGACGACTCGGTGGTCTACACCGACCTCGGCGGACCGCTGCTCTCGGTGCAGGCCCCGCCGGAGGCGGACACCGTGGACACCGGGCCCCGGACGGTCCCCCCACTGGCCCGCTGAGCCGGCCGGACCCGGTCGGTCGGGGGCGATTTGCCCCGGACGGAGGAGTCCGGTTACTGTTGCCGAAGCCAAAGACCGCTGGTTGTCGCCGTGCGCCCTAGGGAGCCGGTGGCCGAAGGATCTGCGCTTCACGCGCAGGCAGCCCGCGCAGGTGTGTCTGGAGCTTCGATTTCCGGGTCCGCGTTCGCGCGGCCGCCCGTTGAGGTCGTTTCGAGCCCCGTGCGCCTGCGCACCGGGGCTCATCTGCTTTCCGCAGGAGCTTTCCTTCCGTCCGGCCGGTTCGAGGTGTGAATGGTCGACTTTCGCGGTCGGCCGGACTTCGACATCACGGAAGGAGGCGTAAGCCTATGGCAAGGCCCGACAAGGCTGCTGCCGTCGCCGAGATCACGGACAAGTTCCGTGGCTCCTCCGCGGCGCTGCTGACCGAGTACCGCGGTCTCTCGGTGAAGCAGGTCAAGACCCTGCGTCGCTCGCTCGGCGAGAACGCCGAGTACGCCGTGGTGAAGAACACGCTGACCAAGATCGCGGCCAATGAGGCCGGGATCTCCGAGCTCGACGACCTGTTCAACGGTCCGACGGCTGTCGCCTTCGTCACCGGTGACCCGGTGGAGTCGGCGAAGGCTCTGCGTGACTTCGCCAAGGAGAACCCCGCTCTCATCATCAAGGGCGGTGTCCTTGACGGCAAGGCGCTGTCCGCCGATGAGATCAAGAAGCTCGCGGACCTCGAGTCCCGCGAGGTGCTGCTCGCCAAGCTGGCGGGTGCCCTGAAGGCCAAGCAGTCCCAGGCTGCCGCGCTCTTCCAGGCCCTGCCGTCGAAGCTCGTCCGCACTGTGGACGCGCTGCGCGACAAGGTCGAGCAGGGCGGTGCCGGTACGCCGGCTCCCGCCGCCGAGGACGAGGCCGCGGAGTAATTCCGCAGGCTCACCGCCTCGCTGCGGGCCCGTGCCCGCCCAACCCGTACATACGGCACCACCTGCCGATTTAGTGGAAGGACGCCAATCATGGCGAAGCTGTCCCAGGACGAGCTGCTCGCGCAGTTCGAGGAGCTCACCCTCATCGAGCTGGCCGCCTTCGTGAAGGCCTTCGAGGAGAAGTTCGACGTCACCGCCGCCGCCCCGGTCGCCGTTGCCGCCGCCGGTGGCGCTGCCGCCGCCGTTGAGGCCGTCGAGGAGCAGGACGAGTTCGACGTCATCCTCGACGCCGCCGGTGACAAGAAGATCCAGGTCATCAAGGAGGTGCGCACCCTGACCTCCCTCGGCCTGAAGGAGGCCAAGGACCTCGTTGACACCGCTGGTGCCAAGGTCCTGGAGAAGGTTGCCAAGGACGTTGCCGAGAAGGCCAAGGCCGCCCTCGAGGGTGCCGGCGCCAAGGTCACCGTCAAGTGACTTTCCCCCGGCCTTGACGGCCGGGAGGTGCCCCCACGCTCCCTCTGAGGGAGCGGGAGCTCCATGGCCGGGCCGATCACCCTTGCGGGTGGTCGGCCCGGCCTTTTGGCGTTCCCGGGGCCAGGCCGGCGCGGGCTCCGGAACCACCGGTGTGGCCGACGGCGCACTCGGCACTGTCGGTGCCGAGGGGTATGGTGATCACCGTCGGCGGCGGTAGCGCCCACCACGGCTTCTGTAACGCCGGGGGGTGCCCGGCCGATGAACGGGTCGAGGTCCGCGCCCGAGGCGGGCCCTTGACGAACCTGGCGCGGCGCGCGATTCTCAAGGCGCGAGTCCGCCCGGTTGGTTCGCCGCTGGATGCATAACCGGCGGCTCAGGCGGGAAATGACTCCACGTGAGTCATCGGGCCCGGGCAGTGCCCGGGCCGGTGCAGGACGCTGGTGCAAGACCAGTGCAGTACCGGTGGGCGTTCGCGTCCGCCGGCTACCGGGAGGAGTCTCCGATTCGGTTTCCGAATCAGAGCTGGACAGCAGTGTGCCCTTTGGCTACACTGTCCCTTTGCGCTGCCTGTTAGCTTCTCCGTGACTCGTCGCCCGGAGTTTGCGTTGCCCTGAAGGGGTCTGGCACCGCCTCCGCAAAGCGGCTCTGACCTGGGGTTTCGATCCCGGCAGAGGCCAGTTGCGAGGGAGGCGGCACCAAGCCCAAGCAGGCCCGGCTGGTACGCGCGTAGTGAGCTCCGAGCCCTCGGAAGGACCCCCCTCTTGGCCGCGCCGCGCAACGCCTCGAACAATTCCGCCGCATCCACCGCCCCGCTCCGCGTCTCGTTCGCGAAGATCAAGGAGCCCCTTGAGGTCCCGAACCTCCTGGCCCTGCAGACCGAGAGCTTTGACTGGCTGCTCGGCAACGCGGCCTGGAAGTCCCGGGTCGAGGCGGCGCTGGAGAACGGTCAGGACGTCCCCACCAAGTCCGGTCTGGAGGAGATCTTCGAGGAGATCTCGCCGATCGAGGACTTCAGTGGGTCGATGTCGCTGACCTTCCGCGACCACCGTTTCGAGCCGCCGAAGAACTCCATTGACGAGTGCAAGGACCGCGACTTCACGTACGCGGCTCCGCTCTTCGTCACGGCCGAGTTCACCAACAACGAGACCGGTGAGATCAAGTCTCAGACGGTCTTCATGGGCGACTTCCCGCTCATGACCCACAAGGGCACGTTCGTGATCAACGGCACCGAGCGTGTCGTCGTGTCGCAGCTGGTCCGCTCCCCGGGTGTGTACTTCGACTCCACCCTGGACAAGGTGTCCGACAAGGACATCTACTCCTGCAAGGTCATCCCCTCGCGTGGTGCCTGGCTGGAGATGGAGATCGACAAGCGCGACATGGTCGGCGTCCGCATCGACCGCAAGCGCAAGCAGTCCGTCACCGTGCTGCTCAAGGCTCTCGGCTGGACCAACGAGATGATTCTCGAGGAGTTCGGCGAGTACGAGTCGATGCGCAACACCCTGGAGAAGGACCACACCCAGGGCCAGGACGACGCGCTGCTGGACATCTACCGCAAGCTGCGTCCGGGCGAGCCGCCGACGCGCGAGGCCGCGCAGACGCTGCTGGAGAACCTGTACTTCAACCCGAAGCGCTACGACCTCGCGAAGGTCGGCCGCTACAAGGTCAACCGCAAGCTGGGCAACGCCGAGTCGCTGGACTCCGGCGTGCTCACCGAGCCCGACATCATCGGTGCGATCAAGTACCTGGTGAAGCTGCACGCGGGCGAGACCGAGTGGCGTGACGGCGAGGGCCGCGACATCGTGGTCGAGGTCGACGACATCGACCACTTCGGCAACCGTCGCCTGCGCAACGTCGGCGAGCTGATCCAGAACCAGGTCCGTACGGGTCTCGCCCGTATGGAGCGCGTCGTGCGCGAGCGCATGACCACCCAGGACGTCGAGGCGATCACGCCGCAGACCCTGATCAACATCCGGCCGGTCGTCGCCTCCATCAAGGAGTTCTTCGGCACCAGCCAGCTGTCGCAGTTCATGGACCAGACGAACCCGCTGTCGGGCCTGACCCACAAGCGTCGTCTGTCCGCCCTCGGCCCCGGTGGTCTCTCCCGTGAGCGCGCCGGCTTCGAGGTCCGTGACGTGCACCCCTCGCACTATGGGCGCATGTGTCCGATCGAGACCCCGGAAGGCCCGAACATCGGTCTGATCGGGTCGCTGGCCTCGTACGGCCGGGTCAACGCCTTCGGCTTCATCGAGACCCCGTACCGCAAGGTCGACGAGAGCGGCCTCGTGACGGAGCAGGTCGACTACCTGACCGCCGACGAGGAGGACCGCTTCGTCATCGCCCAGGCGAACGCTCCGCTGACCGCGGACAACCACTTCGCCGAGCCGCGTGTCCTGGTCCGCCGCCGTGGCGGCGAGATCGACTACGTGCCGGGCTCCGAGGTCGACTACATGGACGTCTCGCCGCGCCAGATGGTGTCGGTCGCGACCGCCATGATCCCCTTCCTCGAGCACGACGACGCCAACCGCGCGCTCATGGGCTCGAACATGATGCGCCAGGCGGTGCCGCTGCTGAAGAGCGAGGCCCCGCTGGTCGGTACCGGCATGGAGTACCGCTGCGCCGTCGACGCCGCCGACGTCATCACCGCCGAGAAGGCCGGTGTCGTCCAGGAGGTCTCGGCCGACTACGTCACCGTGGCCAACGACGACGGCACGTACACCACGTACCGCGCCGCCAAGTTCACCCGCTCCAACCAGGGCACCTCCTTCAACCAGAAGGTGCTCGTGGACGAGGGCGCCCGGGTCGAGGCCGGCCAGGTGCTGGCCGACGGCCCGTGCACCGACGAGGGCGAGATGGCCCTCGGCAAGAACCTGCTCGTGGCGTTCATGTCGTGGGAGGGTCACAACTACGAGGACGCGATCATCCTGTCGCAGCGCCTCGTGCAGGACGACGTCCTCTCCTCGATCCACATCGAGGAGCACGAGGTCGACGCCCGTGACACCAAGCTCGGCCCCGAGGAGATCACCCGGGACATCCCGAACGTCTCCGAGGAGGTCCTCGCCGACCTCGACGAGCGCGGCATCATCCGGATCGGCGCCGACGTCGTCACCGGTGACATCCTCGTCGGCAAGGTCACCCCGAAGGGTGAGACCGAGCTGACCCCCGAGGAGCGCCTGCTCCGCGCGATCTTCGGTGAGAAGGCCCGTGAGGTCCGCGACACCTCGCTGAAGGTCCCGCACGGTGAGTCCGGCAAGGTCATCGGCGTCCGCGTCTTCGACCGCGAAGAGGGCGACGAGCTCCCGCCGGGCGTGAACCAGCTGGTCCGCGTCTACGTGGCCCAGAAGCGCAAGATCACCAACGGTGACAAGCTCGCCGGCCGTCACGGCAACAAGGGCGTCATCTCGAAGATCCTGCCGGTCGAGGACATGCCGTTCCTGGAGGACGGCACCCCGGTCGACATCATCCTCAACCCGCTGGGTGTCCCGTCCCGAATGAACCCGGGACAGGTCCTGGAGATCCACCTCGGGTGGCTCGCCAAGCAGGGCTGGGACGTCTCCGGTCTCGCCGACGAGTGGGCCCGCCGCCTCCAGGCGATCGGCGCCGACACGGTCGAGGGTGGCACCAACCTCGCCACCCCGGTCTTCGACGGCGCCCGCGAGGACGAGATCACCGGCCTGCTGGACAACACCACCCTCACCCGTGACGGTGAGCGCCTGGTGAACTCCACCGGCAAGGCCCGGCTGTTCGACGGCCGCTCCGGCGAGCCGTTCCCGATGCCGATCTCGGTCGGCTACATGTACATCCTCAAGCTGCACCACCTGGTCGACGACAAGCTGCACGCCCGCTCGACCGGCCCGTACTCGATGATCACCCAGCAGCCGCTCGGTGGTAAGGCGCAGTTCGGTGGTCAGCGCTTCGGTGAGATGGAGGTGTGGGCCCTTGAGGCGTACGGCGCGGCCTACGCGCTGCAGGAGCTGCTCACCATCAAGTCCGACGACGTGCTCGGCCGCGTGAAGGTCTACGAGGCCATCGTCAAGGGCGAGAACATCCCCGAGCCCGGCATTCCCGAGTCCTTCAAGGTCCTCATCAAGGAAATGCAGTCGCTCTGCCTCAACGTGGAGGTGCTGTCCTCGGACGGCCAGTCCATCGAGATGCGGGACTCCGACGAGGACGTGTTCCGCGCCGCCGAGGAGCTCGGCATCGACCTGTCCCGGCGCGAGCCGAGCAGCGTCGAAGAGGTCTGACGGAGGTTGGGCCGGCCGCACGACCGCGGCCGGCCCGCCCCCAGGCCCCCCTCAGACCACATGAACGACTCTCGACTTACGAAAGAGGGCTTGACGACCAGTGCTTGACGTCAACTTCTTCGACGAGCTCCGCATCGGCCTGGCCACCGCCGACGACATCCGCCAGTGGTCGCACGGCGAGGTCAAGAAGCCGGAGACCATCAACTACCGCACCCTGAAGCCGGAAAAGGACGGGCTCTTCTGCGAGAAGATCTTCGGCCCCACCCGGGACTGGGAGTGCTACTGCGGTAAGTACAAGCGCGTCCGCTTCAAGGGCATCATCTGCGAGCGCTGCGGCGTCGAGGTGACCCGCGCCAAGGTGCGCCGCGAGCGGATGGGCCACATCGAGCTGGCCGCCCCGGTCACCCACATCTGGTACTTCAAGGGTGTGCCGTCGCGTCTGGGCTACCTGCTCGACCTGGCGCCGAAGGACCTCGAGAAGGTCATCTACTTCGCCGCCTACATGATCACCTGGGTCGACGACGAGCGCCGCCAGCGCGACCTGCCGTCCCTGGAGGCGCACGTCTCGGTCGAGCGCCAGCAGATCGAGAACCGTCGCGACGCCGACCTCGAAGCCCGTGCCAAGAAGGCCGAGACCGACCTGGCCGAGCTGGAGGCCGAGGGCGCCAAGGCCGACGTGCGCCGCAAGGTGCGCGAGGGTGCCGAGCGCGAGATGAAGCAGCTGCGCGACCGCGCGCAGCGCGAGCTCGACCGCCTCGACGAGGTGTGGGCCCGCTTCAAGAACCTCAAGGTCCAGGACCTCGAGGGCGACGAGCTGCTCTACCGCGAGCTGCGCGACCGCTTCGGCACCTACTTCTCCGGCTCGATGGGCGCGGCGGCCCTCAAGGACCGCCTGGAGACCTTCGACCTGGCGGAGGAGTCCGAGCGCCTGCGCGAGATCATCCGCACCGGCAAGGGCCAGAAGAAGACCCGTGCGCTCAAGCGCCTCAAGGTCGTCTCCGCGTTCCTGCAGACCACCAACAAGCCCAACGGCATGGTGCTGGACTGCGTCCCGGTCATCCCGCCGGACCTGCGTCCGATGGTGCAGCTGGACGGTGGCCGCTTCGCGACCTCCGACCTGAACGACCTGTACCGCCGCGTCATCAACCGCAACAACCGCCTGAAGCGGCTTCTCGACCTCGGCGCCCCCGAGATCATCGTGAACAACGAGAAGCGCATGCTCCAGGAGGCCGTCGACGCGCTGTTCGACAACGGCCGCCGCGGTCGTCCGGTCACCGGTCCGGGCAACCGGCCCCTGAAGTCCCTCAGCGACATGCTGAAGGGCAAGCAGGGTCGTTTCCGCCAGAACCTGCTCGGCAAGCGAGTCGACTACTCGGCCCGTTCGGTCATCGTCGTCGGCCCGCAGCTCAAGCTGCACCAGTGCGGTCTGCCCAAGGCCATGGCGCTGGAGCTCTTCAAGCCGTTCGTGATGAAGCGCCTGGTCGACCTGAACCACGCGCAGAACATCAAGTCGGCCAAGCGCATGGTCGAGCGTGCCCGTCCGGTCGTGTGGGACGTGCTCGAAGAGGTCATCGCCGAGCACCCGGTCCTGCTGAACCGTGCGCCCACCCTGCACCGCCTCGGCATCCAGGCCTTCGAGCCGCAGCTGGTCGAGGGCAAGGCCATCCAGATCCACCCGCTCGTCTGCACCGCGTTCAACGCGGACTTCGACGGTGACCAGATGGCCGTCCACCTGCCGCTCTCCGCGGAGGCGCAGGCCGAGGCCCGCATCCTGATGCTGTCCTCGAACAACATCCTGAAGCCGGCCGACGGTCGCCCCGTCACCATGCCGACCCAGGACATGGTGCTCGGTCTGTTCTTCCTGACCTCGGACCGCGACAACGTGAAGGGCGCCGGCCGCACCTTCTCGTCGACCGCCGAGGCGATCATGGCCTTCGACGCCCGCGACCTGGACGTCCAGGCCCCGATCGAGCTGCGCCTGCCGGCCGGCACCGTCCCGCCGCGCGGCTGGACCGCTCCGGTGGACGAGGACGGCCAGTCGACCTGGTTCGAGGGCGAGTCCTTCCGCCTGACCACCACCCTGGGCCGCGCGCTCTTCAACGAGCTGCTGCCCGAGGACTACCCGTTCGTCGACTACGAGGTGGGCAAGAAGCAGCTCTCCGCGATCGTCAACGACCTGGCGGAGCGCTACCCCAAGGTCGTCGTCGCGGCGACCCTGGACAACCTGAAGGCGGCCGGCTTCCACTGGTCGACCCGTTCGGGTGTCACCGTCTCGATCTCGGACGTCATCGTCCCGCCGAGCAAGCCCCAGATCCTGGAGGGCTACGAGGCGAAGGCGGAGAAGGTCCAGAAGCAGTACGAGCGCGGTCTGATCACCAACGACGAGCGCAAGCAGGAGCTCGTCGGCATCTGGACCCAGGCGACCAACGAGGTCGCGGACGCCATGGCCGCGAACTTCCCGAAGACGAACCCCATCTTCATGATGGTCGACTCGGGTGCTCGTGGAAACATGATGCAGATGCGTCAGATCGCCGGTATGCGTGGTCTGGTGTCGAACGCCAAGAACGAGACCATCCCGCGACCCATCAAGGCGTCGTTCCGTGAGGGTCTCACCGTGCTGGAGTACTTCATCTCCACCCACGGTGCCCGTAAGGGTCTGGCCGACACCGCCCTCCGTACCGCCGACTCCGGTTACCTCACCCGTCGTCTGGTCGACGTCTCCCAGGACGTCATCATTCGCGAGGAGGACTGCGGCACCGAGCGCGGCCTGAAGCTGGCGATCGGCTCCGTGGGCGCCGACGGCGTGCTGCGCAAGGCCGACGACGTCGAGACCAGCGTGTACGCCCGCATGCTCGCCGAGGACATCACGGTGGACGGCAAGCTCCTTGCCACCGCCAACACCGACCTCGGTGACGTGCTGATCGACGAGCTGATCCGCCACGGCATCAGCGAGGTCAAGACCCGCTCGATCCTGACCTGTGAGTCGGCCGTCGGCACCTGTGCCTTCTGCTACGGCCGTTCGCTGGCCACCGGCAAGCTGGTCGACATCGGTGAGGCGGTCGGCATCATCGCCGCCCAGTCCATCGGTGAGCCCGGTACCCAGCTGACCATGCGTACCTTCCACACCGGTGGTGTGGCCGGTGACGACATCACCCAGGGTCTGCCGCGTGTCGTCGAGCTCTTCGAGGCCCGTACCCCCAAGGGTGTGGCCCCGATCTCGGAGGCGCAGGGCCGGGTCCGCATCGAGGACACCGAGAAGACCCGCAAGCTGGTCATCACGCCGGACGACGGTACCGACGAGATCGCGTACCCCGTCTCCAAGCGTGTGAAGCTGCTGGTCAGCGAGGGCGAGGCGGTCGAGGTCGGCCAGAAGCTGACCATGGGTGCCACCAACCCGCACGACGTCCTGCGCATCATGGGCCAGCGTGCCGTCCAGGTCCACCTGGTCGCCGAGGTCCAGAAGGTCTACAACTCGCAGGGTGTGTCGATCCACGACAAGCACATCGAGATCATCATCCGGCAGATGCTCCGCCGCGTGACGATCATCGAGTCGGGCGACGCCGAGCTGCTCCCGGGCGAGCTCGTCGAGCGCGGCCGCTTCGAGACCGAGAACCGTCGTGTGGTCGCCGAGGGCGGTCACCCCGCCTCCGGCCGTCCGCAGCTGATGGGTATCACCAAGGCCTCGCTGGCCACCGAGTCCTGGCTGTCGGCCGCCTCCTTCCAGGAGACGACCCGGGTCCTCACCGACGCGGCGATCCACGCCAAGTCGGACCCGCTGCTGGGCCTCAAGGAGAACGTCATCCTCGGTAAGCTCATCCCGGCCGGTACGGGTCTGCCCCGCTACCGCAACATCCGGGTCGAGCCGACCGAGGAGGCCAAGGCCGCGATGTACTCGGCCGTCGGCTACGACGACTACGACCTGTCGCCCTTCGGCGCCGGCTCCGGCCAGGCGGTCCCGCTGGACGACTACGACTACGGCCCGTACACCGGCTGAGTCTCGAGTCACTGATCGCAGGGCGGTCACCCCACACGGGGTGGCCGCCCTGCGGCGTTTCCGGTCGGTCCCCGGGGGGCGGCTTCCACCGGGGTGGTTCGGCCGGCCGGAATTTCGGTGGCCGTCCGTCGGGCCGGGACCGTACCGTCCGGGGTATGAACGCGAAGCGACCGCTGATCGCCGTGCTCACCGGCGCGGGCATCTCGACCGACTCGGGTATCCCCGACTACCGCGGCCCGAAGGGGCTCTGGCAGCAGGACCCGTCCGCCCAACGGCTGGTCACCCTCGGCCCGTACCTGAGCGATCCCGACGTGCGTCGCCGGTCCTGGCTGATGCGCCGGGACGCCGGGGCGCTGGCCGCCGAGCCGAACGCCGGGCACCGGGCGCTGGTGGAGCTGGAACGCTCCGGGCTGCCGGTGCGGGTGCTCACCCAGAACGTGGACGGGCTGCACCAGCGCGCCGGTCTGCCCGCCCGCAAGGTGCTCGAACTGCACGGCACCGCACGGGAGGTGCAGTGCGCGAGCTGCCGGGTGACCGGCGACATGGCGGCGGCACTGGCGCGGGTCGAGGCGGGGGAGCCGGACCCGCCGTGCCGGGAGTGCGGCGGGATCCTGCGGCCGCGCACGGTGATGTTCGGCGAGGCGCTGGACCCGGTGGTGCTCCAGCAGGCCGATGCGATCGCCAAGGCCTGCGACCTGTTCATCGCGGTGGGCACCAGCCTCCAGGTCTACCCGGTGGCCGCGCTGCCGCAGATCGCGCTGGAGTCGGGCGCCCGGCTGGTGGTGATGAACGGGGAGCCGACGCCGTTCGACGAGGCCGCGGACGAGGTGATCCGGGAGCCGATCTCCACCGCCCTTCCGGCGCTGGTGCGGAAGTTGCTGACCGAACACTCTTAAAACGGGCGAACCGCGTGCGTACGATGATCCTTCCGGCTCCCCCCGACGGCCTGGAGTGATCGAGCGATGACCGAGCGACCGACGACGTTCGACCCCTGGTCGGCGGCCTTCGTGGCCCACCCGTACGCCGCGTACGCCGAACTGCGCGAGCACGCGCCCGTCAGCTACTTCGAGCCGACCGGGCAGTGGCTCGTCTCCCGGTACGAGGACGTCAGCGCCCTCCTGCGGGACCGGCGGCTCGGCCGCACCTACACCCACCGCTTCAGCCACCAGGAGTTCGGCCGCCCCGAGCCCGACCCGGCGCACGAGCCCTTCCACACCCTCAACGACCACGGGCTGCTCGACCTGGAGGCACCCGACCACACCCGGATCCGCCGGCTGGTCTCCAAGGCCTTCACCCCGCGGATGGTGGAGGGCCTGCGGCCGACCGTCCGGCGGCTCGCCGGGGAACTGGTCGACGGCCTGCTCGCGGCCGGCGGCGGCGACCTGATCGCCGCCGTCGCCGAGCCGCTGCCGGTGGCGGTGATCGCCGAGATGCTCGGCGTGCCGGAGGGCGACCGGCACCTGCTGCGGCCCTGGTCCGCCGACATCACCGGGATGTTCGAGCTCAACCCGACCGAGGAGACCGCCCGCCGGGCCGTCACCGCCAGCATCGAGTTCTCCGACTACCTGCGCACGCTCATCCGGGAGCGTCGGGCCCGTCCCGGTGAGGACCTGATCAGCGCGCTCATCCAGGCCCAGGAGGGCTCCGACGCGCTCAGCGAGCAGGAGATGATCTCCACCTGCGTGCTGCTGCTCAACGCCGGGCACGAGGCGACCGTCAACACCACCGGCAACGGCTGGTGGGCGCTGTTCCGCAACCCCGGCGAACTCGCCCGGCTGCGCGGCGACGTGGACGGCCTGCTGCCCACCGCCGTCGAGGAACTGATGCGCTGGGACACCCCGCTGCAGATGTTCGAACGCTGGGTGTTGGAGGACATCGAGGTCCGCGGCGTCACCGTCCCGCGCGGCTCCGAGATCGCCCTGCTCTTCGGCTCCGCCAACCGCGACCCCGAGCGCTTCGCCGACCCGGACCGGCTCGACCTCGGCCGCGCCGACAACCCGCACATCACCTTCGGCGCCGGAATCCATTTCTGTCTCGGCGCCCCGCTTGCCAGACTGGAGCTCACCGAGTCGTACGGCGCGCTGCTGCGCCGGGCGCCGCGGCTGCGGCTGGTCCGCGAGCCCGAGTGGAATCCGGGCTACGTGATCCGCGGGCTGAAGGAACTGCTGGTCGAGGTGTAGCGAAGAGGGGGGAACGGCCGTGGGCAAGGCGACCGGGGCACTGCTGGGGCTGGCGATCGGGGACGCGATCGGCCGGGTGACCGAGTTCAAGGCGGTCGAGACGATCGCCGCCGACCACCCGGACTGGCGTCAACTGCCGCTGCCGGAGAGGGCGCTGGTCACCGACGACACCCAGATGACGCTCGCCCTCGGCCGCGGCCTGCGCACCGCCCTGGAGCGCGGGCCGCTGACCCCGTCCCGGCTGGCGCGGCCGGTCCGCGAGGAGTTCGTCGACTGGTGGCGCTCCCCGGAGAACAACCGCGCCCCCGGCATGACCTGCCTGCGCGCCTGCGAACGGCTGAGCCACCCCGAGTACCGCTGGCAGCAGGCGAGCGACGTCGGCTCCAAGGGCTGCGGCGCCAACATGCGGGTCGCCCCGATCGGGCTGCTCCCCGGCCTCGACGCCCGCACCCTGTCCGGTGCCGCGCAGCTCCAGTCCGGGCTCACCCACGGCCACCCCACGGCGCTCGCCGCCAGCGACCTCACCGCGTACGCCGTCCGCAGGCTCGCCGAGGGCGTCCGGCCGGCCGACCTGCCGGCCGCGCTGCGGGCGTACGCGCTGGCGAGCCGCGAGCGGTACGACGAGTTCTGGCTCGGCGACCTCGCCGACCGCTGGTACGGCCGCTCGCCGCAGGACGTGATCGCGCGCGGCTGGGACGACTGCCTGAGCGTCCTCGACCAGCTGGACGCCGCGCTCGCCGCGCCCGACGTCGAGGCCGACCCGTGCCTGGCCACCGGCGAGGGCTGGGTCGCCGAGGAGGCCTTCGGCACCGGCCTGCTCTGCTTCCTGCTGCTGCCCGACGACCCGGTGGCCGCCGTCCGCCGGGCCGCCTACTCCAGCGGGGACTCCGACTCGCTCGCCTGCCTGACCGGCGCCTTCGCCGGCGCCCACCACGGCGAGGCGGTCTGGCCGGGGGAGTGGGTCGAGCGGATCGAGTACCGGGACGAACTGCTGGCGCTCGGGGCGCTCTGGGACTGAGGCGGAACCCGGAGGCGGGGTGCCGCGTCGAAGGGCCATGACGAACAGCCGCACCGGAACCCGTCGACGTCCGTCCCGCCGCCCGGCGGCGCTGCTCCTCGCCGCCGTGCTCGCCGCGCCGCTGATCGCCGGCTGCGGCAGCACCGGGGCCGCGACCGGCACGGAGGTGAGGGCCTCCGCGCCGGCCAGCCGGCCCGCCGTCGATCCGGCCCAGGTGGCCGCCACCGCGAAGGCCACCGACGCCTTCGGGCTGGATCTCCTGCACACCCTCACCGCGAAGCCGGACGACGCCGGGCGCAACCTCGTGATCTCCCCGAACGGCCTGGCCACCGTGCTCGCCATGCTGCTCCCCGGCGCCCGCGGGGCGAGCGCCGACGAACTGGCGAAGGCCCTGCACACCGACCTCGACCCGAAGCAGTACGCCCTCGCCACCGGCGCGCTGAACCGCCCGGTGCCGGCCACCGACGGGGTCACCCTGCGTCAGAGCGACGAGGTCTGGACGCAGCAGGGTTTCCCGGTGCAGCCCGACTACCTGGCCACGCTCGCCGCCGCCTTCGACGCCGGCGTGCACACCACCGACTTCGTCAAGGACCCGGAAGGCTCCCGAAAGGCCGTCAACGCGGCGGTGGAGAAGGCAACCGAAGGGCGGATCAAGGACCTCTTCGCGCCGGGCGCGATCAACGGGAACACCCGGCTGGCCCTCACCGACGCGCTCTACCTCAAGGCGAAGTGGGCCTCCGAGTTCAAGCCCGGCCACACCGCCGACCGCCCGTTCCACAAGCTGGACGGCTCCACCCCGTCCGTCCCGCTGATGGGCCAGACCGGCGAGTTCAAGTACGCCGACGGCTCCGGCGGGATCGTCGGCGAGCCCTGGCAGGCCGTCGAACTCCCTTACGCGGGCGGAAACTTGGTGATGGACCTGATCGTCCCCGCGCAGGGCGGCTTCGCGGCTTTCACCAAGGGGCTGGACCAGCCCCAGCTCGACCGGATCCTCGCCGCCCTCGCCGAGCAGTCCGTCGACCTGCAACTGCCGCGTTTCCACTTCGACACGTCCAACGAGCTCAGCTCCGCGCTGCGCTCGCTCGGCGTCCACTCGGTCTTCGACAACGCGGACCTCAGCGGCATCGCCAAGGACCCGCTCGTCGTCAGCACGGTGGTGCAGAAGGCCACCGTCCAGGTCGACGAGGAGGGCACGGTCGCGGCGGCCGGCAGCGGTGTGGGGATCGCCGCGGCGGCGGCGCCCGCCCCGAGCAGGACCGTCCAGCTGCACATCGACCGGCCGTTCCTGTTCCTGATCCGGGACACCTCGGGCGGGCGGCCGCTGTTCCTCGGCCAGGTCACCGACCCGCAGGCGAAGTAGCCGCTACCAGGCCGGGTAGCGGCCGCCGAGTGCCGGGTGGGCCGGATCGCGGCTGCCGAACAGCACCAGCAGGTCGTCCGCGACCCGCAGCAGCTCGGTCCGGCCCTCGACCGCCCCGGCCCAGTCGGCGGGCAGCGCCGAGGCGCCGTACGCGGCGCCGACCAGGTTGCCGCAGACCGCCCCGGTGGAGTCGCTGTCCCCGGAGTGGTTCACCGACAGCAGCAGGGCGGTGCGCACCGGGTCGGGGTCGAGGGTGGCCGCCAGCAGCGCGTGCACGGCGATGGCCAGGCACTCCTCGGCGATCCAGCCGAGGCCGACCCGCTCCACGGTCTCCGCCGAGGGCTCGGCCTCCTGAGCGAGCCGCACCGCCCGGGCCAGCGCCTGGACGGTCTCCTTGGAGGAGGGCAGCTCGCGGATCTGCTCGACGGTCTCGCCGACCGCCGCCCACGGCTCCGTCCCGCCCGCGAGCCGCTCAACCAGCGCCGCGAAGGCGCCCGCCGCGAGGTAGCCGGTCGGGTGGCCGTGGGTGAGCTGGGCGCACTGCACGGCCAGCCCGAAGGACTGCTCGACGCCCAGCCGGGCCAGCCCGAACGGCGCCGAGCGCATCACCGTGCCGCAGCCCTTCGAACCCGGGTTGATCGGCCCGGGCCGCCCGATCGCGGACGGCGCCTCGAACACCGGGTGCTCGGCCACCCCGCTCAGACAGGCGTTGCCCGGCGCCCGCCGCGCGTACAGGAACGGCCGGCTCTGCAGCCAGCCGTCGTACGGGCGCGGCTGCGGCTCGTGGTCCGGGGCGCCCTGGTACTGGGTCCGCAGCCAGCGCCGGTACGCGCCGTGGACGGCCTCCGGCACCGAGCCACCGCCGCCCGACCAGCCGCGGACGAAGCCGCGGATCAGGCCCTCGGCGGTGAACAGGGTCATCTGGGTGTCGTCGGTGACCTCGACCGGGCCCCCGGCGGCCGGCAGCCCGGTCACGCCCGCCGGCCCGTACCGCTCCTGGATCTGGTGCAGTTGCTGGAACTCCACCGGCCAGCCCAGCGCGTCGCCGATCGCCCCGCCGAGCAGCGCCCCGCGCACCCGGTCCCGGTATCCCGACTCGGCCGCCGACTCCGTCACGTCGATCCCCCATCCGTTCGTGGCGGAGTACGTTCTATCAGGTCGGTTGCCGGGTCGGCTGACACACCGTGGGGTAGGTCACCCGGGCGGCTACCGGCGGAGCTCGCCCGCGCGCCCGTGCAGGGCGGCGCGGTCGGCGGCGGCGCGACCGGCCGCCCAGCCCTCGCCGTCGCTCACCCGGACCCGCTGCGAGACCAGCTTCGGGAACAGCCGGCCCACCTCCTCGTCGACCGCCTCGGAACGGGCGGCGAGCGCCGGCAGCAGCCGCTCGTCCGGCAGCAACTGCTCCTCGGTGCCGTCCTCGCGCAGGTGCCGGCCGGCCGCCGCGGCGCTGGTGGTCCGCTCGGTGGCGGCGGTCAGCCGCTCACGGATCCGCGCCGCGTAGGCGACCAGGAAGGACTGCCGGAACGCCTTGCTGCGGGAGTCCCGCCCCGAGCCGGCCTTGTTGAGCGCGTGCGTCGCCTGGACCAGCAGCGAGGTGTAGAGCAGCTCGACGCCGTCGAGGTCGCCGTCGAAGCCGACGAGGGTGCAGAAGCCGAACTCCTTCGCCCACACCACCCGGCAGCGGTTGGCCGCCGCGACCGCGTCCAGCAGCATCGTCTTCGGGCCCTCGTACGGGTTGTCGACACCGATCCGCAGCGCCGCCGGGGTGTCCCGGTCGGTGCCGGTGGCGGCCAGCAGAGCCTCGTCGATGCTGTGCTGGGCCATCAGCTGCTGGGCCTTGGCGGTCAGCGCCTCGGCCTCCTCCGGGAACTCGGTGGACTCGGCCTTCGCCAGCAGCGCCCGGATCCGGGCCAGCATCCGGGGCTCGCCCGGCACCGGACCGCCGGCCCGCTCGGGCCGGACCCGCTGCCCGGGGGCCGGGCCGACCGGGGCGATCGGGGGCAGCCGGCCCCAGGTCCGCAGCAGCTCCAGGACGGCGGTGGCGAGCGCGAAGCGGTCCAGCCGGTGCCGGTGGGCGAAGGCGCCGAGGTACTGCTCGTCGGCCGGCCACCACACCTCGGTCTCCAGCTCGCGCAGCTGCTCCTGCCAGCGCCGGTCCAGCGCGGCCGCCGGATGGCGGCGGCCCTCGGCGGCGATCAGGTCCACCGCGAGCGCCAGGTGGACGGGCTTCAGACCGCGCCGGACCACCCGGACCAGGTCGGCCGGCCGCCACCCGGCGGACCAGCACCGCCCGACGGCGGTGTCCGCGTACCCCAGCACCGCCCGGCTGACCGCCGGCCACTGCCCGGCCGAGGCGGCCAGCAGCGAGGCCCCGGTGTCCAGGGCGAGGTCCAGCCCCTCGTCCGGCGCCGTCAGCACCGACCGCACCGCCTGCTCCAGCAGCGGCCCGGCGCCCCCGCCCCCGCCCTGCTGCGCGCGCTTGCCCACGGTCTGTCCCTGCTCTCCTCGACGGCCCGGTCCTCCCGCCCATGATGCCGGAGCGCCCGCCGCGACCGCCGGGGCCGGCCCGCCCGCGACCGTTCGGACCGGCGCTGGGGCTACCGCTCGATGGCCGTGGCCAGGATCTCCGGGGTGCGTTCCAGCAGTCGCTCGGCGGCCAGCCGGATGCCCAGGACGGCGGCCAGGGCGCCGTACGCCGGGCCGAGCAGCAGGACCGGCCAGCTCGGGGCTCCGGTGAGCACCGCCCAGCCGAGGTAGCCGGTCACCGGGAGCGAGAGCAGCGCCACTCCGAACATCGAGCCGAAGCTGTTCAGCAGCACCAGCCCGCCCTGCCCGGGGGCGGCGTTGCGCATCGGGCTGCTGTCGGCCGGCATGGTGTACGGCGCGAGCACGCTGAGCACCGAGCCGAGCGCGATCCCGCAGCCCAGCAGCCCCAGCGCGAGGCCGAGCGCGGACGGCAGACCGGCCCAGTCGCCGGTGACGGCGGCCAGCACGAGCCCGAGCACCAGCGTCACCGGGAGGGCGTACGACAGCACCGCGTACGCGCGGCCGCGCAGCTCGTCCCGTGCGTCGGCGGGGGTGAGCAGGGTGGCGGCGACCATCCAGAACGCCGAGCCGTCCATGCCGAACAGGTTGAGCATCTGCAGCCCGAGGAACATCCCGGTCATCGCCAGCAGGTAGACGCTCGACCAGCCCTGGACCATCGACAGCACGCAGAGCACCAGCGTCATGCCGATGCTGGTGAACACCGCGGCCTTGGCCCGCGGCTCGCGCCAGGCGTACCGGAGGTGGCGCTGCATCACCGCGCCGGTCCGGCCCGCGGGCAGCAGGCTCCAGCCGCGTGCGCTCTGCACCCCGCGCGCCACCTCCAGGGTGGAGGCGTCGGCGGTCACCATCAGCTCCTGGAGGCTGCTGCGCCACCAGCGCAGCAGCAGGGCGAGCAGCACGCCGGCCGAGGCCAGCTGGAGCAGCGCGAGCCCGTACCGGCCCTCGCCCGCCGTCCGGGCCGCGTCGGCCGCACCGATCGGCGGCACCCAGCGCAGCACCGAGGCGATCGGCGCCAGCGGGCTGAGGTCGAGCTGCTCACCCGGTCGGCCGAAGATGCTCTGCGAACCGACGTTGGCGGCCTGGACGAGCAGCGCGAAGAGCAGCCCGCCGAAGATCGCGAAGTCCTTGCCGCGCCGGCTGGAGAGCATCCGGGCGTTGCCCGCCGCCACCGCCCGGGAGAGCGTGACCAGGCAGAGCACCGCGAGCGGGACGCCGATCAGCGCGGCCCCGGCCGAGGCGACGCCGTCGGCGCCGGACAGCGCCGCACCGGTGACCAGCACCAGGCTGATCAGCGGGCCGGGCCCGATCAGGGCGGCCAGCAGTGAGCCGCGCAGCATCGGCCCCGGCCGCAGCGGCAGCATGGTGAGCCGGGTCGGGTCGGCGCTCTCGTCGCTGGAGAACAGGAACAGCGGCAGCGCGGCCCAGCCGAGGGCCAGCACGCCGACCAGCATCACCCCGGCGTCCCCGGAGCCGGCGAAGCGCCCGTTCATCATGGCCATCGCGAAGGCGATGCCGCCCGCGAAGGCGAGGCCGAGGACGGCGCCGAGGACGTACACGGCGGTGCGGCCGGAGCTGCGTCGCAGTCCGTTGCGCAGCAGCCGCAGCTTGAGCGCCACCAGGGCGCGGACCACCGTCCGCCCGTCGGGCACGGCGGTGTCGGTGACGGTGTTCACAGCCCGCCCCCGAGCTGCCCGCCGCCGAGCCAGCCGAGCGCCTGGCCGTCGTCCTCGCGGACGCCGATCAGGTCGAGGAAGGCCTCGTGCAGGCTGCGCCCGCCCCGGACGGCCTCCAGCGGTCCGTGGGCGATCACCCGGCCCGCGTTGACCACGGCGACCCAGTCGCAGAGCTGTTCCACCAGCTCCATGACGTGGCTGGAGAAGACGACCGTGGAGCCGGCCGCCGCGTACCGCTTGAGCACGCCGCGGATGGTCTGGGCGGACACCGGGTCGACGCCCTCGAAGGGCTCGTCCAGGAACAGCACGTCGGGGTTGTGCAGCAGCGCGGCGGCCAGGCCTATCTTCTTGCGCATGCCGGTGGAGTAGTCGGCGACCAGCTTGTCGGCGTCGCGGGCGAGGTCGAGGACGGCCAGCAGCTCCTCGGCGCGGCGGTCCACCTCGGCGCCGGGCAGCCCGCGCAGCCGCCCGTTGTACTGGAGCAGTTCGCGGCCGCTGAGCCGCTCGAACATCCGCAGGCCCTCGGGCAGGATGCCGATCCGGGCCTTGACCGCGACCGGGTCGGCCCAGACGTCGCGGCCGTGCACCAGCACGGTGCCCTGGTCGGGCCGGAGCAGGCCGGTGACCATGGACAGGGTGGTGGTCTTGCCGGCGCCGTTCGGGCCGACCAGGCCGATGAACGAGCCGGCCGGCAGCTCCAGGCTGAGACCGGCGACGGCGGCCTGCTCGCCGAAGTGCTTCCACAGCCCCTGGATGCTGACGGCGGAGGTGGTGCGGGGCCCGGGGTCGGTGGACGGCGGCGGTGACGCCTGCATGGTGGCCTTCTCTGTTCGGCGTGGATGTTTTTTGACGCGGACGTTCTCTTCTGGGACACAGCCTGGCACCGGCCGAACGGACTGTCTTCCCAGTTGAGGATCCCCTGAGCGTGTGCGCCGAACGGGTGAGGCGCGCCGCTCGCGGGAACCCGCGGCGGCGGTTCCCGGTGGGCTGGCAACTACTCAGGGGCCCCGATCGTCCTGCACTATGAGGGACAGTGAGCGCGCGGGTCGCGTCGGGGCGCCGGGAGGTGGCGGATGGCCGTTCAACCGTGGGGCGAGACCGGCCCCGGCTTCGCCGAGCGGCGCCCGGCCGGGGGCTGGCAGCCGGTGCCGGGCCCGCAGGCGGGGATGCGCGCGGGCCACGCGGACCGCGACCGGACGGTCGACGTGCTGAAGGCCGCGTTCGCCGAGGGGCGGCTGTCCGCCGAGGAGTTCGAGCAGCGGCACGAGGCCGCGGCCGCCGCGCAGACCTACGGCCAGCTGGCCACCCTGGTGGCCGACCTGCCCTCCGGGCCGATGGTGACGCCGGTGGCCTACGCCGCTCCGCCCGTGCCGGCGACCTTCCTGCCGCCGCCGCCCCCGCGCCCGGCCCCGCCGGCCCGCACCAGCGGGCTCGCGGTCACCGCGATGGTGCTCGGGCTGACCGGCCTCTCGCTGCCCGCGGTGGTGGTCGGGCACGTCGCGAAGTCCCGGGTGAGCCGGCGGGACGTGGACGGCGACTGGATGGCCACGCTCGGGTTGATCTTCGGTTACGCCGGGTGCGTGATCTGGACGGTACTGCTCGCGGTGCTGTTCCGCGCGCCCTGGTGAGACGCGCCCTACCGAGCGCGACCCGCCGGGGCGTCCGGTGGCGGCGGCCGGCCGACTGTGGTAAAGCGGGTTGAGGGCGGCCGGACACCGGGCGGCCGTGTGCGGGACACTCCCGCGACACCCGGCCGAAGGCCGCGACCTGCGGCGTTGCATTTGTTTTGACCGCGCCCCATGCGCTAGGTACGCTCTGACCTTGTGCCTGGGGTGTCCCCGGGTCCTTGTGCGTGCATGCACACCGGTCGCCGCGCCGAGCCGGAGCGCCCTCCAGCGCTCCGCGCGTTGAGCGCCGTCGCTGTACATCGGCTCATGGGATTCCGTGTCGGAATAAGCCCAACACACCCGACCGCGTGGGTCGACCACGGGGCCGTGTGCGAGGGAGACACCGCAGGTTAGTTTCACCAAGCCTTGGCACACAGAAAACGGAGAAACGGTGCCTACGATCCAGCAGCTGGTCCGAAAGGGCCGGCAGGACAAGGTCGAGAAGAACAAGACTCCCGCGCTGAAGGGCTCCCCGCAGCGTCGTGGGGTCTGCACGCGTGTGTACACGACCACCCCGAAGAAGCCGAACTCGGCGCTTCGTAAGGTCGCCCGTGTGCGCCTCACCAGCGGGATCGAGGTCACCGCTTACATCCCGGGCGAGGGCCACAACCTGCAGGAGCACTCCATCGTGCTGGTCCGCGGTGGTCGTGTGAAGGACCTTCCTGGTGTCCGCTACAAGATCATCCGCGGTTCGCTTGACACCCAGGGTGTCAAGAACCGCAAGCAGGCCCGCAGCCGCTACGGCGCCAAGAAGGAGAAGTAAGAATGCCTCGTAAGGGCCCCGCCCCGAAGCGCCCGGTCATCATCGACCCGGTTTACGGCTCCCCGGTCGTCACCCAGCTGGTCAACAAGATCCTGCTGCACGGCAAGCGCTCCACCGCCGAGCGGATCGTCTACGGCGCCCTCGAGGGCGTCCGTGAGAAGACCGGCTCGGACCCGGTCGTCACGCTGAAGCGCGCGCTGGAGAACGTCAAGCCGGCCCTCGAGGTCAAGTCCCGCCGTGTCGGTGGCGCGACCTACCAGGTTCCGGTCGAGGTCCGTCCGGGCCGCGCCAGCACCCTGGCGCTGCGCTGGATGGTCGGTTACTCCCGCGCCCGTCGCGAGAAGACCATGACCGAGCGCCTGATGAACGAGATCCTCGACGCCAGCAACGGCCTGGGCGCTTCCGTGAAGCGTCGCGAGGACACCCACAAGATGGCCGAGTCCAACAAGGCCTTCGCGCACTACCGCTGGTAGTCCGTACCCCGTCACTAGACAGAGAGAGAACGAGCCACCATGGCTGCAACCTCCCTTGACCTCGCCAGGGTCCGCAACATCGGGATCATGGCGCACATCGACGCGGGCAAGACCACCACCACCGAGCGGATCCTGTTCTACACCGGTGTCTCGTACAAGATCGGTGAGGTCCACGATGGCGCTGCCACCATGGACTGGATGGAGCAGGAGCAGGAGCGCGGCATCACGATCACGTCGGCCGCGACGACCTGTCACTGGACGGTCGACGACGCCGACCACACCATCAACATCATCGACACCCCGGGTCACGTCGACTTCACCGTCGAGGTGGAGCGTTCGCTGCGCGTCCTCGACGGTGCCGTGACGGTGTTCGACGGTGTCGCCGGTGTCGAGCCCCAGTCCGAGACCGTGTGGCGGCAGGCTGACCGCTACGGCGTCCCGCGCATCTGCTTCATCAACAAGCTGGACCGCACGGGCGCGAACTTCTTCTTCTGCGTGCAGACCATCGTGGACCGCCTCGGCGCGACCCCGCTGGTCATGCAGCTCCCGATCGGTGCCGAGTCGGACTTCAAGGGCGTTGTCGACCTTGTCCGCATGAAGGCGCTGGTCTGGTCGGCCGAGGCCGCCAAGGGCGAGATGTACGACATCGTCGACATCCCGGCCGAGCTGCAGGAGCAGGCCGAGGAGTACCGCGAGGCGCTGATCGACACCGTCTCGACCATCAGCGACGAGATCGCCGAGCTCTTCCTCGAGGGCGAGGAGATCCCGGTCGAGCTGCTGCAGGACGTCATCCGCAAGGGCACCCTGAACTCGGACTTCACCCCGATCTTCTGCGGTACCGCCTTCAAGAACAAGGGCGTTCAGCCCCTGCTCGACGCGGTCGTCAAGTACCTGCCGTCTCCGCTGGACATCGAGTCCATCGAGGGCACCAAGCCGAACGACCCGGAGACCAAGATCTCCCGTAAGGCTTCGGACGACGAGCCGCTGGCTGCGCTGGCGTTCAAGATCATGTCCGACCCTCACCTGGGCAAGCTCACCTTCGTCCGGATCTACTCCGGCCGCCTGGAGTCCGGCACCTCGGTGCTGAACGCCGTCAAGGGCAAGAAGGAGCGCATCGGCAAGATCTACCGCATGCACGCGAACAAGCGTGAGGAGATCGAGTCGGTGGGCGCCGGCGACATCGTCGCCGTCATGGGCCTGAAGCAGACCACCACCGGTGAGACGCTGTCCGACGAGAAGAACCCGGTCATCCTGGAGTCCATGGACTTCCCGGCCCCGGTCATCCGCGTCGCGATCGAGCCCAAGTCCAAGGGTGACCAGGAGAAGCTGGGTGTCGCCATCCAGCGTCTCGCCGAGGAGGACCCGTCCTTCCAGGTCAACACGGACGAGGAGACCGGCCAGACCATCATCGCGGGCATGGGCGAGCTGCACCTCGAGGTGCTGGTCGACCGCATGAAGCGTGAGTTCAAGGTCGAGGCCAACGTCGGCAAGCCGCAGGTCGCGTACCGCGAGACCATCCGCTCGGCCGTCGAGCGCATCGACTACACGCACAAGAAGCAGACCGGTGGTTCGGGCCAGTTCGCGAAGATCCAGATCGCGATCGAGCCGCTCGAGCAGGCCGAGGGCTACGAGTTCGTGAACAAGGTCACCGGTGGCCGCGTGCCGAAGGAGTACATCCCTTCGGTCGACGCCGGTTGCCAGGAGGCCATGGAGTTCGGTGTGCTCGCCGGCTACCCGCTGCAGGGTGTCCGCGTCACGCTGCTCGACGGTGCCTCGCACGACGTCGACTCCTCCGAGCTCGCGTTCAAGATCGCCGGTTCGATGGCCTTCAAGGAAGGCGCCAAGAAGGCCAAGCCGGTTCTTCTTGAGCCGATGATGGCCGTCGAGGTCACCACGCCCGAGGACTACATGGGCGACGTGATCGGCGACATCAACTCTCGCCGTGGCCAGATCCGGTCCATGGACGAGCGTCACGGTGCCCGCGTCGTCACGGCGCTGGTGCCGCTCTCCGAGATGTTCGGCTACGTCGGTGATCTGCGCAGCAAGACCTCTGGTCGCGCGAGCTACTCGATGCAGTTCGACTCGTACGCCGAGGTTCCGAAGAACGTGGCGGACGACATCATCGCCAAGGCCAAGGGCGAGTAACGTCCCGACATTCGGGATGATTAGGACCCCTTAGGCTATTAGGAGGCGTCCCGGGAGGATCCGGTCGGATTCTCCCGGGTGCCTCCGGCCCCCACCCGCGGGACGGCGTGGAGTGCTCCGGCACCCCGTGCCCAGCCCGATCAAAGACCAACTGACGTCAGCACGGCGTACAGAACTGTCCTCAGGAGGACTGCAGTGGCGAAGGCGAAGTTCGAGCGGACGAAGCCCCACGTCAACATCGGCACCATCGGTCACATCGACCACGGTAAGACGACCCTTACCGCGGCCATCACCAAGGTGCTGCACGACGCGTACCCGGAGATCAACCCCTTCACGCCGTTCGACCAGATCGACAAGGCGCCGGAGGAGCGGCAGCGCGGTATCACCATCTCGATCGCGCACGTCGAGTACCAGACCGAGGCGCGTCACTACGCCCACGTCGACTGCCCGGGTCACGCGGACTACATCAAGAACATGATCACCGGTGCGGCCCAGATGGACGGTGCGATCCTCGTCGTCGCCGCCACCGACGGCCCGATGCCGCAGACCAAGGAGCACGTCCTCCTGGCCCGCCAGGTCGGCGTCCCCTACATCGTCGTCGCCCTGAACAAGGCCGACATGGTGGACGACGAGGAGATCCTGGAGCTCGTCGAGCTCGAGGTCCGTGAGCTCCTCTCCGAGTACGAGTTCCCGGGCGACGACCTGCCGGTCGTCCGCGTCTCCGCGCTGAAGGCGCTGGAGGGCGACAAGGAGTGGGGCGAGAAGCTCCTCGGCCTGATGCACGCCGTCGACGAGAACATCCCCACCCCGGCCCGCGCCGTGGACCAGCCGTTCCTGATGCCGATCGAGGACGTCTTCACGATCACCGGTCGTGGCACCGTCGTCACCGGTCGTATCGAGCGCGGTATCCTCAAGGTCAACGAGACTGTCGACATCATCGGCATCAAGGAGACCAAGACCACCACCACGGTCACCGGCATCGAGATGTTCCGCAAGCTGCTCGACGAGGGCCAGGCCGGTGAGAACGTCGGTCTGCTGCTCCGTGGCATCAAGCGCGAGGACGTCGAGCGCGGCCAGGTCATCATCAAGCCGGGTTCGGTCACGCCGCACACCGACTTCGAGGCCCAGGCCTACATCCTGTCGAAGGACGAGGGTGGCCGCCACACCCCGTTCTTCAACAACTACCGCCCGCAGTTCTACTTCCGTACCACGGACGTGACCGGCGTCGTGACCCTCCCCGAGGGCACCGAGATGGTCATGCCGGGCGACAACACCGCCATGACCGTCGCGCTGATCCAGCCGATCGCCATGGAGGACGGCCTCAAGTTCGCCATCCGTGAGGGTGGCCGCACCGTCGGCGCCGGCCAGGTCACCAAGATCATCAAGTAATTGGTGCTCTGACCTGTCTGTCTCCGTACAGGCGAACCGAAGGGCCCCGCACACTCCGGTGTGCGGGGCCCTTCGGCCTTCCGGCGGCGTCTCATCCGCCGCTCACCCGTTTCACGGGCGGCTCATCGCCGACTGTTATGGTCGGGCGACCAGTCGGCCCCGCCCTCGCGGAAAGGGGGATCCCACCCATGCCAACGGCACCACTGTTGTCGGTCGTGATGCCGATCTACAACGAGCAGGAGGCGCTCCCGCTGACCGTCGAGCGGCTCCGGCCGATCCTGGACGGGCTCGGGGTCGACTACGAGGTGGTGGGCGTCGACGACGGCAGCCGGGACGCCACCCCGGTCCTGATGCAGAAGATCCGGCAGGACTGGCCGGAGTTCCGCATCGTCCGCTTCGCCCGCAACTCCGGGCACCAGGCCGCACTCACCGCCGGCCTCCACCGGGCGTACGGCGACTACGTGGTGAGCATCGACGCGGACCTCCAGGACCCGCCGGAGAAGATTCCCGAGATGCTCGCGCTGGCCCGCGAGCAGGGCCTCGACGTGGTCTACGGCGTGCGCGGGGACCGCGGCACCGACACCGCCTTCAAGCGCCGGACGGCCGGCGCCTACTACTGGCTGATGCGCAGGCTGGTCGGCAAGCGGATGCCCAACCAGGCCGGCGACTTCCGGCTGCTCAGCCGTGCCGCGGTGGAGGCGCTCAAGCAGATGCCCGAGCACCAGCCGGTCTACCGGCTGCTGGTGCCGTGGCTCGGCTTCCCCAGCGGCGAGGTGGTCTACGTCCGGGAGGAGCGGGTCGCCGGCGACACCCACTACCCGCTGTCGAAGATGGTTCGGCTCGCGCTGGACAGCGTGACCAACTTCTCCGCCGCCCCGCTGCGGCTGGCCACCTGGCTGGGCCTGGTGAGCTTCGTGGTCTGCATCGGGCTCGCGGTCTACACCACCGTCTCGTACGCCTTCGGCTCGACGGTGCCCGGCTGGTCCTCGCTGTTCATAGGGATGCTGTTCATCGGCGCCGTGCAGCTGATCTGCGTCGGGCTGCTCGGGGAGTACATCGGCCGGATCTACTCCGCGGTGCAGGCCCGCCCCACCTACTTCGTCGGGTACGACTCGGCCGAGGACGACGAGCCGGGACGGAACCGGTGACCTTCACCGAGGAGCCGACCGAGCCCGCCCCGCCGGCCCGTCGTCAGCTGCCGTCCTTCCTGGTCATCGGGGTCCTCAGCACCCTCTTCTACCTGGGGCTGTTCGTCGCCGCGCGCTGGTTCGTCAACCCGCAGGCGGCGAACCTGATCGCGCTGGCGGTCAGCGCGGTGGCCAACACCGCGGCCAACCGCCGGTTCACCTTCGGGGTCACCGGCGCGCAGGGGATGATCCGGCATCAGCTCCAGGGGGCGGTCGCCTTCCTCATCGGGCTGGGTCTCAGCGCCGGCGTGCTCGCCCTGCTGGACCGGGCGGTCCCGCACGCCTCCCGCCCGGTGGAGGTGGCCGGGCTGATCGTGGCCAACGGCCTGGCCACGGTGGCCCGCTTCCTGCTGCTGAAGGTCTGGGTCTTCAAGGACTGAACCACGGCCCGGCCGCCCGGAGTTCGCGGACCGACCAGCCGGGCCCCGCGCGCGCCCCGGCCCGCCCCCGCTCGGTATCCTGTGCGCTTGTAGCCTGCCCGCTGACGGTAGAGGAGTCCCACCCGGCCGGGGGACGCGGTGGCAGGGACTCGACCGAAGGGGCACGTCACGGTGTCGACCGTTCATTCCGCGCTGGATCGCGAGCTCCAGGGAGCGACCTCGCCGTCAGGGCCGTCGCCCGCCCCGGCCGTCGACGCCCGGCCCCGGCGCAGCCTGCCCTTCCTGGCCGGTGGGCTCGCCCTGTCCTGGCTGGTGCCGGCCGGGCTGATCGCGCTGAACCTGGGCATCCTCCTGCTGCCGCTGCTCGTCCTGGCGATCGCCGCCGTGATCCGGGTCGGCGGCGTGCTGCTCGACCGGCTGGTCGTCGCCGGACTGATGCTGACCGGTGCGGTGCTGACCTTCGGGCTGCTCTTCTCCGTGTGGCCGTGGGGGCTCGCGCCGATCGCCACCACCGGTCTGATGTTCAGTGTGGTGACGGTGGCCGCCTGGGCCGCCCGCCGCACCCCGCGGCTGCCGCTGCGCTTCCGCTGGTCCGACCTGCTGGTGCTGGGCACCGTCTACGGCTTCTGGCACTACCTGTTCCACCCGCTCGCCGGGACGTCGGCGGCCGAGCGGGTCGCCTACTTCGCCACCGCCGAGGACCGGCTCTCACACTTCTCGTTCTTCTCCGGCATCCAGGGCGTCGGCGGCTTCAACTTCCTCCACCAGGAGGCCGCACGGAACTACCTGATGGCACCGTCCGAGGTGACCTACCCACAGGGCTCGCACTTCCTGCTGGCCTTCACCGACACGCTGGTCCACTCGTCCGCCGCGCCCGGCGACATGCTCTACACGATGAACCGGTACTTCCTGTACCTCCTGGTGGCGTACGCGCTGTTCTGCGGGGCCCTGGTCTGGGCCGCCCGCTGGATCGGCGGGCCGCGGCTGCGCGGCTGGCGGTGCGCCGCGGTGTGCGCCAGCGTGGCCTCGATCATGCTCGCGAGCAACTACCTGGACCTGCTGGTCCACGGCTTCGACTCCACCTTCATCGGACTTCTCCTGGTCACCCTCGCGCTGGCGGTGCTGGTCCGGCCGGCCATGGGCGTGACCGAGTTCCTGGTGGCCGCATCGGCCGGGCTGATCACCGTCACCTACGCGTACAACATCTACGGCGCCTTCGTCGGTGTGGCGCTGCTGGGCGCACTGGTGGCGCACCGGCGCAAGTTCGCCGGGCGCTGGTGGTGGACCGCCGGCGCGCTGGCGTTCGCGCTGGGCGTGGCCGCACTGCCGAGCGTCCTGTCGGTGCTGGGCAACCTCGACGTGGCCAGCGCCTCGAACATGGCGGGCCCGAGCGTTGCCGCCGACCGCTCCGTCCTCATCGGTGGCGGTCTGCTGGGTCTGCTGGCCGCCGCGATGCCGCGCAACCGCCGCACCGCGACCGGTCAGGCGCACCTGGCGGTCCTGCTGGGGACGGGGGGCCTGCTCAGTGCCTTCGCCTGGTACCAGCTGCACACCATCGGCCAGTACTCGTACTACTTCCACAAGATGACCGCCGTGGGCGTCGTGGTGAGCCTGATCTCGCTGGGTGCCGTCGGCGTCGCCCTGCAGCCCGCGTACCGGGGGAGCCGCCGCACACTGCGCCGACGGGCCGGTGAGCTGGTGGCCTCCGGACTTGCCATCGCGGCCGCGCTGAGCCTCTTCGCCAACGTCCAGTGGGGCTTCCTGACCACCGAGAAGTACCCGTCGGCGTGGTCGGCCAACCCGCTGGTGGTCTGGGGGCGCGGCGAGTTCCAGAGCGACATGGGCCCCAAGGGCATCGAGGCGCTGGACGTGCTGCGCACCGACGGTCCGGTGATCGCGCTCGTCTCCAACGACAACTACAAGAACCTCAAGGCCACCTGGCTCGCCTCGCTGCTGAACCGGCGCGGCGGCGATCTGAAGGCGCTGTACGAGATGCACTGGGTGGACATGGGCGGCCCGGTGGTGAAGGAAGAGGACTACCGACGGTCGCTGGGCCGGCTGAAGGGCGCCCTCGACCTCCTCCCGGGCCTGCGTCCGGGCGAGCCGCCCGTCACGCCGGTCATCCTGACCGCCGACCGTTCCGTGGGCGAGCGGATCAAGCGGGACCTGGCCGCGCAGGGCGTCAAGGTGAAGGTGCTGAGCGATCCGGAGATCCTCTGGACGCAGCCCTGGGGTCGTACGTTCCCGGGGGTCTGAAGGTGAGCCTCCGTGCACCGGGGGTTCACGGCGACCCGCTACTATTCACAGCAATCGCACGGCCCGGGCCGACCTCGTGCGGAGACGGGTGCCAAGGTCGGCCGGTGAACTCGGTGATCATGTGATGAAGAACCCGATCGCCAAGCTGCTCGGGGTCCTTCCCCCGGGGGCCCGGCTCGTGGTCGGTGGCACGGTCGTGCTCGGCGCCTCGGCGTACGTCTACATGGCGTTGGTGGGGTACAGCCTCGGTACGGCCGGTGCGGCCAGGGTCACGATGCTCTGGACGATCGTGATGTCCGTCGGGTGGGGGCTCTTCCAGCCCGTCGAACTGGAGCTGACGCGCCTCGTCGCGGCCCGCAAGGTGGCCGGCGCCGGGGCGCTACCCGCCGTGCGGCGGATGCTGCTGCTCGCCCTGGCGATCCTGGCCGCGGCCTGCGCCGTCCTGGCCGCCGCCGCGGGCCCGATCGCCGACCAGCTGTTCGGTGGTGACCGGACGCTCGTGCTGGCCCTCGCCGGCGGCATGGCCGGCCTCGCGGTGAGCTCGGTCTCCCGCGGCGCGCTGGCCGGCCTCGGCCTGTTCGGCCCGTACGGCACCCAGCTGGCCGTCGACGGCGCGCTGCGCATCGGGCTGGCCGCGCTGACCGCGGTGGTCGGACTGCACTCGGCGCTGGCCTTCGGCCTGATCCTGGTGGTCGCGCCGGTCGCCGCCTCGCTGATCGGCCTGCGCGGCATCCTCGCCGACCGCGCCCCCGGGCCGGAGGTGTCCTGGCGCCAGCTCACCGGCGGCCTCGGTCTGCTGATCGCCTCCGTGATGCTCAGCCAGCTGGTGGTCAACGCGACCGTGGTCTGCGTCCGCCTGCTCGCCCCGAAGCACTCCGAGGCCTCCGACGCCCTGGTCTTCGCCCTCGGCCAGGCCGTGGTGATGGCCCGGGTGCCGCTGTTCGCCTACAGCGCCTTGCAGGCCTCGATGGTTTCCGCGCTGTCGGGTGCCGCCGCGGCCGGCGACCACACCGAGTTCCGCAAGGTGCTGACCCGCACCACCGCGATCGTCACCGCGATGTGCGTCGGCGGCGGCCTGCCGGTGATCGCGCTCGGCGCCTGGCTCAACCCGCTGCTGTTCAACGCCAAGGACCTGCTCGGGCCGCTGGACTTCACCTGGCTGGTGTTCGGGACGCTCTGCTACGTCCTGGCGACCGTCTTCGGCCAGGCGCTGATGTCGAGCGCCCAGCACCGTCGTCAGTTGGTGGGCTGGACGGCCGGTTCCGTAGCATTGGTAGCCGTCGCGCTCGCCCCGGGCAGTGTCGGTCTCCGCGCCGAGCTCGCGTACCTGGTCGGCGCGCTGGTGAGCGCCGTGCTGATGCTGTGGTCGCTCTACCGCGCCTTCCCCTCCCGCCCCGCCGCGGACCCCGGGCAGCCCTCCGACCAGCAGCGCGCCGCCGAGCCGCTGCGGACCTCGTGAGGGTGGGGGCCCGACTGTGATTGGCCGACGACGCCCATGACCATCACCGATAGACAGACCCAGGCACGCGACGCCGTGCCGTTCGCCAAGCATGGAGCCCCTGTGTCCGAGTACGACAACGTCTGGCTGGTGATCCCGGCCTACAACGAAGGCCAGGTGATCGCCGAGGTCGTGGAAGGGGCACGGAAGACCTTCCCCAACATCGTGGTGATCGACGACGGCTGCACCGACGACACGGCCAAGCACGTCATGACCACCGGCGCCCACCTGGTGCGCCACCCGGTCAACCTGGGGCAGGGCGCCGCGCTGCAGACGGGTCTGAGGTACGCGCTGGAGCAGGAGGGCGCGGAGTACTTCGCGACCTTCGACGCGGACGGCCAGCACCAGACCGGTGACGTCGAGAAGATGGTCGCGCTGCTGCGCGAGGGCGAGGCCGACATCGTGCTCGGCTCCCGCTTCATCGAGCAGACCGGCCAGGTGCCGTGGATCAAGCGGGTCGTGCTCCGCACCGCCGCCGCGGTCAGCCCGACCGCCCGCAAGCTCAAGCTCACGGACGCGCACAACGGCCTGCGCGTGATGAACCGCGAGGCCGCCAGCCGGATCCGGATCACCATGAACGGCATGGCGCACGCTTCGGAGATCGTTTCCTTCCTCGCCGGCTCGGACCTCCGGGTCGCCGAGGTGCCGGTGGACATCCTGTACACCGACTACTCACGCGCCAAGGGCCAGTCCCTGATCAACGGCGTCAACATCCTCTTCGACATCTCGCTGCGGGAGCGTAACCGCCGATGAATCACCTCTGGATTCAGCTGATCCTCGTCGTGGCCGCGGTGGCCATGGCCCTGCTGTTCGTCCGGCGCTGGGACGCCGCGAACACCCGGGCGTGGAAGCGCATCGCCTTCGCGCTCTTCGTGATCGCCAACGTGGTCGCGATCCTGTGGCCGGCCGGGGTGACCAAGCTGGCCACCGCGGTGGGCGTGGGCCGCGGCACGGACCTGGTGCTCTACCTGATGGTGATCGCCATGGGCTTCCTGACGCTCAACACCTACCTGCGCTTCCGCTCGCTGGAGAAGAAGCTCACCGACCTGGCCCGCACGGTCGCCATCACCGAGGGCATCCGGCACAACAACGACCGCCTGGACGTCCCGGTCGGCTCCGACCGCTGACGGCCCGGCCGGACGGCCGAGGACGGGTACGAGGAAGGGCCGCACCCCCCGCGGGGGGTGCGGCCCTTCCTCGTACCGTCGTGACGCCCTGGAGGGGCGGTCAGGCCCGGGCTTCGCGGAACACCAGGGTCCGGGTGCCCCAGAACCGCAGGGCGGTCGCCAGGGCCATCCCGATCACGCTGCTGGAGATCAGGTCCGCGGTCGGGCTGGTCAGGCCCATCAGGTAGTGCGAGAAGCCGAGGCAGCCGAGCTGGACCAGCGCGCCGACGAGGTTGACCACCAGGAACATGGCGGTCTCCCGGCCGGTCTCGCCGGCCGGCCCGCCGGACCGGCGCTCCCGGAACGTCCAGTACTTGTTCCCGACGAACGCGACCGCGGTCGAGGCCGTCAGGGACAGCACCTTGCCGAGGACCGGGCCGGCCGGCTCGCGGAGCAGGACGAACAGGACGACGTCGGTCGCGTACCCGAGTCCGCCGATCACCCCGAACTTCAGCAGTTCCGGAAGTGCGGCGCGGAGCTTGTCACTGCCTGCCATCTCAGCCACCCAGGACGGCGAATCCGTACAGGGCCGCCCAGATCGCGCCCAGGGCGAGCAGCGGGCGGTCCTTCAGGACCACGTTCTCCGGCGCCTCGGCCTGACCGCGGTCGGCGAAGATCGCGTAGCGGAGGATGGCGAAGACGAACGGGAGGACGGTGATCTGGCGCAGCGCCACGTCGGCGCCGCCGGTGTGGTCCGAGGACCAGAGGCAGTAGCTGAGCACGGCCACCGCCGCCGAGGCCTGCCAGACGAACCGCAGGTAGCTGCTGCTGTACTCGCCGAGCAGCTTGCGGGACTCGGCCGCGGCGTCGCCCATGCTGACCAGCTCGGAGTAGCGCTTGGCGCCGACCATGAAGAGCGCCGCGAAACCGGTGGTGATCAGGAACCACTGGGACAGCTGGATGTTGGCGGCGAGGCCGCCGATCATGGCGCGGATCAGGAAGCCGGAGGTGACGAAGGCGAGGTCGACCACCAGGACGTGCTTGAGGCCGGTGCAGTAGAGGAACTGCATCACCAGGTAGCAGCCCAGCGCGATCGCGGTCGGGGTGTTGCACAGCAGCAGGGCGCCGGTGATGGCGCCGCCGCCGAGGAGCAGCGCGCAGAGGTAGGCGACCGGCAGCGGGACCACGCCGGAGGCGATCGGGCGGTTGCGCTTGGTCGGGTGCGCGCGGTCCGCCTCGACGTCCATGGCGTCGTTGAGGAAGTAGATCGCCGACGCGGCGGCGCAGAACAGGACGAAGACGATGCCGACCTGACGGAGCACCGCGGTGTGGGTGAGCATCCCCGCCGCGCCGGGCGCCGCCAGGACGAGGACGTTCTTGACCCACTGGCGCGGGCGGGCGTTGCGGATCAGACCACCGGGCAGCGCCTTGAGGCGGAACGGGCGGATGGCCGACGCGGGGGCGGCGGCGGACGGCGTGGCGGTGGTGGCGGCGGGTATGCCCGCAGCGCTCACCGGCCCGGCCTCCAGGGTGCTCGACTCAGACATCGGCGCGCTGCCCCTTGGTGATCCACGACCGGCCGGCCGCCGCGACGGCGGCACCGAGCGCCGCGCCGCCGACCACGTCGGACATGTAGTGGACGCCCACGACCAGGCGGGAGAAGCACACCGCGCCGGCCACCGGGGCGATCGTCGCGGCGGGCAGCAGCGGCGCGAAGGCCACGACCGCGGCCGCCGAGGAGGTGGCGTGGGAGCTCGGGAAGCTGTGCTTCCCGGCGGTCTGGACCAGTGGCTCCATGCCGGGACCGTTGGGACGGGGGCGACGGACCACGCGCTTGATGGCCATGCTGGCGACGTGCGCGCCGGCCACGGCGGTGGTCGCCCGCAGCCAGCTGCGGCGGCGCTCGGTGTCGATCACCGCACCGGCCACGCCGAGCGCCAGCCAGCCGGCGGCGTGCTCGCCGGTCCAGGACAGGGCCTTGCTGACGTCGACTGAACGCTTGTCGCCGAACCGCTCACGGACCGATCGGTAGACCTGGTTGTCCACCCGTTCCAACGCCCGGAGAATCTGGGCCATTCTGGTGTCCTCTGAAGAAGAAGCGGGGAAGCACGCTTCCTGGAGCGGGGGGACTCACGCAGCACGCTGGTCGGTCCCACAGACCTCGGTTTGCTCTTGCGCCCCCCGACGACAGGCGTGCGCGGACAGGATACAGACTGTTTTCATATCGTCATAACAGTCCCCTCAGGTACCGCTTTCTCCTTCTGCACAAGCGGAGGCATTGCCGACGGGTCGGAACGTTCGCCGCGGGGGGCGGCCGATCGGTTGATCATTCTTTTGCCTCTGGTACCGTCGCCGGGATCATCGTTCAGGTGCCCATGTGGCAGAAGTGTGGATGGGTTGAGGATCGCTCGTGGGCGTACTGGGGCTGTTGTTGGCTCTGACGGCGACAGCCGTCGGCACGGCACATGTGGTCGGCGCGTTCGGGCCATGGCGGGCCGCTGACGCCCTCTCGGCCTGGATCCTCGCCGGGGTGACCCAGCTGATCGGGCTGGCCCTGCTCGTCGGAGTCCCCTTCCACGGCCTGAAGCCGGTTCCGATGCTCGCCGCGGCCCTGCTCGTCGGCGCGGCGGAGGTGGCGCTGGTGCGCCGGCGCCCCACCGCGCTGGCCCGCCACCGGGAGACGCTGTCCGGCCTTCTCCTGGCGGTCCGTCACTGCGGGGCGCTCTGGCGCAACCCGGCGGTGGTCGTCCTCGCGCTGCTGGTGCTGACGGCGTACGGCTGGCGGATCGCGCTGGGCGCCTTCGTCCTGCCGACCGAGTGGGACGGCATGTGGTACCACCTGGTCGGCCAGGCCCAGTGGATCCAGGAGGGCCGGATCGTCCACACCCCGGCCGCGTTCTGGTCGGACGTCTACCCGCAGGGCCAGGAACTGCTCGGGGCCTGGGCCGGTGTCTTCACCCACACGCTGCGCTGGGCGTGGGCCGCGAGCCTGCCGTTCGCCCTGCTCGGCTTCACGGCCACCCTGGGCCTCGCGCAGCGGTTCGGCGCCCGTCGGGACCACGCGCTGCTCGCGGCGCTCGGCTTCCTGACGATCCCTGCGGTCCTCGCCCAGGCGGCGACGTCCTACGTCGATGTGGGTGCGGCGACCACCGCTGCGGCCGCGTTCCAGTTCCTGCTCGCCCTGCCGGACGGCAACGGCGCCGTCGCGGGGCGCGTGCGCTACCTGTGGCCGGCCGGTGTCGCGCTGGCCCTCGGTACCAGCGTCAAGGCCTCCAACCTGCTGACGATGGCCTGCGTCGTCGCCGTGGGCATCGGTCAGGTACTCGTCGCACTGCTCGCCGAGCGCCGTGCGTCCGGCGAGGGTGCGTCGCACCCGGGTTCGGACGGCCCGCTGCGCTCGGGGGTGCGTCAGCTGACCGTGCTGGGCGTGGCGCTGGTGCTGCCCTCGGTGCTGCTCTCCTCGTTCTGGTACGTGCGGACCTGGATCGCCTACGACAACCCGTTCTACCCCTTCACCATGTTCGGCTTCTCCGGCAAGGGGACGGTGAAGGACCTGATCATGGTCAACAACACCCCGAAGCCGATCAAGGACGCCGGTGGTGTGGCCGGACAGCTCTGGGAGTCCTGGAACACGCCGGTCGCCACCCCCTTCTCGTACGACCAGCGACTCGGTGGCCTCGGCACCGGCTGGCTCTGGGTGCTGTTCCCGGCTGTGCTCGCGGGCCTGGTGGTCTTCGTCTGCCGCCGTCAGTGGGCCCCGCTGCTGGGCCTGCTGCTGCCGATGGCCGTGATGGCGGCGGCCAGTCCGGGGCCGTGGTGGGCCCGGTACACCATCTACCTGCCGATCCTCGGCGGCGTCTTCCTCGCGGTGTTCCTGACCTGGATCAGCGGCGCCCGGGAGCGTCCCACCGGCGTGGCCTGGTACGGCCGTTGGGCGGTGGCCGTGGCCATCGGCTTCGGCCTGGTGGCGACCACCGCGGACTCGATGTGGGCGGCGACCGAGCCCACGTACCTGACGGTGTCGGTGCCGCACAACCACAGCGCCACGGTGAAGGAGACCGTCGACCTGATGCGCAACCGCTCGGTGCAGCAGGACCAGGTCTGGCCGTGGAACACCTTCCACAACGTCCGGAACCTGCCCGACGGCTCGGTCATCGCGATCTCCGACCAGGGCCCGGACATCCGGCTGCCGCTGATGGGCCTGAAGATGGAGCGCAAGCTCGTCCAGGTCGGCGTCACCGAGGACCTCAAGGCGCTCCGCGCCGACCTGCGCCGGACCGGTGCGCAGTACCTCGCGCTCGACCCGGCCGGCTGGCGCGACGGCGAGATGATCAAGATGGTGGAGACCGACCGGGCCCGGTTCCACCTGGTCAGCGGGAACGACCCGGTCCGCGTCTACGCCGTCAACGACCGGGGCTGACCCGGACACCGACACCACGAAGCCCTCCCGGCGGGACCGCCGCCGGGAGGGCTTCGTCGTATCCCGGGGCGCCGACCGGCGCCCGTGCCGGGTCAACCGGCAAGCAGCGCAGCCACGGTGACGGAGAGCCGGTTCGCGCCGGCGTGGCGGGTGTTCGGCAGCGGGAAGGGATTGCGGTCCTGGCAGGTCACCTTGGCCGGAGCGGGCTCCGTCTCGGCCCGCCTCGTGTTCTCGGCGTCGCGACGCTCCGCCGCCTCCACCGAGGCGGCCGGCTTCTGGGCGTCGTGGCAGAGCTCCTCCGGCGCGTAGGGCGAGCAGCTGCCGTCCAGACCGCGCAGGGTCTGCGCCTCCCAGGCGAAGCTGCCGAATCCGGACCTGTGCCGCGGGTCCTCCGGCATGTACCTGTTGGCGGTGGAGGAGCCGGCCATGCCGAACAGGAGCCCGAGGGCGCAGAGCGCGCCGACGACGGCCCCGCGCGGGGTGCGGATCGCGGCGGCGGGGCCGGTCTTGAGCCGTCGGTTCCGGTACCGGTCCAGGCCGAGGAAGAAGGCGAAGCCGGTGAGGGCGAGGAAGCAGTACAGCAGCTGGGCGTTGGTGCGCGGGTACAGCATCACCGCCTGGTTCTTGAACATGTGCGAGGCGTACCAGTAGCGCATCGCGAAGGCGCTGGCGGCCGCGGCGGCGATGGCCAGGACCACGGAGTTGCGCGGCCCGAGCGCCAGCGCCGCACCGGCACCGGCGAGCAGCAGCACGGTGAACAGGCTGACGCCGCCGATCTCGCCGGGGGCGGGCCAGGTGCCGTACGCCAGGGAGCCGGGCACGTCACTGCCCCACATCGCGAAGTAGGTGGGCTCGGTGTAGACGTCGAAGTAGCAGTACCGGTCGACGGCCGCGCCCGCCGACGTGAGGAGCCGGTACAGGTAGACGCCGGAGACCAGCAGGAAGGTGGCACCGGTCGATCCCAGCAGCAGCACGGCCACACCGAGCGCTCGGTTGCCGTGCAGCCGGCGCAGCCGCACCAGGAGGACCAGGCCGAGGAGGATCAGCCCGGCGGCGGACCAGACGAACCAGCCGGAGTAGAGCAGGAACAGGACCCCGAGGACACCGCCGACGGCCACACCGAGCAGCACGGCCTCCCGCCGGGAGAGCAGCTGCGAGCGCTGGATCAGCTGGAGCAGCTTGGCCAGGACGGGGAGCAGGCCGACCAGGACCACCGAGGTGTACGGCTTGTACGGATCCATCAGCGGGATCGCCGAGGTGACGCCGATGCCGAGCGCCCACAGCGGGGGCAGCAGCAGTCGCCAGGCCAGGTAGGCGACGGGGCCGAGCAGCGCGGTGAACGCCAGGCCGAGCATCTTGAGCGCGTGACCCGGGTCACCGTCGGTGAACAGCTGGGTGTACCAGCTGAGCAGGTGCGGGAACAGCGGCGGGTACGTCGGGTCCATCGCGCCGCCGTGGGCCAGCTGGTACGCCCAGTTCTGCAGGGTGACGGAGTCGCCGGCCTGCCCGTTCAGCGGCCAGCTGGTGCCCTTGAGAGCGATCGAGATACCGGCCGCGGTAATTCCGGTGGCGAGCCCGGCGAATACCGCGGAGGCGAATTGGACGGGAAGCAGCCGCCACCGGCGCATCGCCGGAATCGCGACCGCGAGCGTCGCTGCCATCAGGACCAGCAGAAAGAGCTGGAGTGAGGCCAGCCCACTGACCTGCCCCACCCGCACCATGGGGTCGACGTGCACGAACCGTGCCAGCCACGTCGTGAACATGGCGACGGCGGCGCCGACGGCACCTTCGGCGATCAGCCACCAGCGCGATTCCGGACGGCCGGTGGCGTGCTGCGGGACTGACGACGAGTCGGGTGGGGCGGAGCGCGACCGGCCCGTTCTTCGGAGGCCGTCCAGTGCGCTGATGGTCATTCGGGAACCCTTCGAAACCCGTTGCGGGTGGCGATGCGCCAAAATGCGACTCTAACAGTAGGCTCATATCACCAACGCTCGCATGCGGAATGCCTGGAATGGGTCGACATAACGGACATTCGTTGCGCTGATCGGTGATTCGGGTTCGTCGCGAAAGTCCGCTTTCCGGAGGGGAATTCCAGGGCCGTTCATCCGTGCGCCCGCCGGCGTCGGTTGTGGGTGCCCCGGCCCGGGCCCGGACCGGTACCGATCAGCGGCCACCCACCGGAAGCTGGTTGACTTGGGGCGTCTGGCTGGCCGAGGCCGGGCGGCACCGAAGCGTGACCCAGGACCAGGAGGTGCGGCGCCGTCATGAGCGTCGATTTCGTCATCCCGTACTACGGCGACCCGGAGTACCTGTTCGCCACCATCGACAGCATCCGGGCCCAGCACCAGCAGGACTGGCGGCTGACGATCGTGGATGACCAGTACCCGGGCAACCGGGCGCTGGAGTACATCGAGGGCCTGAACGACGAGCGGATCCGGTACGTCCGCAACGAGGAGCGGCTGGGCCCCAACGGCAACACCTACAAGGCCTCGACCCTCGCCGAGCGCGAGTTCGTCTCGATGATGGGCGCCGACGACCTGCTGGAGCCGGACTACCTGGACGTCGTCCTGGAGCGGATGAAGGCCGACCCGAACGCGATCGCCGTCCAGCCGGGCGTGCGGGTGATGGACAGCGACGGGACGCTGGTGCCCTCGCTCGGCATCGGTGACAAGGTCAAGCGCCGGATCAGCGCCCCGGCCCGCAAGGCCGGCGTGATCAGTGGCGAGGCCGCGGTCAAGAGCCTGCTGTCCGGCAACTGGCTGTACACGCCGTCGCTCACCTACCGGCAGTCCGCACTGTCGAAGATCCCGTACCGCCCGGACATCGACGCCATCCACGACCTGGCCTTCATGGTCGACATGCTGATGGAGGGCGGCAACCTGCTGGTCGACGAGCGCCCGGTGTTCCGCTACCGCCGGCACCAGGCCAGCGACTCCTCCACCCGGGTGAAGGACGGCAAGCGCTTCGACGAGGAGCTGCGGTACTACACCCTCATCTCCAAGGAGCTGCGCGCCAAGGGCTGGAACGCCGCGGCCCGCTCCGCCGACCTGCACCTGTCGTCCCGTCTGCACGCCCTGATGGTCGCCGCCGGCCGCCTCGGCGCGGGTGACTTCTCCCACGCCGGTGCCATGGTGGGCCGCGCGGTCCGCAGCAGCTGACCTGGGTCGATAAGGCCGGAATAGGGTCTTTGCCCGAGGCCGGGGCCTCTGGTAGCGGCCCTATGATGTCCGCTGATCGCCGTCCCCCGCGCCACTCCACGCCACTCACCGGTAGTGGCCACCACGGAAGTGACTGACATGACTGATCTGGCCACCAGCCCGGTCGGCGGCTCCCGCACGGAGTCGCGGCAACCGGAGGGCACGGTCGCCCCCCGCCCCGGGCGGTTCGACGGCCTGCTGGCGCGGCCCTTGGCGGTCCGCTCGGCCGAGGCCCTGGTCTCGATCGTGGCGGCGTTCGGCTTCGCCCTGATCTGCACCCGCATTGACGTCAACCCGCTCAACCGGGTCGGCCAGGTCAGCGGCCTGGCCATGATCCAGAAGTACGCCGCCGTGGTGGGCCTGCCCGTCCTGGCGGTGCTGCTGTACACCGCCTACCGGGGCAGCGTGGCCCGGAACCAGCTGGCCCAGCGGCTGGTCTGCGCGGCCGTGGCCGGGCTGTCCACCGGTGTGGTGGCCGGCGGGATCGTGGTCGCGCTCAACGGCACCCAGTGGGGCCTCGGCGGCCAGGAGGGCGACCCGGGCAACCTGATCGGCATGGCCAACGACATGCTGCGCGGCCAGGGCCTGCCCGGCGTCTACCCGCCCGGCTTCCCCGCGGCGATGGCGATCTGGTCGAAGCTGTTCTACGGCGGCGTCGGCGGCGTCGGCTACGCCCTGAAGGACATCCAGCTGATCTGCACCGCGCTGGTCGGTCCGATGGCGTACCTGTCGTGGCGGCTGCTGCTGCGCCCGTTCTGGGCGCTGCTGATCGCCGTCCCGTCCGCGATCCTGTTCCTCGACCCGATCCGGCCGTACAGCCACGTCACCATGATCGTCATGGTGCCGATGCTGGCCGGCGCCCTGCGCGAGCTGCGCCGGGCGCACGAGCTGACCGCCCGCTCCACGCTGCTGCGCGGAATCGGCTTCGGCGTCTCCTTCGGCGTGATGTTCCTCTGGTACTCGGGCTGGTTCGTCTGGGCCGCGCCCGGCGTCTTCGTCCTGACGCTGTTCGTCATCCCGTGGCGCCAGGGCGCCGCCCGGATCAAGCGGGTGCTGCTCTTCCTCGGCGCGACCCTGGTGAGCGCCGGCGTGGTCGGCTCGCCGCTGCTGTACGAGCTGGTGCGACTGGGTGCCCAGGCCAAGGACCGGTACGCCTACCTGTCGGTGTACATCGACCCGGCGTACATCATGGGCTGGGCCTCGGACCGCAACGCCGGCATGACCTACCACGACTTCCCGTGGCGCGGGGAGCTCTCCGGGCAGAGCGCCTACACCCTGATGCTGCTGGCCGGCGCCGCGCTGGCCCTGGGCCTGGGCCTGCGCAGCATCACCGTGCGGACCGTGGCGGCCACCCTGGTCAGTGCCTGGCTGCTGCGCTTCTACTTCGCCTCGCACCTGGCCCAGGCCAAGGCCGTCCAGCTGTACCCGCGCACCACCTGGATCATCTTGTACGCGCTGATGATCCTCGCGGTGCTCGGCCTGATGTTCGCCGTCCAGCGGGGCACCGGCTGGCTCCGGACGGTGCAGCGGATCGGCGTCGACGGCGGGCCCGCGCCGCTGACGCTCGGCTCCTCGGTCACCGGCCGCCTGGTGGCCGGCGCGGTGTGCGCGGTGGCGCTGTTCGCCACCATGGCCGCCTCCTGGTCGGTCGACCGCTACATGCCGACCACCAAGCCGGAATTCGTGCCGACCGCGAACGCCAAGGGCGTCGACATGGGCGCGGACGCCTGGCGCGCCCACATCCTGGTGAACAAGAACGGCAAGTGCCCCAAGTACGATCCGGCCGGGCCGACCGACTGTGCCCCGGTGAACAAGGACCTCAAGGAGTACAACAACGAGCCCGACAAGGGCCGGCTGTGGTGCGCCAACGTGAGCGGCGAGGACTGGGCGCTGGTCTGCGGCTACAAGCGACCCTGGTGACCCGGACCGGCGGCACCCGCCGCCGGTAGCAGCAGGACTACCCGATCGGGGTCGGTGAGGTACGCCTCACCGGCCCCGATTGGCATCCGGGCTGCTCCATGTGGCAGTATGTCCAAGTTGCTCGGTTGAGTGCCGATGCTGCGCGCCTCCCGCCGGGAGGACCGGAAGCGAGTCCCATGTACTCGTCGTTCCCGTGATGGCCGTCAAGCGTGAGTTCTACGCCACGGCAGCTGCGGGGCGAAAGTACGGGAATCTTCCGGGAAGCGTGTGCGGGGCCTCGGCCCGGCTCCCCCCACCCCGAAAGTTCGAAACCGACGAAGTACTTCGCCGGTTTTTTGCAAGCGCGAGTGCGACACGCCCGAGCGCGGGGGTCGGAGGGGGAGTCGTGCGGCAACTAAGGACAAAGGACTACTGAGTAGCCATGGCGGGACAGAAGATCCGCATCCGGCTCAAGGCCTACGACCACGAGGTCATCGACTCCTCGGCGAAGAAGATCGTCGAGACGGTGATCCGTACTGGTGCGCAGGTCGCGGGCCCGGTGCCGCTGCCCACTGAGAAGAACGTGTACTGCGTCATCCGCTCGCCGCACAAGTACAAGGACTCGCGCGAGCACTTCGAGATGCGTACTCACAAGCGTCTGATCGACATCCTCGACCCCACGCCGAAGACGGTTGACTCGCTCATGCGTCTCGACCTGCCGGCTGGCGTCGACATCGAGATCAAGCTCTGAGAGGCGCACCGAAGATGGCTAAGCAGATTAAGGGCATCCTGGGCGAGAAGCTCGGCATGACCCAGGTCTGGGACGAGAACAACCGGGTCGTCCCGGTGACCGTCGTCAAGGCCGGGCCGAATGTCGTGACCCAGGTCCACACCGCCGACAGCCCGGCCGGCTACGACGCCGTCCAGATCGGCTTCGGCGAGATCGACCCCCGCAAGGTGAACAAGCCCCTCGCGGGTCACTTCGCCAAGGCCGGTGTCACCCCGCGCCGCCACCTGGTCGAGCTCCGTACCTCGGACGCCTCCGAGTACACCCTGGGCCAGGAGATCACCGCCGAGCTGTTCGAGGCGGGTGTCAAGGTCGACGTGACCGGCACCTCCAAGGGCAAGGGCTTCGCCGGTGTCATGAAGCGTCACAACTTCAAGGGTCTCGGCGCCGGTCACGGCACCCAGCGCAAGCACCGTTCGCCCGGTTCCATCGGTGGCTGCGCCACCCCGGGCCGTGTGTTCAAGGGCCTGCGCATGGCTGGTCGGATGGGTCACGAGCGTGTGACCACCCAGAACCTGACCGTGCACGCGGTCGACGCGGAGAAGGGTCTGCTGCTCATCAAGGGCGCCGTCCCGGGCCCGAACGGCGGCCTCGTCCTCGTCCGCACCGCGGCGAAGGGGCTGTGAGGAAATGAGCACCATTGACATCCTGTCGCCGGCTGGCGACAAGACCGGCAGCATCGAGCTGCCGGCCGAGATCTTCGACGCGAAGGTCAGCGTTCCGCTGATGCACCAGGTCGTCGTGGCGCAGCTCGCTGCGGCCCGTCAGGGCACCCACAAGACCAAGACTCGTGGCGAGGTCCGCGGTGGCGGCAAGAAGCCGTACCGCCAGAAGGGCACCGGCCGCGCCCGTCAGGGCTCGACCCGTGCGCCGCAGTTCGCCGGCGGTGGCGTCGTGCACGGTCCCGTGCCGCGCGACTACTCGCAGCGGACCCCGAAGAAGATGATCGCCGCCGCTCTGCGCGGTGCGCTCACCGACCGGGCCCGCCACAACCGCATCCACGTCATCACCGACGTGACCGCGACCGAGGCGCCGTCGACCAAGGCCGCCAAGAGCCTGTTCGGCAAGATCACCGACCGCAAGAACGTCCTCCTGGTCGTCGAGCGTGCGGACGAGCTGGGCCTCAAGTCCGCTCGCAACCTGCCGAACGTGCACATCCTGGACGCCGGTCAGCTGAACACCTACGACGTGCTCGTCTCCGACGATGTGGTCTTCACCCAGGCCGCCTTCGAGCGTTTCGTGGCCGGTCCGGCCGCGTCCGCCAAGGCCGTTGCCGCTGAGGGCGAGCTCGAAGGGAGCGCCGCCTGATGAGCGACGTTACGAGCAAGACGTTCACGGACCCCCGTGACGTCCTGGTGAAGCCGGTCATCTCCGAGAAGAGCTACAGCCTTCTCGACGAGAACAAGTACACGTTCATCGTGTCGCCGGGCGCCAACAAGACCCAGATCAAGCAGGCCGTCGAGGCGGTCTTCTCGGTCAAGGTCGAGGCTGTCAACACGATCAACCGTCAGGGCAAGCGCAAGCGGTCCAAGACGGGCTTTGGCAAGCGCAAGGACACCAAGCGCGCCATCGTGACGCTGGCCGAGGGCAACCGCATCGACATCTTCGGTGGTCCGGTCTCCTGAACAAGGAGATCGTGATCGTCGATTAGGACGAGGACGAGAGAGCCAAATGGGCATCCGCAAGTACAAGCCGACTACGCCGGGCCGTCGTGGCTCCAGCGTGGCCGACTTCGTAGAAATCACGCGGTCCACGCCGGAGAAGTCGCTGGTTCGCCCCCTGCACAGCAAGGGCGGCCGTAACAACGCCGGTCGTGTCACTGCTCGCCACCAGGGTGGCGGTCACAAGCGCGCCTACCGCGTGATCGACTTCCGTCGTCACGACAAGGACGGCGTGCCGGCCAAGGTCGCGCACATCGAGTACGACCCGAACCGCACCGCGCGCATCGCGCTCCTGCACTACGCGGACGGCGAGAAGCGCTACATCATCGCGCCGCGCGGCATCGCGCAGGGTGACCGGATCGAGAACGGCGCTGGCGCCGACATCAAGCCGGGCAACAACCTGCCGCTGCGCAACATCCCGGTCGGTACCACCATCCACGCGGTGGAGCTGCGTCCCGGCGGCGGTGCCAAGCTGGCCCGCTCGGCCGGCTCCGGCATCCAGCTGCTGGCGCGTGAGGGCAAGATGGCGCACCTGCGCATGCCCTCCGGTGAGATCCGCCTGGTGGACGCGCGCTGCCGCGCGACCGTCGGCGAGGTCGGCAACGCCGAGCAGTCGAACATCAACTGGGGCAAGGCCGGCCGTATGCGCTGGAAGGGCGTCCGCCCGACCGTGCGTGGTGTCGCCATGAACCCGATCGACCACCCGCACGGTGGTGGTGAGGGTAAGACCTCCGGTGGTCGCCACCCGGTCTCGCCGTGGGGTAAGCCCGAGGGCCGCACCCGTCGCCCGAACAAGGCGTCGGACAAGCTCATCGTGCGCCGCCGCAAGACCAACAAGAAGCGCTAGGAGCAGGTCAGATGCCGCGCAGTCTTAAGAAGGGCCCCTTCATCGACGGCCACCTCATCAAGAAGGTGGACGCTCAGAACGAGGCGGGTACTCAGAACGTCATCAAGACCTGGTCCCGTCGTTCCGTGATCTCCCCGAGCATGCTCGGTCACACGATCGCGGTTCACGATGGCCGTAAGCACGTCCCGGTGTTCGTCACCGAGTCGATGGTCGGCCACAAGCTCGGCGAGTTCGCTCCGACCCGCACCTTCCGTGGCCACGTGAAGGAAGACCGGAAGTCGAAGCGTCGCTAAGCGCCTGAGCTTCAGCGCCAGAACGACTCAATGACTTACTCCATTAAGGGGACAACCATGGAAGCCAGGGCTCAGGCGCGGTACATCCGCGTAACGCCCATGAAGGCCCGCCGCGTGGTGGACCTCATCCGTGGCCTGCCGGCCACGGAGGCCCAGGCCGTCCTGCGTTTCGCTCCGCAGGCCGCCACCGTGCCGGTCGGCAAGGTGCTCGACAGCGCCATTGCCAACGCCGCGCACAACTACAACCACTCCAACGTGGACGACCTCTACATCTCCGAGGCGTACGTTGACGAGGGTCCGACCCTGAAGCGGTTCCGTCCGCGTGCCCAGGGCCGTGCCTACCGGATCCGCAAGCGGACCAGCCACATCACCGTGGTCGTCAGCAGCAAGGAAGGGACCCGGTAATGGGCCAGAAGGTTAACCCGCACGGGTTCCGCCTCGGCATCAGCACGGACTTCAAGTCCCGTTGGTACGCCGACAAGCTGTACAAGGACTACGTCAAGGAAGACGTCGCCATTCGTCGCATGATGACGAAGGGCATGGAGCGCGCCGGCATCTCCAAGGTCGAGATCGAGCGCACCCGCGACCGCGTCCGCGTTGACATCCACACCGCTCGCCCCGGCATCGTCATCGGTCGCCGTGGCACCGAGGCCGACCGCATCCGCGGCGACCTCGAGAAGCTGACCGGCAAGCAGGTCCAGCTGAACATCCTCGAGGTCAAGAACCCCGAGCTGGACGCCCAGCTCGTGGCTCAGGGCGTCGCGGAGCAGCTGTCCTCCCGCGTCTCCTTCCGCCGTGCCATGCGCAAGTCGATGCAGGGCACCATGAAGTCCGGCGCCAAGGGCATCAAGGTCCAGTGCTCCGGTCGTCTCGGCGGCGCCGAGATGAGCCGTTCGGAGTTCTACCGCGAGGGCCGTGTGCCGCTGCACACCCTGCGCGCGAACGTCGACTACGGCTTCTTCGAGGCCAAGACGACCTTCGGCCGCATCGGCGTGAAGGTCTGGATCTACAAGGGCGACGTCAAGAACATCGCCGAGGTCCGCGCTGAGAACGCCGCTGCCCGCTCGGGTAACCGCCCGGCCCGTCCCGAGGGTGGTCGTCCCGCCCGCGGTGGCGAGCGCCGTGGTGGCGAGCGCGGTGGCCGCGGCCGTCGTCCCGCCGCTGCCGAGGCCCCCGCGGCCCCGGCCGTCGAGGCTCCGGCTGCCGAGAACACCGGAACGGAGGCCTGACCGCAATGCTGATCCCCCGTCGGGTCAAGCACCGCAAGCAGCACCACCCGAAGCGCCGTGGCGCTGCCAAGGGTGGCACCGAGCTGGCGTTCGGCCAGTTCGGCATCCAGGCCGTCACCCCGGCCTACGTGACGAACCGTCAGATCGAGTCCGCTCGTATCGCGATCACCCGTCACATCCGCCGTGGCGGCAAGGTCTGGATCAACATCTACCCGGACCGCCCGCTCACCAAGAAGCCGGCCGAGACCCGCATGGGTTCCGGTAAGGGTTCGCCGGAGTGGTGGATCGCGAACGTGCACCCGGGTCGGGTCATGTTCGAGCTGTCGTACCCGAACGAGAAGGTTGCTCGCGAGGCGCTCACCCGCGCCGCGCACAAGCTGCCGATGAAGTGCCGGATCGTCCGGCGCGAGGACGGTGAGAGCTGATGTCGGCCGCTACCAAGGCTGCTGAGCTTCGCCAGCTGGACAACGAGGGTCTCGTTGCCAAGCTTCGCGAGGCCAAGGAGGAGCTGTTCAACCTCCGCTTCCAGGCGGCGACCGGGCAGCTCGACAACCACGGACGGCTCAAGCTCGTCCGCAAGGACATCGCGCGGATCTACACCCTGATGCGCGAGCGCGAGCTGGGCATCGAGACGGTGGAGAACGCCTGATGACTGAGAACACCAACGAGACGCGCGGTTTCCGCAAGACCCGTGAGGGTCTCGTCGTCAGCGACAAGATGGACAAGACCGTCGTCGTCGCCGTCGAGGACCGCGTCAAGCACGCTCTGTACGGCAAGGTCATCCGCCGTACGAACAAGCTGAAGGCGCACGACGAGCAGAACGCGTGCGGCGTGGGCGACCGGGTCCTCCTCGCGGAGACCCGCCCGCTGTCCGCGACGAAGCGCTGGCGCGTCGTCGAGATCCTCGAGAAGGCCAAGTAACGAAGCCGATGAGGTACGGCCGTATGTGCACCGGGTCCCCCTGGGACGCCGGTGTGAGCAGCGGCCGGCCCGTCGACTCTCGTTGACGATCAGGAGAAAGCTGTGATCCAGCAGGAGTCGCGACTGCGTGTTGCCGACAACACTGGTGCCAAGGAGATCCTTTGCATCCGTGTTCTCGGTGGCTCCGGTCGCCGCTACGCCGGAATCGGGGACGTCATCGTCGCGACCGTCAAGGACGCGATCCCCGGTGGTTCGGTGAAGAAGGGTGACGTCGTCAAGTGCGTCGTCGTCCGCACCGTCAAGGAGCGTCGTCGTCCGGATGGCTCGTACATCCGTTTCGACGAGAACGCCGCCGTCGTGCTGAAGAACACCGAGGGTGACCCCCGTGGCACCCGCATCTTCGGCCCCGTGGGCCGCGAGCTGCGCGACAAGAAGTTCATGAAGATCATCTCGCTGGCGCCGGAGGTGCTCTAACCCATGGCGAACAGCATGAAGATCAAGAAGGGTGACCTGGTTCAGGTCATCACCGGCAAGGACAAGGGCAAGCAGGGCAAGGTCATCCAGGCCATGCCGGCTGAGAACAAGGTCCTGGTCGAGGGTGTGAACCGGGTCAAGAAGCACACCAAGCCGGGTCCGGGCACCCAGGGTGGCATCGTCACCGTTGAGGCCCCGGTGCACGTCTCCAACGTCCAGCTGGTCGTGGAGAAGGACGGCAAGAAGGTCGTCACCCGCGTCGGTTACCGCTTCGACGACCAGGGCAACAAGATCCGCGTTGCCAAGCGGACCGGTGAGGACATCTGATGTCTGAGACGACTGTTGAGAAGGTGGCCCCCCGCCTCAAGGAGCGTTACAACTCCGAGATCAAGGGCCAGCTGCAGGAGCAGTTCTCGTACGAGAACGTCATGCTGATCCCCGGCCTGGTCAAGGTCGTGGTCAACATGGGTGTCGGCGAGGCTGCCCGTGACAGCAAGCTGATCGAGGGTGCGATCAAGGACCTGACCGCGATCACCGGTCAGAAGCCGGCCGTGACCAAGGCCCGCAAGTCCATCGCGCAGTTCAAGCTGCGCGAGGGCCAGCCGATCGGCACCCACGTCACCCTCCGTGGTGACCGCATGTGGGAGTTCCTGGACCGCCTGGTTTCGCTGGCGCTGCCGCGAATCCGCGACTTCCGTGGCCTCTCCCCGAAGCAGTTCGACGGCCGTGGCAACTACACCTTCGGTCTGACCGAGCAGGTTATGTTCCACGAGATCGACCAGGACAAGGTCGACCGTCAGCGCGGTATGGACATCACCGTCGTGACCACCGCTCAGACCGACGACGAGGGCCGGGCGCTCCTGCGCGCTCTGGGCTTCCCGTTCAAGGAGGCGTGAGCCAATGGCGAAGAAGTCCCTCATCGCGAAGTCCGAGCGCAAGCCGAAGTTCGGCGTCCGGGCCTACACCCGGTGCCAGCGCTGCGGCCGTCCGCACTCGGTGTACCGCAAGTTCGGCCTGTGCCGTGTCTGCCTCCGTGAGATGGCGCACCGCGGCGAGCTGCCGGGCGTGACCAAGAGCTCCTGGTAGTCCAGGCGCTTTAGGCACACAGCGAAGCAGAGGTGCCCGATCCCACACCGGCCCGTTTTGGGCCTCCGTACGGATTCCCGTAAGGTTGTGGGGTCGGGCCCCCTGCCACGGCTTCCCCATGGATGTCCGTGGTCCTCTTCTGGGAGGGCTCGCACCCAGTCTTACTACGTCGTAGGTCCCCTGCGCTTGTGCCCCTGGCGAACTCGGAAGAGTGCGGCAGGGGGACCTGGTGCGGAGAAACCACGGCGAGAGAGGCCTGAGGCCATCATGACCATGACCGACCCCATCGCAGACATGCTCACGCGTCTGCGTAACGCGAACTCGGCGTACCACGACTCCGTGGCGATGCCGGCCAGCAAGATCAAGGCGCACGTCGCCGAGATCCTGCAGCAGGAGGGGTACATCTCCTCCTACAAGGTTGAGGAGCCCGCTGAGGGCGAGGTCGGCAAGAAGCTGACCATCGAGCTCAAGTTCGGCCCCAACCGTGAGCGCTCCATCGCCGGCATCAAGCGCATCAGCAAGCCGGGTCTGCGTGTTTACGCAAAGTCCACCAACCTGCCGAAGGTGCTCGGCGGCCTGGGCGTGGCGATCATCTCCACGTCCTCGGGTCTCCTCACCGACAAGCAGGCCGCCAAGAAGGGCGTAGGCGGAGAAGTTCTCGCCTACGTCTGGTAATTCGGGAAACGGAGGTACAGCAATGTCGCGCATTGGACGGCTGCCCATCCAGGTCCCCGCTGGCGTGGACGTCACCATCGATGGCCAGGCGGTCTCGGTGAAGGGCCCGAAGGGCTCCCTCACCCACGTCGTCGCCGAGCCGATCGAGATCGGCAAGGGCGAGGACGGCATCGTGCTCGTCACCCGCCCGAACGACGAGCGTCGCTCGAAGGCCCTGCACGGCCTGACCCGCACGCTGGTGGCGAACATGATCACCGGCGTGACCGCGGGCTACCGCAAGTCGCTGGAGATCAGCGGTGTTGGTTACCGCGTCGCGGCGAAGGGCTCCGACATGGAGTTCTCGCTCGGCTACAGCCACCCGATCCTGGTCACCGCGCCGGAGGGCATCTCCTTCGTCGTCGAGTCGCCCACCAAGTTCCACGTGGACGGCATCGACAAGCAGAAGGTCGGCGAGGTCGCCGCGAACATCCGCAAGCTGCGCAAGCCCGACCCGTACAAGGCCAAGGGTGTCAAGTACGCGGGCGAGGTTATCCGCCGCAAGGTCGGAAAGAGTGGTAAGTAAGCGATGAGTGTCTCTGTCAAGATCGGCAAGGGCAACGCCTACAAGAGCGCCGCTCGCAAGCGCCGCGCGATCCGCGTTCGCAAGCGCGTCGTCGGCACCGAGGTGCGTCCGCGTCTCGTCGTGACGCGCTCGAACCGCCACATGGTCGCCCAGGTCATCGACGACGCCAAGGGTCACACCCTGGCGTCGGCGTCCACCCTCGACGTGTCCATCAAGGGCGCCGAGGGCGACAAGACCGAGCTGGCCAAGAAGGTCGGGAGCCTGGTCGCCGAGCGCGCCAAGGCCGCCGGCATCGAGTCGGTCGTCTTCGACCGCGCGGGCAACCGGTACGCCGGCCGCATCGCCGCCCTGGCGGACGCGGCTCGCGAGGCCGGGCTCGACTTCTAAGCCGCTCGTCGACTCTGTCGGCGGACGTAATCGAGAGAGGTAATTCCAATGGCTGGACCCCAGCGCCGCGGTAGCGGCGCCGGCGGCGGCACCGGTGGCGAGCGGCGCGACCGTAAGCGTGACGACCGGGGCAACGCCCCCGCCGTCGAGAAGACCGCTTACGTCGAGCGCGTCGTCGCGATCAACCGTGTCGCCAAGGTTGTCAAGGGTGGTCGTCGCTTCAGCTTCACCGCGCTGGTCGTGGTGGGCGATGGCGAGGGCACCGTGGGTGTCGGTTACGGGAAGGCGAAGGAGGTTCCGGCCGCCATCGCCAAGGGTGTTGAGGAGGCCAAGAAGAACTTCTTCAAGGTTCCCCGTATCCAGGGCACCATCCCGCACCCGATCCAGGGTGAGAAGGCCGCCGGCGTCGTGCTGCTGAAGCCCGCCGCCCCCGGTACCGGTGTTATCGCCGGTGGTCCGGTGCGCGCCGTCCTGGAGTGCGCCGGTATCCACGACATCCTGTCGAAGTCGCTCGGCTCCGACAACGCGATCAACATCGTGCACGCCACCGTGGCTGCTCTGAAGGGCCTCGTTCGCCCCGAGGAGATCGCCGCCCGTCGTGGCCTGCCGCTGGAGGACGTGGCCCCCGCCGCTCTGCTGCGGGCGCGTGCTGCAGGGGTGAGCGCCTGATGGCTCGCCTGAAGATCACGCAGACCAAGTCGTACATCGGCAGCAAGCAGAACCACCGTGACACCCTGCGTTCGCTTGGTCTCAAGCGCATGCACGACGTCGTGGTGAAGGAGGACCGTCCCGAGATCCGCGGGATGGCCCACACGGTCCGTCACCTGGTGACGGTTGAGGAGGTGGACTGATCATGGGCGACAACCCGATCAAGATCCACAACCTGCGGCCCGCCCCGGGTGCCAAGACCGACAAGATCCGCGTGGGTCGTGGTGAGGGCTCCAAGGGTAAGACCGCCGGTCGTGGTACCAAGGGCACCAAGGCCCGCTACCAGGTTCCGCAGCGCTTCGAGGGTGGCCAGATGCCGCTCCACATGCGTCTGCCGAAGCTGAAGGGCTTCAAGAACCCGTTCAAGATCACGTTCCAGGTTGTCAACCTGGACAAGCTGGCCGAGCTCTACCCGCAGGGTGGCGAGGTCACGGTCGAGGACCTGGTCGCCAAGGGCGCGGTTCGCAAGAACTCCCTCGTCAAGGTGCTCGGCACCGGCGAGATCTCGGTTGCGCTTCAGGTGACGGTCGACGCCGTCTCCGGCTCCGCCGCCGAGAAGATCACCGCCGCCGGCGGTACGGTCACCGAGCTCGTCTGAGCCCGCTGAACCGGCTGTGAGCCCCGCGTCTCCTTCGGGAGGCGCGGGGCTCGCGCCGTTTCCGGCCAGGTCGGCGCCGGGGCCCTCGTTCTTTTGTGTGGCAAATCCGGGCATCCCGTACCCCGTGAGTGGGGGAGGGGCCGTACGCGCTTCTTCCGAGTGGCTGCGCACTGTTAGAGTCCGTGGAGTTCCCTTGTAGGCTGCGCGTAGGCTCGCCTGTGCCGTCTGTACGGGAGCCCGAACCGCAAACTCCCCCTTTCAGGACCGACCCTCCCGCCGACGACGCGCGGGAGGCGCAGGAGGCACCGTGCTCAGTGCGTTCGCGCGGGCGTTCCAGACGCCCGACCTGCGCAAGAAGCTGCTGTTCACGCTGGGCATCATGGTGCTGTTCCGGCTGGGCTCGCACATCCCGATCCCCGGCGTGAGCTTCACGGCGGTGAACGAGTGTGTGAAGGAGACGAAGAACAGCGGCCTGTTCGGGCTCGTCAACCTGTTCAGTGGTGGCGCGCTTCTCCAGCTGACGATCTTCGCCCTCGGCATCATGCCGTACATCACGGCGAGCATCATCCTCCAGCTCCTCACCGTCGTGATCCCGCGACTGGAGATGCTGAAGAAGGAGGGCCAGGCCGGCCAGGCGAAGATCACCCAGTACACCCGCTACCTGACCATCGCGCTCGCCGTGCTCCAGGGCACCGGCATCGTCGCGACGGCCTCCAGCGGTGCGCTGTTCTCCGGCTGCCCGCTGGCCAACCAGATCGTCCCGGACACCGGTGTGTTCCGGATCGCCGTCATGGTGCTGACGATGACCGCCGGCACCACGGTGATCATGTGGCTGGGTGAGCTGATCACCGACCGCGGCATCGGCAACGGCATGTCGCTGCTGATCTTCACCTCGATCGCCGCGCAGTTCCCGTCCTCGATGTGGGCGATCAAGCAGTCCGGCACCATCGGCGACGGCTGGGTCGAGTTCCTCTCCGTGGTCGCCGTCGGCGTCATCGTTGTGATGCTGGTCATCTTCGTCGAGCAGGCCCAGCGCCGGATCCCGGTCCAGTACGCGAAGCGGATGATCGGCCGCCGGGCGTTCGGCGGCACCTCGACCTACATCCCGCTCAAGGTGAACCAGGCCGGTGTCATCCCGGTCATCTTCGCCTCGTCGCTGCTGTACATCCCGGCCCTGGTGGTGCAGCTGACCAACAGCCAGGCCGGCTGGGCGACCTGGATCCGGACGAACTTCGTCAAGGGTGACCACCCGATCTACATGGCCACCTACTTCCTGCTGATCGTCTTCTTCGCCTTCTTCTACGTCGCCATCTCCTTCAACCCCGAAGAAGTTGCCGACAATATGAAGAAGTATGGTGGGTTCATCCCGGGCATCCGGGCCGGCCGGCCGACGGCCGAGTACCTGAACTACGTGCTGACCCGAATCACGTGGCCGGGTTCGCTCTACCTGGGCCTGATCGCGTTGATCCCGATGATCGCCCTGGTCGCCTTCGGACAGCAGACCAACTTCCCGTTCGGCGGCACCAGCGTGCTCATCGTCGTCGGCGTCGGACTCGAAACTGTGAAGCAGATCGAGAGCCAGCTCCAGCAGCGCAATTACGAAGGGTTCCTCCGCTGATGCGTATCGTCCTCGTTGGTCCTCCCGGGGCCGGGAAGGGTACTCAGGCGCACGTCCTGGCCAAGACCCTGTCCATCCCCCACATCTCCACCGGCGACCTGTTCCGTGCGAACATCAGCCAGGGCACCCCGCTGGGGCTCGAGGCGAAGTCGTACATGGACGCCGGTCGCCTGGTCCCGGACGAGGTGACCATCGGGATGGCCAAGGACCGCATGCTCCAGGCGGACGCCGCGAACGGCTTCCTGCTCGACGGCTTCCCGCGCAACCTCGGCCAGGCCAAGGCGCTGGACGAGTTCCTCACCGAGCAGGGCATCGTCCTCGACGGCGTGCTGGACCTCGAGGTGCCGGAGGAGGAGGTCGTCAAGCGGATCGCCGGGCGTCGCCTCTGCCGCAACGAGGGCAGCCACGTCTTCCACGTGGTCTACAACCCGCCGAAGGTCGAGGGCGTCTGCGACGAGTGCGGCGGCGAGCTGTACCAGCGCTCGGACGACACCGAGGAGGCCGTGCGGGTCCGTCTGGAGGAGTACCACTCCAAGACCGAGCCGATCATCGGCTACTACGCGGACCAGGGCCTGCTGGTGACGATCTCGGCCCTCGGCAAGGTCGACGAGGTGACCGAGCGCGCGGTGGCTGCCCTGGAGCAGAAGAAGAGCGCCTGAGGACTCCGGTAACGGCCGGGTCGCCCCCTTGTGCGGGCGGCCCGGCCGTTTCGGCGTCGTACGGTGGTAAGCAGTGGTAATCCGGACTTGGAAGGCGTGACCAGATGGTGGAGATCAAGACCCCCGAGCAGATCGCGAAGATGCGAGCGGCCGGGCTGGTCGTCGCCGAGGCGCTGAAGGCCTGCCGTGAGGCGGTCGCTCCGGGGGTGACCACCCAGGAGCTGAACGACATCGCCGACAAGGTCATCACCGACCACGGCGCCACCTCGAACTTCCGCGCCCACCACGGCGGCCTCTGGTTCCCCGGCGTGATCTGCGCCTCGGTGAACAACGAGGTCGTCCACGGCATCCCGGGCGACCGGGTGCTCCAGGAGGGCGACATCATCTCGATCGACTGCGGCGCCATCCTGGACGGCTGGCACGGCGACTCGGCGATCACCGTGGCGGTCGGCGAGGTCCGCCCGGAGGTCGAGATGCTGAGCCGGGTCACCGAGGGCTCGATGTGGGCCGGCATCGCCCAGATGAAGAAGAACAACCGCCTGGTCGACGTCTCCAAGGCGATCGAGGGCTACATCCGCCGCCAGCCGCTGCCGCCGAAGGGCAAGTGGGGCATCACCGAGGGTTACGGCGGCCACGGCATCGGCACCGCGATGCACATGGAGCCGCACGTGCTGAACTACGTGGAGCGCGGCCGCGGCAAGGGCCCGAAGCTGATCCCCGGCACCGTGCTGGCGATCGAGCCGATGGTCTCGCTGGGCACCCCGCACACCACCGTGCTGGAGGACGACTGGACGGTCGTCACCAACGACGGCACCTGGGCCTCGCACTGGGAGCACTCGGTGGCCGTCACCGAGCAGGGTCCGCTGGTGCTGACCGCCTTCGACGGCGGCAAGGCGGAGCTCGCGAAGCTGGGCGTCACCGCGGCGCCGGACCCGCTGGCGTAGCGGCGGTGGCGGCCGACCGCCGTCGCTGACGAGGGATCAGGGCCCTGGAGGTTTGGACCTCCAGGGCTTTTGTCCTATTTTTATCGGCTGGCAGGGCTTAGTGGCTTCGATCGGGCAGGAGAGAGCAGTGCTCAAGGGATTCCGCGACTTCATGATGCGCGGCAACGTCGTCGACATGGCGGTCGGTGTGGTCATCGGTGCCGCGTTCACCGCGGTGGTGACCGGCTTCGTGTCCGCCTTCCTGACGCCGCTGGTGGGCGTGGTGGTCGGCGCGGCCGGCGACTTCAGCTCGTACAAGGCGACGGTGGCCGGGGTCACGTTCCCGTACGGCCAGTTCCTCAACGTGCTGATCGCCTTCGTGATGACCGCCGCGGTGCTGTACTTCTGCATCGTCCTGCCGGTCACCAAGGCCACCGAGCGGTACCTGCCGAAGAAGCCGAAGACCCCGAAGCGCCCCTGCCCCGAGTGCCTGACCGAGATCCCGGAGGCCGCCCGGCGCTGCTCGGCCTGCACCGCCCACGTCGAGCCGCTGACGGTCTCCACCGGAGTGTGACGGTGGCCGCCTTCCGGGGCCTCCGTTTTGGCCCACCGCGCGCGCTGGCGTAGGATGGACCGTCGGCTCACTCGTAGCGTGCTTCAGCACGCCCTCTTCCCCTCGGGGGCGGGGTGAACCCAGGTTCGCACGAGCGTTCCGCATACGGTAGCCGGTCCCGGAAGGTGGATCTCGCAGTTCATGGCTAAGAAGCAAGGCGCCATTGAGATCGAGGGCACCGTGATCGAGTCTCTTCCGAACGCGATGTTCAAGGTCGAGCTGCAGAACGGTCACAAGGTCCTCGCGCACATCAGTGGCAAGATGCGCATGCACTACATCCGCATCCTGCCGGACGACCGGGTCGTCGTGGAGCTCAGCCCCTACGACCTCACGCGCGGCCGGATCGTCTACCGCTACAAGTAAGAACGTCAGATCTAGACCCGGAGAACCTGAAACATGAAGGTCAAGCCGAGCGTCAAGAAGATCTGCGACAAGTGCAAGGTGATCCGCCGTCACGGCCGGGTCATGGTGATCTGCGACAACCTGCGCCACAAGCAGCGCCAGGGCTGATCTGCCTCCCGCATTTCTCGTAGTACTTCGCGCGACGCGAAAAACGTCATAAGCGGGCCACCCGATCCGTCCCTGTGAAGGGCCGGACTGCCGCCCCCGGTCAGAGGCCGGGGCTCCCTCATCGCGAGATGAAGGAGTAGGTGGCACGCAAGACCTCTGAAGAACCACAGGAGCCATGAATGGCACGCCTCGCCGGCGTTGATCTCCCCCGTGAGAAGCGGATCGAGATCGCCCTCACCTACGTGTACGGCATCGGCCGTACCCGCGCCCAGCAGACCCTCGCCGAGACCGGCGTCAACCCGGATGTCCGCGTTCGCGACATCACCGAGGAAGACCTGGTCAAGCTGAGCCAGTACATCGACGCCAACTACACGGTCGAGGGTGACCTCCGCCGTGAGGTGGCCGCCGACATCCGCCGCAAGGTCGAGATCGGCTGCTACGAGGGTCTGCGTCACCGCCGGGGCCTGCCGGTCCGCGGCCAGCGCACCCACACCAACGCGCGTACCCGCAAGGGCCCGCGTCGCGCGATCGCCGGCAAGAAGAAGCCGGGCAAGAAGTAGTCCGTCCCGTAACCGGACATCCCTCCGGCCCGCGGGTCAGCGGACCGACCACCTCAGTAGGAGAACAGACTTATGCCCCCCAAGGGTCGTCAGGCTGCCGGCGCGAAGAAGATCCGCCGCAAGGAAAAGAAGAACGTCGCTCACGGCCACGCGCACATCAAGAGCACGTTCAACAACACCATCGTTTCGATCACCGACCCCGCGGGCAACGTGATCTCCTGGGCCTCCGCCGGCCACGTCGGCTTCAAGGGCTCGCGCAAGTCCACCCCGTTCGCCGCGCAGATGGCCGCCGAGGCCGCTGCCCGTCGCGCGCAGGAGCACGGCATGCGCAAGGTTGACGTCTTCGTGAAGGGTCCGGGCTCCGGCCGCGAGACCGCGATCCGTTCGCTCCAGGCCACCGGCCTGGAGGTCGGCTCGATCCAGGACGTCACCCCCACCCCGCACAACGGCTGCCGTCCGCCGAAGCGCCGCCGCGTCTGACGCAGCGCCTTCGGGCTCGCAGTCTGCTTTAAACCTCGTACGGGGTCCCGTTTCTGGCGGGACCCCGTACGCTTGGTCCTGTCGGCATCAAATAGTGGGTGCCGAAGACAACTGGAGGAACCTCCCCATGCTTATCGCTCAGCGTCCCTCGCTGACCGAAGAGGTCGTCGACGAGTTCCGCTCGCGGTTCGTGATCGAGCCGCTGGAGCCGGGCTTCGGCTACACCCTCGGCAACTCCCTGCGCCGCACGCTCCTGTCGTCGATCCCGGGTGCCGCTGTCACCAGCATCCGCATCGACGGCGTCCTGCACGAGTTCACCACCGTGCCGGGCGTCAAGGAGGACGTGACCGACCTCATCCTCAACATCAAGCAGCTGGTCGTCTCCTCGGAGCACGACGAGCCGGTCGTGATGTACCTGCGCAAGCAGGGCCCGGGTGTCGTCACCGCCGCCGACATCGCCCCGCCGGCGGGTGTCGAGGTGCACAACCCGGAGCTGGTCCTCGCCACGCTGAACGGCAAGGGCAAGCTGGAGATGGAGCTGACCGTCGAGCGCGGTCGCGGCTACGTCTCCGCCGTCCAGAACAAGGCCTCCGGCCAGGAGATCGGCCGCATCCCGGTCGACTCGATCTACAGCCCGGTGCTGAAGGTCACCTACAAGGTCGAGGCCACCCGTGTCGAGCAGCGGACCGACTTCGACAAGCTGATCGTCGACGTCGAGACCAAGCCCGCCATGCGTCCGCGCGACGCCATGGCCTCGGCCGGCAAGACCCTGGTGGAGCTGTTCGGCCTCGCCCGCGAGCTGAACATCGACGCCGAGGGCATCGACATGGGCCCGTCCCCGACGGACGCCGCCCTGGCCGCCGACCTGGCGCTGCCGATCGAGGAGCTGGAGCTCACCGTCCGCTCCTACAACTGCCTCAAGCGCGAGGGCATCCACACCGTGGGTGAGCTCGTCGCCCGCTCCGAGGCCGACCTGCTCGACATCCGCAACTTTGGTGCGAAGTCGATCGACGAGGTCAAGGCGAAGCTGGCCGGCATGGGCCTGGCCCTCAAGGACAGCCCGCCCGGGTTCGACCCGACCGCCGCCGCCGACGCCTTCGGCGCCGACGACCTGGACGACGCGGGTTACGCGGAGACCGAGCAGTACTGAAAGACTTGACCGCGGGGGCGGTTCCCCGGAACCGCCCCCGTCGTCGTGAAAGTCGTGCGGGCACAGTGCCCGTACGCCCGCTGCGGTACCTGGTACGGCCGCAGTCGGAGATTCGAGGAGTAATTCCATGCCGCGTCCCACCAAGGGTGCCCGCCTCGGCGGCGGCCCGCACCACGAGCCCCTGCTGCTCGCCGGTCTGGCCCGTGAGCTGTTCCAGTACGGCCGCATCACCACCACCGAGGCCAAGGCCCGCCGCCTGCGCCCGCTGGCGGAGAAGCTGATCACCAAGGCGAAGAAGGGCGACATCCACAACCGTCGCCTGGTGCGCAAGACCATCACCGACATCTCGGTGCTGCACACCCTCTTCACCGAGATCGCGCCGCGCTACGAGAACCGCCCGGGTGGCTACACCCGCATCACCAAGATCGGTCCCCGTCGTGGCGACAACGCCCCGATGGCCGTGATCGAGCTGGTCGAGGCGCTGACCGTCGCGCAGACCGCCGTCGGCGAGGCCGAGGCCGCCACCAAGCGCGCCGTCAAGGAGGCCGACGAGGCCGCCGCCGTCGAGACCAAGGCCGACGAGGCCGAGGCCGCCGAGCAGGCCTGACACCTCTAGGTGTGTTGCGGGCCCGCTTCCCCAGCGATGGGGGAGCGGGCCCGTTCTTCGTCCCCGGGAAGGAACAGCAGTGGTCAACGATTGCGCCGAGCAGCCGCCGGTGAAGGACGGCCCGGCCGACGGGTACGTCCGGGTCCGGCTCGACCTCGCCTACCACGGCGCCGAGTTCTCCGGCTGGGCCCGACAGAAGGGCGGCCGCCGGACCGTCCAGGAGGAGATCGAGACCGCGCTGCAGATCGTGACCCGCAGCCAGGAGCTCTTCCCGCTGACGGTGGCCGGCCGCACCGACGCCGGGGTGCACGCCCGCGGCCAGGTCGCCCACGTCGACCTGCCGGCCGAGCTGTGGGAGGCGCACCGGGAGAAGCTGCTGCGCCGGCTGGCCGGTCGGCTGCCCGGGGACGTCCGGATCTACCGGGTCGGCGAGGCGCCGGCCGGGTTCGACGCCCGCTTCTCGGCGATCTGGCGCCGGTACGCCTACCGGGTCGCCGACCACCCCGGCGGGGTGGACCCGCTGCTGCGCGGGCACGTGCTCTGGCACGACCGGCCGCTGGACCTGGACCGGATGAACGCGGCCGCGAAGCTGCTGCTCGGGGAGCACGACTTCGCCGCCTACTGCAAGAAGCGCGAGGGCGCCACCACCATCCGGACCCTGCTGGAGCTGCACTGGGACCGCGTCCCGGTGGACACCTACGCGGCCCAGGAGGGCTCGCTGGCGGTCGCGACCGTCCGGGCCGACGCGTTCTGCCACAACATGGTCCGGGCGCTGGTCGGCGCGATGCTGCTGGTCGGCGACGGGCACCGGCCGGTGGAGTTCCCCGGCGAGGTGCTGGCCGGCGGGGTCCGCAACTCCGCGGTCAACGTGATCCGGCCGTACGGGCTGACCCTGGAGGAGGTCGGCTACCCGCCGGAGGACCAGCTCGCCGAGCGCAACCGGGCGGCCCGCCGGATGCGCACGCTGCCCGGGCAGCCCGCCCGCTCTTAATCGGTTTTGGCCGGGCGGGTCGGCTTGGGACAATCGTCCGCATGGGACACGTCGAGATTTCGCACCTTGAGTACTACCTGCCGGACGGGCGGGTGCTTTTCGACGACGCGTCGTTCCGGGTCGGCGAGGGCGCCGCGGTCGCGCTGGTCGGCGCCAACGGGGCCGGCAAGACCACCCTGCTGCGCATGATCGCCGGGGACCTCCAGCCGCACGGCGGCTCGGTGACGATCAGCGGCGGGCTCGGCGTGATGCGCCAGTTCGTCGGCACCACCGGCCGCGAGGACCAGCAGTCCACCCCGGGTGCGCTGCCGGCCGACGCCTCGGTGCGCGACCTGCTGGTGTCGGTCGCGCCCGAGCGGATCGCCGTCGCCGCCCGCGCGGTGGACGCCGCCGAGCTGGCGATGATCGCCCAGGACGACGAGAAGACCCAGATGGCCTACGCCCAGGCGCTCTCGGACTGGGCCGACGTCGGCGGCTACGACTACGAGACCGACTGGGACGTCTGCACCATGGCGGCCCTCGGCATGCCCTTCGACAAGGCCCAGTGGCGCGGCCTGAACACGCTCTCGGGCGGTGAGCAGAAGCGGCTCGTGCTGGAGGCGCTGCTGCGCGGCCCCGAGGAGGTGCTGCTGCTGGACGAGCCGGACAACTACCTGGACGTCCCGGCGAAGCGCTGGCTGGAGGAGGCCATCCGGGCCACCCCGAAGACCGTCCTGTTCATCTCGCACGACCGCGAGCTGCTCTCCCGCACCGCCGACAAGATCATCAGCGTCGAGAGCGGCGCCGCCGGCAGCAGCGTCTGGGTGCACGGCGGTGGCTTCGACACCTTCCACGAGGCCCGCAAGGCCCGCTTCGAGCGCTTCGAGGAGCTGCGCCGCCGCTGGGACGAGGAGCACGCCAAGCTGAAGAAGCTGGTCGTCACCCTTCGTCAGGCCGCGTCCGTCAGCCATGACATGGCCTCCCGTTACTCCGCGGCGCAGACCAGGCTGAAGAAGTTCGAGGAGGCCGGCCCGCCGGAGGCGCCGCCGCGCGAGCAGTCCATCACCATGCGGCTCAAGGGCGGCCGGACGGGTGTCCGCGCCTTCACCCTGGAGCGGCTGGAGCTCACCGGCCTGATGCAGCCCTTCGACCTGGAGGTCTTCTACGGCGAGCGGGTCGCCGTGCTGGGCGCCAACGGCGCCGGCAAGTCGCACCTGCTGCGGCTGCTGGCGGGCGACACGACGGTCGCGCACACCGGCGACTGGAAGCTCGGCGCCCGGGTCGTCCCCGGCCACTTCCGGCAGACCCACGCCCACCCCGAGCTGTTCGGGCGGACGGTGCGTTCGATCGTCGAGGAGGAGCACGCGCTCAGCCGCGGCGCCGCGATGGGCGCGCTGCGCCGGTACGAGCTGGACCGGCAGGAGGAGCAGAAGTTCGAGTCGCTCTCCGGCGGCCAGCAGGCCCGCCTGATGATCCTCAAGCTCGAACTCTCGGGCGTGACGGCCCTGCTGCTCGACGAGCCGACCGACAACCTGGACCTGGAGAGCGCCGAGGCGTTGCAGGCCGGGCTGGAGGCCTTCGACGGCACCGTGCTGTGCGTCACCCACGACCGCTGGTTCGCCAAGACCTTCGACCGTTTCCTGGTGTTCGGCGCGGACGGCCGGGTGTACGAGTCGTCCGAGCCGGTCTGGGACGTCACCCGGGTGGACCGCGAACGCTGAGTGACGGCCGGGGGCGGGGTCGGCGATTTTTGACCCCTCCCCGCCCGACCGGTAACCTGGACGCTTGATGTGCGTATTGGCTCGCTCTATCTCACGTGAGAGGTCGGTACGCCGGAGACATCAGGTCGACGACCAGCGGTCCCCCTTGAATTGCGTCCAAGGTTGGCCAGGCTGCTCTTCCGTCCCGGTGCTCCTGTCAGGACTCACTCACTGAAAAGCGAAGGCTACGACCGTGCGTACGTACAGCCCCAAGCCCGGCGACGTCCAGCGTCAGTGGCACGTCATCGACGCGACCGACGTCGTGCTCGGCCGCCTGGCTTCCCAGGCCGCCAACCTCCTCCGGGGCAAGCACAAGGCGATCTACGCGCCGCACGTTGACACTGGTGACTTCGTCATCATCATCAACGCCGACAAGGTGCACCTGTCCGGTAACAAGAAGACCCAGAAGCTGGCCTACCGCCACTCGGGCTTCCCGGGCGGTCTGCGTTCGGTGCGCTACGACGACCTGCTGGCGAACAACCCGGAGAAGGCCGTCGAGAAGGCCATCAAGGGCATGATCCCCAAGAACAGCCTGGGCCGTCAGATGCTCTCGAAGCTGAAGGTCTACTCGGGCGACCAGCACCCGCACGCTGCCCAGCAGCCGGTGCCGTTCGAGATCACCCAGGTCGCGCAGTAATTCCGGCCACCAAGCCCCCCATCACTGAAAAGAGCTGAGGAACACCGTGGCCGAGACCACTGAAACCCTTGAGGTCGACTTCGACGAGACCGTCGTCGAGGGCGAGTACACCTCCGAGGAGACCTACACCTCCGAGTCGCTGGCCGGCCGCTTCGGCGAGGCCGTCCCCGGCGCCGGCCTGGGCCGTCGCAAGGAGGCGATCGCCCGCGTGCGCATCGTCCCCGGCACCGGCCAGTGGAAGATCAACGGTCGCACCCTGGAGAACTACTTCCCCAACAAGGTGCACCAGCAGACCGTGAACGAGCCCTTCAAGCTCCTGGAGCTGGACGGCCGTTACGACGTCGTCGCCCGCATCACCGGTGGCGGCGTCTCCGGCCAGGCCTACGCGCTGCGCCTCGGCGTGGCCCGTGCCCTGAACGAGGCCGACGTGGACAACAACCGCGGCGCGCTGAAGAAGGCCGGCTTCCTGACCCGTGACGCCCGCGCCGTCGAGCGCAAGAAGGCCGGTCTGAAGAAGGCCCGCAAGGCGCCGCAGTACAGCAAGCGCTAATCGCGTCCCTGGGGGTGCGGTCGCCCTGGCGGCGCACCCCTGGTTGCGCAAACCGTCGCCCCGGAGTACCACGCGTACTCCGGGGCGACGTGTTCCCCGGCTAGCGTGCGGCGGCCGGGGATCATCGGTTGGGTTCCTGCAGTGGGTATGGAGGACGGGACAAGTGGGACGACTCTTCGGTACGGACGGCGTACGCGGGGTGGCCAACGAGGGCCTGACGGCCGAGCTCGCGCTCGGGCTGTCGGTCGCGGCGGCCCACGTGCTGGGTGAGGCCGGCGCATTCGACGGCCACCGGCCGGTCGCGGTGGTCGGCCGGGACCCGCGAGCCTCCGGCGAGTTCCTGGAGGCCGCCGTCATCGCCGGCCTGGCCAGCGCCGGCGTCGACGTGCTCCGGGTCGGCGTCCTGCCCACGCCCGCCGTGGCGTACCTCACCGGCGCGCTCGGCGCCGACTTCGGCGTGATGCTGTCCGCCAGCCACAACGCGATGCCGGACAACGGCATCAAGTTCCTCGCCCGGGGCGGCCACAAGCTGGACGACCGGATCGAGGACGCGATCGAGGAGCACTACCGGACGTACGCGCTCGGCAGCGCCGAGTGGAAGCGCCCGACCGGCGCCGCCGTCGGCCGGGTCCGCGAGTACACCGAGGGCTTCGACAAGTACGTCGCCCACCTGATCGGCGTGCTGCCCAACCGCCTGGACGGCATCAAGGTCGTCATCGACGGCGCCCACGGCGCGGCCGCCTACGTCGCCCCCGAGGCCTTCGCCCGGGCCGGCGCCGAGGTCGTCCACACCCTGGGGGCGGAGCCCACCGGTCTCAACATCAACGACGGCGTCGGCTCCACCCACCTGGACCGGCTCCAGGTGGCGATGAAGGAGCACCGGGCCGACCTCGGCATCGCCCTCGACGGCGACGCCGACCGCTGCCTGGCCGCCGACGCGGACGGCAACGAGGTGGACGGCGACCAGATCATCGCGATCCTCGCCGTCGCGATGAAGGAGGCCGGCACGCTGCGCGGCAACACCGCGGTGGCCACCGTGATGTCCAACCTCGGCTTCAAGCTGGCCATGGAGCGCGAGGGCATCGAGCTGGTGGAGACCGCCGTCGGCGACCGCTACGTGCTGGAGGCGATGAAGGAGCACGGCTTCGCGCTGGGCGGCGAGCAGTCCGGCCACGTCATCCTGCTCGACCACGCCACCACCGGGGACGGCACCCTGACCGGCCTGATGCTGGGTGCCCGGCTGGCCGCCACCAAGCAGCCGCTGGCCGACCTCGCGTCGGTGATGACCCGGCTGCCGCAGGTGCTGATCAACGTCAAGGGCGTCGACAAGAGCCGGGTGAAGACCAGCACCGAGCTGGCCGCCGCCGTCGCCGGGGCCGAGGCCGAGCTGGGCGCCACCGGCCGGGTGCTGCTGCGCCCGTCCGGTACCGAGCCGCTGGTCCGGGTCATGGTCGAGGCCGCCGACGCGGCGCAGGCCGACGCGGTCGCGCAGCGCCTGGCCGAGGCGGTCCGGACGCACCTGGGCTGAGCCCGGACGCGAAGGGCCCCCGCCGGGTTCGGCGGGGGCCCTTCGTCCGTTCCGGGGTTCCTGTTCCGGGGTCCTGTTCCGAGGCGTGTTCAGAGCTTGCGCAGCAGTGCGCGGCGGACCTTGTGGTCCGAGCCCTTCTGCAGGATCAGGGTGGCCCGGCCGCGGGTGGGCAGCACGTTCTCCAGCAGGTTCGGCTTGTTGATGGTGCGCCAGACCTGCCGGCCGTACTCCATCGCCTCCTCCTCCGGCACCTCGGTGAAGCGGCGGAAGTAGGAGTTCGGGTCCTGGAAGGCGGTCTGACGGAGTTTGCGGAAGCGGTCCAGGTACCAGTGCTCGATGTCGTCGGTGCGGGCGTCGACGTAGATCGAGAAGTCGAAGTAGTCGGCCACCGCGAGCCGGGTGCGGCCGTCGGTGCCGGGCAGGGCCGGCTGAAGCACGTTCAGGCCTTCGACGATCAGGATGTCCGGGCGCTCCACGGTCAGCCGCTCGCCCTGCACGATGTCGTAGACCAGGTGCGAGTACACCGGCGCGGTGACCCGCTCCTTGCCCGCCTTCACGTCCGCGACGAAGCGCATCAGCGCCCGGCGGTCGTACGACTCGGGGAAGCCCTTGCGGGCCATCAGGCCGCGGCGGCGCAGCTCCGCGTTGGGTAGCAGGAAGCCGTCGGTGGTGACCAGCTCGACCCGCGGGTGCTCGGGCCAGCGGGCGAGCAGGGCCTGGAGCAGCCGGGCGGTGGTCGACTTGCCGACCGCGACCGAGCCGGCCACGCCGATGATGAACGGGGTGCGGGTGCGGTCGGTGTCCGGGGTGTCCAGGAAGGTGCCCAGCGCGCCGCGCAGTTCGTGCGTGGCGTGGATGTACAGGTTCAGCAGCCGGGACAGCGGCAGGTAGACGTCGCGGACCTCGTCCAGGTCGAGGGCGGTGCCCAGGCCCCGGAGCCGCTCCACCTCCTCGGCGGTCAGCGGCAGCGGCGTACGCTCGCGCAGCGCGCTCCACTCGGCCCTGCTCAGGTCCACGTAGGGGGACGGCGACGGGCCGGGCGTGGCGGCGCCCCGCGTACAGAGTTCGGTCAGCACATGCTCCATTGTGAGCCGTCGCGGCGTTCACGGTGCTTGTGGTGTCCGTCACGCACTGTTCGCACAACGGGGGAAAAGGGCGGCAGAACCGCCCTTATGCTGGCACGCATGTGCGGAATTGTTGGATACGTGGGCGAGCAGCCCGCCCTCGACGTAGTAATCGCGGGCCTGCAGCGACTGGAGTACCGGGGCTACGACTCGGCCGGTGTCGCGGTGCAGGTCCAGGGCACCGACGGGCAGTGGAGCCTGTCCACCGACAAGCGGGCCGGCAAGCTCGCCAACCTTCAGAAGTCGCTCGCCGAGACCCCTCTGCCCGGCGGCACCACCGGCATCGGTCACACCCGCTGGGCCACCCACGGCGGCCCGACGGACGCCAACGCCCACCCCCACCTGGACGACCACCTCCGGGTGGCCGTGGTGCACAACGGCATCATCGAGAACTTCGCCCAGCTGCGGGCCGAGATCGCCGAGCGCGGCCACACCCTGCGCTCGGAGACCGACACCGAGGTCGTCGCCCACCTGCTCGGCGAGGCCTACCAGGGTGACCTGGCGGAGGCCATGCGGGTCGTCTGCCGCCGGCTGGACGGCGCCTTCACCCTCGTCGCCGTGCACGCCGACGCGCCGGACGTGGTCGTCGGTGCCCGCCGCAACTCGCCGCTGGTCGTCGGCCGCGGTGAGGGCGAGAACTTCCTCGCCTCCGACGTCGCCGCCTTCATCGCGCACACCCGCGAGGCGATCGAGCTCGGCCAGGACCAGGTCGTCGAGCTGCGCCGCGAGTCCGTCACCGTGACCAACTTCGACGGCACCCCGGCCGACGTGCGCGAGTACCACGTCGACTGGGACGCCTCCGCCGCCGAGAAGGGCGGCTACGACTACTTCATGCTCAAGGAGATCGCCGAGCAGCCGAAGGCCGTCGCCGACACCCTGCTGGGCCGGATCGGCACCGACGGCCGGCTCACCCTCGACGAGCTGCGGATCTCCGACGCCGACCTGCGCTCGGTCGACAAGGTCGTCATCGTCGCCTGCGGCACCGCCTTCCACGCCGGCATGATCGCCAAGTACGCGATCGAGCACTGGACCCGCATCCCCTGCGAGGTCGAGGTCGCGTCCGAGTTCCGCTACCGCGACCCGATCATGGGCCCGGGCACGCTGGTCATCGCCATCTCCCAGTCCGGCGAGACCATGGACACCCTGATGGCGCTGCGGCACGCCCGCGAGCAGGGCGCCAAGGTGCTGGCGATCTGCAACACCAACGGCTCCACCATCCCGCGCGAGTCGGACGCCGTGCTGTACACGCACGCCGGTCCGGAGGTCGCCGTCGCGTCCACCAAGGCGTTCCTGACCCAGCTGGTCGCCTGCTACCTGGTCGCCCTGTACCTGGGCCAGGTGCGCGGCACCAAGTGGGGCGACGAGATCTTCACCATCATCAAGGAGCTCGGCGACGCGCCGAAGCAGGTCGAGCAGGTGCTGGAGACCATGGAGCCGGTGCGCGAGCTCGCCCGCTCGCTGGCCGACGCCCGCTCGGTGCTGTTCCTCGGCCGCCACGTCGGCTTCCCGGTGGCCCTGGAGGGCGCGCTCAAGCTCAAGGAGCTGGCGTACATGCACGCCGAGGGCTTCGCGGCGGGCGAGCTCAAGCACGGCCCGATCGCGCTGATCGAGGAGGGGCTGCCGGTCGTCGTGGTCGTGCCCTCGCCGCGCGGGCGGTCGATCCTGCACGACAAGATCGTCTCCAACATCCAGGAGATCCGGGCCCGTGGCGCCCGCACCATCGTGATCGCGGAGGAGGGCGACGAGGCCGTCGTCCCGTACGCGGACCACCTGATCCGCATCCCGGTCACCCCGACCCTGCTCCAGCCGCTGGTCTCCACCGTGCCGCTCCAGGTGTTCGCGTGCGAGCTGGCCACGGCCAAGGGCCACGAGGTCGACCAGCCGCGCAACCTGGCGAAGTCGGTCACGGTCGAGTAGTTCCGACCGGTCCGTGCCCGGAACCCCCGCGGTGGCTGCGTCCTACCGCGGGGGTTCCGCGTTGAGCGGGCTGCGGCCCGGGGCGGGCCGGGCGTAGCGTCGGCGGTAGCCGACTGCTGGAGGAGCTCTCGTCATGCGTCACGCGCACCGGGTTGAAGTCGTTCGGGCCGCCGAGGCCGCGCTGATGGCGCGGCTGCCCGAGGGCACGTTGATGCAGCGGGCGGCGGCCGGGCTGGCCGCGACCTGCGCGCGGCTGCTGATCCGGCGTCGGGGGCGGGTGTACGGCAGTCGGGTGGTGGTGCTGGCGGGCAGTGGGGACAACGGGGGTGACGCCCTGTACGCCGGGGCGGCGCTGGGCCGGCGCGGGGCGCGGGTGACGGCGGTGCTGCTGGCGCCGGAGCGGGCGCACACGGGTGGGCTGGCCGCGCTGCGGGCCGCCGGAGGGCGGGTGACGGTGGAGCAGGAAGTCGGGCTGGCCGACTTCTCGTGCGCGGACCTGGTGCTGGACGGGATCGTCGGCATCGGCGGCCAGGGCGGGCTGCGGCCCGAGGCGGTGCCGTACGCGCGGGCCGGGCGGCGCGGGGTGGTGGTGGCCGTGGACCTGCCCAGCGGGGTGGACGCCGACGGCGGCGAGGTGCCGGGCGAGGCGCTGCGGGCGGACGTCACGGTCTGCTTCGGCACGTACAAGCCGGGCCTGCTGGTCGACCCGGGGGCCTCGTACGCGGGTGCCGTCCAGCTGGTCGACATCGGGCTGGAGCTACCCGCACCGGACGTGACGGCCATGCAGCACGCGGACGTGGCGGCGCTGCTGCCGCTGCCGGGCGCGGAGAGCGACAAGTACCGGCGCGGCGTGGTGGGGGTGGCGGCCGGCTCGGCGACGTACCCGGGGGCGGCGCTGCTGGCGGTCGCCGGGGCGCTGCGCGGCGGCGCGGGCGCCGTCCGGTACGTCGGCACGGCGGCCGAGGAGGTGGTGCGGCGCTTCCCGGAGACGCTGGTCACCGAGGGCGGGCCGGCCGGGGCCGGGCGGGTGCAGGCCTGGGTGGTCGGGCCGGGCGGCGGCGAGGGGGCGCGGCAGGCGCTGGCCGAGGCCCTGGCGGGCGACGTCCCGGTGCTGGTGGACGCCGACGGGCTGACCGAGCTGGGCCGGCTCGGCCCGGAGGCGCTGGCCGGGCGGACGGCGCCCACCCTGCTCACCCCGCACACCGGTGAGGCCGCCCGGCTGCTCGCGGGCGTGGACGGCACCCCGCCCCCGGCCGCGGCGGAGCTGGCGGCGACCCGGCTGGCCACGGCCCGCCGGCTGGCGGCCGCCTACCGGGCGACGGTCCTGCTCAAGGGCTCCACCACGGTGATCGCCGACCCGGGCGGGGCGGTCCGGGTCAACCCGACGGGCACCTCCTGGCTGGCCACCGCGGGCAGCGGCGACGTCCTGGCCGGTCTGGCCGGCGCCCTGCTGGCCGCGGGCCTGTCGGCGCTGGACGCCGCGTCCGTGGCGGCCTACCTGCACGGCCTGGCCGGGCGGGAGGCGGCCGGTCAGCCGGGGGCGCCGGTGACGGCGCTGGGGGTGGCGGAGGCGCTGGCGGCGGTCTGGCGGGCGGTCCGGGCGGGCTGAGGCGGGGCCGGGGGTGTGGCGGGCGGTCCGGCCGGGCCCGGGGCCGGGTGCGCCGGTGGAACCGCCGGTGGTCCGTGGGCGTCCGGTAGAGGGTGACGAGGGGTCCGGCGCAGGTCGCAGCGGTGGGCGGACCCCGGGCGTCGGGCGCCGCGCCGACGGGCCGTTCGGCGAGGACTCCGGGACGTCTGGGAGACTGACCCTGATGACAACAGCGAAGACGGCCGGCACGGCCACCCTCACCGACGGCGTACGGGCCGAGGCGACCATCGATCTGGCCGCCCTGCGCGGCAACCTCGCCGCGCTGCGCGAACGTGTCGGGAGCACGGCGGTGATGCTCGCGGTCAAGGCGGACGCCTATGGCCACGGCGCGGTCGAGTGCGCCCGCGAGGCGGTCGCCAACGGGGTCGGCTGGCTCGGCTGCGCGACGCCCGAGGAGGCGCTCGCGCTGCGGGCCGCCGGGATCCGCCCGGAGCAGGCCCGCATCCTGTGCTGGCTGTGGACGCCGGGCGGGCCGTGGCGGGAGGCGCTGCGCGCGGGCCTCGACATCTCGGTCAGCGGCCAGTGGGCGCTGGACGAACTGCTGCCGGCCGTCCGGGAGACCGGCATCCCGGCCCGGGTGCACCTGAAGGCGGACACCGGCCTGGGCCGCAACGGCTGCCAGCCGCACGACTGGCCGCAGCTGGTCGCGGCCGCCCGCCGGGCCGAGCTGGACGGGCTGCTGACGGTGGTCGGCGTCTGGTCGCACTTCGCCGCGGCCGACGAGCCGGGCCACCCCTCGATCCAGGCCCAGCTGGACTCCTTCCACCTGGCGCTGGTGCAGGCCGAGGCCGCCGGGCTGCGCCCCGAGGTCCGGCACCTGGCGAACTCGCCGGCCACCCTGCTGCTTCCGCAGTCGCACTTCGACATGGTCCGCACCGGCCTGGCCGCGTACGGGCTGTCGCCCGTTCCCGAGGTGGGCTCGCCGGCCGACTTCGGGCTGCGGCCGGTGATGGCGCTGACCGCCCGGCTGGCGCTGGTCAAGCACGTCCCGGGCGGGCACGGGGTCAGTTACGGCCACCACTACGTGACGCCGGGCCCGACCACGCTGGGCCTGGTCCCGGTCGGCTACGGCGACGGCGTGCCGCGGCACGCCAGCGGCGCCGGACCGGTGCAGATCGGCGGCAAGTGGCGCACGGTGGCCGGCCGGGTGGCGATGGACCAGTTCGTGGTGGACCTGGGCGGCGACACCCCGCCGATCGGCGAGGAGGTGCTGCTGTTCGGCAACGGCGAGCGCGGCGAGCCGACCGCCGAGGACTGGGGCCGGGCCAGCGGCACCATCTCGTACGAGATCGTGACCCGGATCGGCGCCCGGGTGCCGCGCCGCTACGTCGGCGGCAGCCACCTGGCCGGCGGCTTCGCCGAGGGCCTGAGGGCATGACCGAGGGACCCGGCGAGGGCGGCCCGGTCGCGGCGGTCACCAAGGCGGCCGGTGCGGCCTCGGGCGTGAGCCGGGCGGGCGTGATCGGGATCTCGGTCGGCGTGCTGGCGGCCGGTGCGGCCGCCGGGGTGGCGATCGAGCGGCTGACCGTCGGCCGGGCGACCCGCCGCCGGGCCCGGGCCGAGCTGGACGCCAGTGCCCCGTACGGGTCGCTGCGCGGGCGCCCGACCACGGTGGCCGCCCCGGACGGCACCGGGCTCTACGTCGAGCTGGACGGCACCGGCTGGGCCGATCCGGACGGCGGGGCGCCCGACGGCGAGCCGCTGACCGTGGTGTTCTGCCACGGCTACTGCCTCAACCAGGACAGCTGGCACTTCCAGCGGGCCGCGCTGCGCGAGGGCCTGCGGCTGGTGTTCTGGGACCAGCGCAGCCACGGCCGTTCGGAGCGCTCCCGCTCGTACCTGGCCGGCGAGCCGGCCAGCATCGACCAGCTGGGCGGGGACCTGAAGGCGGTGATCGACGCCGTCGCGCCGACCGGGCCGCTGGTGCTGGTCGGCCACTCGATGGGCGGCATGACCGTGATGGCGCTGGCGGACCAGTACCCGGAGCTGTTCCGGGAGCGGGTGGCCGGGGTCGCCCTGGTCGGCACGCTGGCGGGCGACTGGAACGCGGTCAGTCTCGGTCTGCCGTCGGCGGGCGCGAAGCTGTTCAAGAAGGTCGCGCCCGGGATGATGAGGCTGCTGGGCCGTCAGGTGGAGCTGGTGGAGGCGACCCGGCGGCTGGGTTCGGACGTCACCGCGGTCTTCTACCGGAAGTTCTCCTTCGGCGGGAAGGACGTCGACCCGGGCGTGGTCCGCTTCGCCGAGCAGCTGCTGGACGCCACCCCGATCGACGTGGTCGCCGAGTTCTACCCGGTGTTCGGCGCGCACGAGAAGTACCAGGCGCTGGACGCCCTGCGTGGCCTCCCGACGCTGGTGCTGGCCGGTACCAAGGACCTGCTGACGCCGCCCGCGCACAGCGAGGCGATGGCGGAGCGGCTGCCGGGGGCGGAGCTGGTGCTGGTGGAGGGCGCCGGACACCTGGTGATGCTGGAGCGGCCGGAGCTGGTGGACGAGGAGCTGGCGGCGCTGGTGCGTCGGGCCGCCCGGTTCGCCGGTACGGCGTCGCTGCCCGACGCTGCCCTCGATCTGGGCTGAGACCGTCCGGCCCTGACCGGACCGAGCCCGCCCGGTGGGGCCCGCCCGGCACACGGGCGGGCGGCGATGTGGCACGGTAGCGGTGGCGGCCGGTGGTCGGCGCGCCGGTACGGACCGAAGGGCAAGACACGCGCATGGGCTCGCACGCCACTCTCACCGTCCCCACCCCGGAGCGGATGGGCCGGCTCGGCCGGGAGCTGGCCGCGCTGCTGCGGCCGGGGGACCTCGTGCTGCTCTCCGGTGAGCTGGGGGCGGGGAAGACCACACTGACGCGGGGCCTGGGGGAGGGGCTGGGGGTCCGCGGGGCGGTCACCTCGCCGACCTTCGTGATCGCCCGGGTGCACCCCTCGCTGGTGGGCGGCCCGGCGCTGGTGCACGTGGACGCGTACCGGCTCGGCGGGGACCTGGACGAGATGGAGGACCTCGACCTGGACGTCTCGCTGCCGGAGTCGGTGGTGGTGGTCGAGTGGGGCGAGGGCAAGGTCGAGCGGCTGTCCGAGGACCGGCTGGAGGTCCGGATCGAGCGGGCGATCGGCGACACCCCCGGGGAGGACCACGATCCGCGCCGGGTGGTGCTGACCGGCGTCGGCCCGCGCTGGGCGGGCGTCCGGCTGGCGGAGCTCGCGTAGCCGGGGGTGCCGTCTTCCCGACAGGCTGTCGGCAAGGTGTTGCGGGCGGGGTACCGGGCGTGGTGGGATGGGTGCTGCGGTTAGGTCTGCCTAACTAGGGAGGCGCCATGTCGAGCACCACCCCCGCCCCGGAGCGCACCGCGCGCGGCACCGGGGCCGGAGAGTCCGCCCGCAGCGCTCACGGGGAGCCGATGCGGGCCCTGCTGGCCGCCTGCGCGGCGGCCGAAGCGGTGTCCACCCCGCCCGAGCCGCAGCCACGGCGGGCCGAGGAGCCCGACACCGGGGCGCCCCGCGCGGCGTAGGGCGTGTCCGCCGGGTCAGGCGACCACGACCACCTTGGTGCCGTTCGGCGCGAAGTCCCAGATCAGCTGGCCGGCCTGGCGGGTGCTGCGGATGCCGCCGGTCTTGGCCTTCGGGTCGGCGGTCGCGGTGGCGCCGTCCACGGCCGCGCTGAAGCCGAACACCACGCCGTTCTGCTGCGCGAAGCGCACCACGTGCTCGATCTGCCGACCGTCCGTCCCGGTGGTGGTCGGGGTGCGGCTGTAGACCGAGTAGCTGCCCGGGGTCGGCTCGATCGAGCCCGGGGTGACCGGGAAGGCGGCCGCGACCTGCGGGTTCTTCTTCGGGTCGACCAGCCAGACGTAGTGGCTGCCGACCGAGTAGACCACGCGCGTGCCGCTGCCCGAGGTGGCCGGCAGCGCCGGGACGGTCGGGGTGGCCGAGGCGGTCGGCGTCGCGGAGGCGGCCGGCCCGCTCGACGTCGCGGCGGCGGTGACGGTCGGCTTGGCGCCGCCCGCGCGCTCCTGGGCGCCGTTGGCCTGGAAGGCCAGCAGGCTGACCGCCGCCAGGGCCCCCAGGGTCAGCCCCGTGACCACCACTCCAGGACCCATCTTCGCCACTGCCGCTCCCACCGCCGTCCCGTTACGTACCGCCTTATCGTGCCAGGTTCGCCCGGGTGGGTCGCAGCGCCTCGGACGTGTGTTCCGGGTCGGCACACCCACACGGTCGGCCGGTCGGCCCAACGTCGGTCTAACCTTGACCCCGTGCTGCTGCTCGCGTTCGACACCGCTACCCCCGCCGTCACCGCCGCCGTCCACGACGGCACGGCCGTCCTCGCCGAGACCCACCAGGTCGACGCCAGACGGCACGGGGAACTGCTGCTGCCCGCCGTCGACCAGGTGCTGCGGGCGGCCGGCGTCGACAAGCACCGGCTGACCGGCATCGCGGTCGGCGTCGGCCCGGGCCCGTACACCGGCCTGCGGGTCGGCCTGGTCACCGCCGCCGCGCTCGGCCACGCGCTCGGGCTGCCGGTGCACGGCGTCTGCACCCTGGACGCGATCGCCTTCCAGGCCCGCGCCGAGGGCCTGGCCGGGCAGCCGTTCACGGTCGCCACCGACGCGCGCCGCAAGGAGGTCTACTGGGCCTCGTACGACGCCGACGGCCGCCGCACCGAGGGCCCCGCCGTGGACCGCCCGGCCGAGCTGACCCCGCAGCCGCGGGCCGTCGGCGCCGGTGCCGTGCTCTACCCCGAGGCCTTCCCCGGCGCCCACGGCCCGGAGCACGTGTCGGCCGGCGCCCTGGCCGGGTTCGCGGCCGCGGAGCTGGCCGCCGGCCGCGAGCTGCTGCCGAACCAGCCGCTCTACCTGCGCCGCCCCGACGCCCAGGTGCCGGCCGGCTACAAGGCGGTGCTCCCGGCGTGAACCACGGCACCACCCTGCGCCCGATGCGCTGGTGGGACATCGCGCCGGTGATGGAACTGGAGCTGCGGCTCTTCCCCGAGGACGCCTGGTCCACCGGGATGTACTGGTCCGAACTGGCCGAGACCCACCCCGGCGGGACCCGCCACTACACCGTCGCGACCACCGCGGACGGCACCGTCGTCGGCTACGCCGGGCTGATGGCGATCGCCGGCGAGGGCGACGTCCAGACCATCGCCGTCGACCAGCGACACCAGGGCACCGGCCTCGGCGCGGCGCTGCTGGCCGACCTGATCCGGGAAGCCGCCCGCCGCGACTGCGTCGAACTGCTGCTGGAGGTCCGGGTGGACAACCAGCGCGCCCAGCGGCTGTACGAGCGGTTCGGCTTCGAACCGGTCGGCATCCGACGCGGCTACTACCAGCCCGCCAACGTCGACGCGCTGGTGATGCGCCTCGACCGCCCGAGCACTGACCGCACTGACCCGAAGGACATTGAGGACACCCGCCATGGCTGACGAACCGCTCGTCCTCGGCATCGAGACCTCCTGCGACGAGACCGGCGTCGGCATCGTGCGCGGCACCACGCTGCTGGCCGACGCGGTCGCCTCCAGCGTCAACGACCACGCCCGCTTCGGTGGCGTGGTGCCCGAGATCGCCAGCCGTGCCCACCTGGAGGCGATGGTCCCGACCATCCAGCGGGCCCTGGACACCGCCGGGATCAAGGCGAGCGACCTGGACGGCATCGCGGTCACCGCCGGCCCCGGCCTGGCCGGCGCGCTGCTGGTGGGCGTGAGCGCGGCGAAGGCGTACGCCTGGGCGCTCGACAAGCCGCTGTACGGGGTCAACCACCTCGCCTCGCACATCTGCGTCGACCAGTTGGAGCACGGCCGGCTGCCCTCGCCGACGATGGCCCTGCTGGTCTCCGGCGGGCACTCCTCGCTGCTGCTCAGCGAGGACATCACCAGCGACGTCCGCCCGCTCGGCGCGACCATCGACGACGCGGCCGGCGAGGCCTTCGACAAGGTCGCCCGGGTGCTCGGCCTGGGCTTCCCCGGCGGCCCGGTGGTCGACCGGACGGCCCGCGAGGGTGACCGCAAGGCGATCGCCTTCCCGCGCGGCCTGAGCGGCAAGAACGACCCGGAGTACGACTTCTCCTTCTCCGGCCTGAAGACCGCCGTCGCCCGCTGGGTGGAGGCCAAGCGCCGGGCCGGCGAGGAGGTGCCGATCGCCGACGTGGCCGCGTCCTTCCAGGAGGCCGTGACCGACGTGCTCACCCGCAAGGCCGTCAAGGCCTGCCGGGACAACGGCGTCGACCACCTGATGATCGGCGGCGGGGTCGCGGCCAACTCGCGGCTGCGCGAGATGGCCCAGCAGCGCTGCGAGCGGGCCGGCATCCGGCTGCGGGTGCCCCGGCCGGGCCTGTGCACCGACAACGGCGCGATGGTGGCCGCGCTGGGCGCCGAGATGGTCTGGCGCAACCGCACGCCGTCCGCCTTCGACCTGTCCGCGGACTCCTCGCTGCCCGTCACCGAGGTGCACGTCCCGCACACGGACCTGCACGGCCAGGCGTACGACGCGCTCGGCGGCGCCCGGTGACCCTCGCGGCGATGTGGGAGGCCCGGGCCGCCGACGGCCGGGGCGCCGAACTCGCCTCCTGGGCACGGGAGTCGGCGCTGCCCGCGCTGCGCGGCACGGCCGGGCTGGTTCGCACCGAGCTGTTCTCCGCCCCCGGCGGGAGGGTGCTGCTGATCACCTGGTGGACCGGCACACCCGTGCCGGTCGCCGACCCGCCGGCCGAGCTGCTCGGCCGGCCGGTGCACCGCTGGTCCTTCACCAGCGAGCACGTCGAGCAGTCCGGGCAGCCCGAATAGCCGCGGTCCGGGAACCGGAGCCCCGGCCGCTACCGTGCATAGCGGAGAGAAGGCTGGACGGGACCGGGAGCGCGGTGCGGTGAAGAGGGACGGGCGGAGCAGGACCAGGACGTACGCGGCGGGGGCGCTGGCCCTGCTGGCCGCCGCCACCGGCTGCGGCGGCAACGACGGCGGGGAGGGCAAGGCCGCGCCGGCCGCCACCACCGCGGCCGCACCCCAGCCGGCCGGCGGCACCGCCGCGCCCGCCGCCACCGCGGCCGGCACGCCCGCCCCGGCCCCGGCCGGCGGGGACGCGGCGGCGTGGGCGAAGTGGAAGCTCACGCCGCTGGCACCGGCCCCCGCGGCGCCCGCCGACAAGCCCATCAAGCTCGAACGGACCGGTACCGTACCGGTGTTCAGCGAGGTGAAGACGAGCGACAAGGTCGTCTTCATCACCATCGACGACGGCGCCGAGAAGGACCCGAAGTTCGTCGAGATGCTGACCGACCTCAAGGTGCCGATCTCGATGTTCCTGACCCGGGACATCGTCAAGAACGACTACGGCTACTTCAAGCCGCTCCAGGCGCTCGGCAACCACGTCCAGAACCACACCGTGGACCACCCGGTGATGAGCAAGATCCCGGCCGAGAAGCAGAAGTCCGAGGTCTGCGACGCGCAGTCCGCGCTCACCCAGCAGTACGGCGCCGCCCCGCTGCTGTTCCGCCCGCCGTTCGGCGACGGCGCCAACACCCCGGTGCTGAACACCTCGGTGCAGCAGTGCGGGCCGCGCGCGATCGTGCTCTGGCGCGAGTCGATGCAGATCCACGACATGCAGTACCAGGCGGCGGACAAGAAGCTGAAGCCCGGCGACATCATCCTGGCGCACTTCCGCGGCCCGAAGGAGCTCAAGGGCGCGACGATGACCCAGATGTTCGCCGACCTGCTGGCCCGGATCCAGGAGCAGGGCTTCGCGGTGGCCCGGCTGGAGGACTACATCCAGCCGCCGGCCTCCTAGACCTGGACCTGCGGGGCCTGGACGGGCTGACCGAGCATCATCAGCGGGCCGTGGTCGGTGCGGCTGAGGATCACCGTGACGGTGTTCGGCCCGGAGGGCTTGAGCTGACGGCGCAACTCCTCGGGGGTGATCGCCATCCCGCGCTTCTTGATCACCACCGTGCCGACGCCGCGCTCGCGCAGCAGCGCCTTCAACTTCTTGATGTGGAACGGCAGCACGTCGGTGAGCTCGAAGGCGTGCGCGTACGGGGTGGCGACCAGTTCGTCCGAGGTCAGGTAGGCGATCTTCGGGTCGATCAGCCGGCCGCCCACCTGCTCGGCCACCTCGGCCACCAGGTGGGCCCGGATCACCGCGCCGTCCGGCTCGTACAGGTAGCGCCCGACCGGGCCGGCGGGCGGGTCGGGCAGGTCGCCGCCGGTGAGGCTGGCGCCCTGCGGCAGCAGGGTGGCGCGGTGCGGGCGGGCGGCCCTGGTGCCGAACCACAGCACCGCCTCCTTGACGTCGCCATGGTCGGAGACCCACTCCGCCTCGGCGTCCGCCGGGACGGCCTCGTGCGGGATGCCCGGCGCGACCTTCAGCGCGCCGATCGGGGTCCGGCGCCCGGCCGCGATCGCCCAGGAGAGCGGCGGGGCGTACGCCTCCGGGTCGAACACCCGGCCGCGCGAGGTCCGGCGGGCCGGATCGGTGAACACCGCGTCGTAGCCGGAGACGTCCACCTCGGCGACGTCCGCGCAGCGCACCTCGACCAGCTCGGACAGGCCCAGCGCGGCGGCGTTGGCGGCGGTGGCCGCGCAGGCCGCCGGGTCCTTGTCGACGGCCAGCACCTCGATCCCGGCCCGGGCCAGCGCCAGTACGTCCCCGCCGATCCCGCAGCACAGGTCGGCCAGCCGGCGCACCCCGAGCCCGGCGAACCGGGCGGCCCGCCACTCGGCCACGCTGCGCCGGGTGGACTGCTCGACGCCGTTGGGCGTGAAGTACATCAGGTCGGCGTCCGCCCCGAACTTCGCCCGCGCCCGCTGCCGCAGCCGGGCCTGCCCGAACGCCGCCGACACCAGCCCGGCCGGGTGCTCCCGTCGCAGCCGGGTGGCCAGCGCCAGCTCCTCCTCGGGCGTGAACTCGCGCAGCTCGGCGAGCAGGGCCTGGCCCTCGGGGGTCAGCAGGGGCTGGAGGTTCTCGGTGTCCACGAGGTCATTCTGACCGGTCACAGGAGGCCGAGCTCAACAGCCAGCCAGAACCCCAGCGGCCAGAGGAACGGCGCCGCCGCGGTGACGTACGGCGCGATCCGGTACCCGAGCCGCCAGCAGCCCCGGGCGGTCCAACCCGCCAGCAGGAGCAGGATCGCGGCACCGGTCGCCGTGGCCGTGTACGTCGAGGTCACCGTGTGGTCGCGCTGCGTCAACATGACCAGGCCGATCACGATCGCTCCGGCGTAGATCACCGTGCCCGTGGCCAGGAGCACCAACAGGGAGAGCAGCAGGTCCGCCGACCAGTGGATACGCGGGCGCGCGGGTCGGTTCACCACAGCAGCCCGGAGCCCGCGAGGGCGGGCAGCAGTCCCGGGGCGATGACGGAGGCGGCCGGTACGAGCAGGTAGCCGGCCCGCCAGCTGCGCAGGAACACGACGACGGGCAACGAGCAGCCGATGACCAGCCCGGACAGCCCGGCGACCGACAGGATCAGGTCCTGGTCGTCGCTGGCGGCCTCGGCGAGTCCGCCGACGAGCACGAAGGTGCCGACCGGGAGGGCGCCGAGCAGTGGCAGGACGACGAGGAGCGCGAGCAGGGCGTCCTTCAGCCGGGACGGGCCGATCCGTAACTGAGTGGCGGTCATGGTGGGGAGTCTGCCCAAGGGCGGGCGCTCGCACATGAGTACGGCTACTCATCCGTAGACCGGGATCCCGGGCGCGCCGTTGGCACTCTGGTTGACTGAGTGCTAACACCCGCCTATGGTCGTCCTTGGCACTCTCCACTGGGGGAGTGCTAACGCGATGACGCGTGTCTGACCCCCGCGACGGCAGGCTCGCAGGTTCGCCCCTACCCGTTAGAAAACCCCGTAATCTCCGAAGGGGAGCTCGGACGTGACCACCAGCAGCAAGGTTGCCATCAAGCCGCTTGAGGACCGCATTGTGGTCCAGCCGCTCGACGCCGAGACGACCACGGCCTCCGGCCTGGTCATCCCGGACACCGCCAAGGAGAAGCCCCAGGAGGGCGTCGTCCTGGCCGTCGGCCCGGGCCGCTTCGAGGACGGCCAGCGTCTGCCGCTCGACGTCGCCGTCGGTGACATCGTCCTGTACTCGAAGTACGGCGGCACCGAGGTGAAGTACCAGGGCGAGGAGTACCTCGTCCTCTCCGCCCGCGACGTTCTCGCGATCATCGAGAAGTAAGTCGTTCCGACCCGCCCCGGATCCGTGTCCCAAGTGACAGGGGCCCGGGGCGTGGTTGTTGGTTCACGTAGTTCGGCGGCCGGTGGGCCGGCCGCAGCCCCGAGGGAATAGGGAACATGGCGAAGATCCTGCAGTTCGACGAGGACGCCCGCCGCTCGCTGGAGCGCGGTGTCAACAAGCTGGCCGACACCGTCAAGGTGACCATCGGCCCCAAGGGCCGCAACGTCGTCATCGACAAGAAGTTCGGCGCCCCGACCATCACCAACGACGGTGTCACCATCGCCCGTGAGGTCGAGCTGGACGACCCGTACGAGAACCTTGGCGCGCAGCTCGTCAAGGAGGTCGCCACCAAGACCAACGACGTCGCGGGTGACGGCACCACCACCGCCACCGTGCTGGCCCAGGCCCTGGTCAACGAGGGCCTGCGGAACGTCGCCGCCGGCGCCGGTCCGGCCGCCCTGAAGAAGGGCATCGACAAGGCCGTCGCCGCCGTCTCCGAGCACCTGCTGTCGGTGGCCCGCGAGATCGAGGGCAAGGACGACGTCGCCGCCGTCGCCTCCCTCTCCGCCCAGGACACCCAGGTCGGCGAGCTGATCGCCGAGGCGATCGACAAGGTCGGCAAGGACGGTGTCATCACCGTCGAGGAGTCGAACACCTTCGGCGTGGAGCTGGACTTCACCGAGGGCATGCAGTTCGACAAGGGCTACCTGTCGCCGTACTTCGTCACCGACGCGGAGCGGCAGGAGGCGGTCCTGGAGGACCCGTACATCCTGATCAACCAGGGCAAGATCTCCTCCATCCAGGAGCTGCTGCCGCTGCTCGAGAAGATCCTCCAGGGCGGCACCTCCAAGCCGCTGCTGATCATCGCCGAGGACGTCGACGGCGAGGCGCTGTCCACCCTCGTGGTGAACAAGATCCGTGGCACCTTCAACGCCGTCGCCGTCAAGGCCCCGGGCTTCGGTGACCGCCGCAAGGCGATCCTCGGCGACCTGGCCACCCTGACCGGCGGCACGGTGATCTCCGAGGAGGTCGGCCTCAAGCTCGACCAGGCCGGTCTGGACGTGCTGGGCACCGCCCGCCGCGTGACCATCACCAAGGACGAGACCACCATCGTCGAGGGTGCCGGCGACAGCGAGGCCGTGGCCGGCCGCGTCGCCCAGATCAAGGGCGAGATCGCCAACACCGACTCCGACTGGGACCGCGAGAAGCTGCAGGAGCGCCTGGCCAAGCTGGCCGGCGGCGTCTGCGTCATCAAGGTCGGCGCCGCCACCGAGGTGGAGCTGAAGGAGCGCAAGCACCGCCTGGAGGACGCCATCTCGGCGACCCGCGCCGCGGTCGAGGAGGGCATCGTCGCCGGTGGTGGCGCCTCCCTGGTCCACGCCGCCAAGGTGCTGAACGACGGCCTGGGCCTGTCGGGTGACGAGGCGACCGGTGTCGCGGTCGTCCGCAAGGCGCTGCACGAGCCGCTGCGCTGGATCGCCCAGAACGCCGGCCTGGAGGGCTACGTCATCACCTCCAAGGTCGCCGAGCTGGAGCTCGGTCAGGGCTACAACGCGGCCACCGGCGAGTACGGCGACCTGGTGAAGGCCGGCGTCATCGACCCGGTCAAGGTCACCCGCTCCGCCCTGGAGAACGCCGCCTCGATCGCCTCCCTGCTGCTCACCACCGAGACCCTCGTGGTGGAGAAGAAGGAGGAGGAGGCCGACAACGGTCACGGCCACTCGCACGGCGGGCACGGCCACTCCCACTGACGCCTGATCAGTGACCGGAGGCCCGGTCCGCTCCTTCGGGGGAGCGGACCGGGCCTCCGGCGCGTGCGGGGCACGCGTTTCCCGTTCAACTATCAGTTGAATTTTGCTTACAGCAAAGCTTGCCTTATAACTGAGGCATGATCGAGGCCCGCCATCTGCGCGTCCTGCGCGCCGTCGCCCGGACCGGCTCCTTCTCCGCCGCCGCCCGCGAGCTGGGCTGTACGCAGCCCGCCATCAGCCAGCAGATGAAGGCCCTGGAGAAGTCGGTGGACACCCCGCTGGTGGTCCGTTCCGGCCGGGGGATGCAGCTCAGCGAGGCCGGGCGGGTGCTGCTCAAGCACGCCACCGGGATCCTGGCCGGGCTCTCCGCCGCCGAGGAGGAGGTCGCGGCGATCGCCGGGCTGCGGGCCGGTCGGGTGCGGCTGGTCTCCTTCCCGACCGCGAGTTCCACCCTGGTGCCGCCCGCGGTCGCCCGGCTGCGGGACGGCCATCCGGGGGTGCGCGTGTCGCTGGTCGAGGCGGAGCCGCCGGAGTCGCTGGCGATGCTGCGCGGCGGCGAGTGCGAGATCGCGCTGGCCTTCCGCTACCCGCAGTCCGACGGCGCCGCCGCGCTGCCCGCGCCCGCGCACGGGACGCCGCGCGAGGCCCGCGCCGAGGCCAATCTGGAGGCGCAGCAGCTGAGCGCCGGGACCGACTGGTCGGATCTGGTGGTCACCCCGCTGCTGGACGACCCGCTGGTGGGCCTGCTGCCCGCCGCGCACCCGCTGGCGGGCCGCGGCGGGCCGGTGCGGCTGGCCGAGCTGGCGCAGGAGCAGTGGATCGCCGGCTGTCCGCAGTGCCGCGGGCACCTGGTGGAGCTCTGCGCGGGGGCCGGCTTCGAGCCCCGGATCGACTTCGCGACCGACGACTACCCGGCGGTGGTCGGCCTGGTGGCGGCCGGGCTGGGGGTGGCGGTGCTGCCCCGGCTGGCGTTGCAGTCGGTGCGTCCTGACGGGGTGTCGACGGTGCCGGTGCGGACCGCCTCGGGGGCGCCGGCGGTGCGGCAGGTGGTCGCGCTGACCCTGCCGGACCTGGCCGAGGTGCCGGCCGTGGCGCTGATGCTGGAGCGGCTGGCGGGGGCGGCCGCCGACCGCTGACGGCTGCTGTGACGGCGGGTCACCCGCGGCTCGGGCGGGTCGGAGCAGCCTGAGGCGCCGCGAAGAAACGTTTCTTCACGGCGCGCCGTGGAGTCGGGACTAGTGCCGGGCGATGACCGGCGGGGTCAGCGGGACCTCCACCAGTCGGTGCCGCGAGCGCCCGAGCATCTCCTCGCGCTCGTCCTCGGTCATCCCGCCCCAGACGCCGTACGGCTCGCGGACCGCCAGTGCGTGTGCCGCGCACTCGGCGATCACCGGGCAGCGCATGCAGACCTCCTTGGCGCTGGCCTCGCGCGAGCTGCGCGCGGCTCCGCGCTCACCCTCGGGGTGGAAGAAGAGCGAGCTGTCCACGCCTCGGCAGGCCGCGGAGAGCTGCCAGTCCCAGAGGTCCGCGTTGGGACCGGGGAGGCGGGAGAAATCTGCCATGGCTCATTCCCTTCAGAGGCTCGTCGGCCGCGGGCCGGCGCTCAGCGGGCTGCTGCTGGGCGGCGCGGCGGGGCGTCGATGCACTGGTGTGGACACCTGGAAATATGACTTAAGGCAACTCCATGGACAAGTCACCCACAGAGTGGCACAACAGTCAATGACCATACGAAAGCTATAAAAACGGGCAAAGTGGGCAAGGGTTTCGGCGGGCGCGGGCGTGGCAATCGGGTGGCCGACGGGCGCGCGATCCCCTCGCACCGGTGTGCGGGTCGTACGCCGACCGCGCGCGAGCTGGGCAAAAGTGCGGCGTGTGCACCGCGATGCGGCTGATCGGTAATGGGTTGGCCACGTACAGTGGTGGAGATGGCCCTGAAGGCCGTAACTCATTCGAGTGACGGTCGTTGGAAGTGCGGAGGCGGTTAGCGGGCGCCGGACGTCGGGAACGATCGCGGGGAAGTTGAAGGCGATCAGCACGGAGTCTGTCGCCGATCGGCCGTGTCGGAGAGGTTCGTACCAGCCAGGAGGCTCAACGTGACGCGGATCAGCTGCGGAGGACGACGGTCATGACTTCCGTTCTCGTTTGCGACGATTCCCCGCTCGCCCGCGAGGCGCTTCGCCGCGCGGTCGCGACCGTACCCGGAGTGGACCGGGTCACCACCGCGACGAACGGGGAGGAGGTCCTCCGCCGCTGGGTGGCCGACCGCTCCGATCTCGTTCTGATGGACGTCCGGATGCCCGGCCTCGGTGGGGTCGAGACGGTCCGGCGGCTGCTGTCCGCCGACCCGGGCGCGCGGATCATCATGCTCACCGTCGCCGAGGACCTCGACGGTGTCGCGCTCGCGGTGGCCGCGGGCGCCCGCGGGTACCTGCACAAGGACGCCTCGCGCGCCGAACTGCGGGCCACCGTCACCCAGGCCCTCGCCGACCCGACCTGGCGGCTCGCCCCGCGCCGGCTGCGCAGCCCCGACATGGGCGCGGCGCCGACCCTGACGGCGCGTGAGATCCAGGTGCTGGAGGGCATGAGCCACGGCCGCAGCAACGCCGAGATCGGCCGCGAGCTGTTCCTGTCCGAGGACACCGTCAAGACCCACGCCCGGCGACTGTTCAAGAAGCTCGGCGCCTCCGACCGCGCGCACGCGGTGGCGCTCGGCTTCCGCTGGGGCCTGGTCCGCTGACCGCCGGCGGCGCCGCCGGCCGTGGCGCGCTGCTGGCGATTCCCGGGACGGGCACCGCACAGGCGTGTGACGTTACGGTCCCGAGGTTGCACCATGGAGGAGTGGAGCACCTCGGGGACCAGCGGACAGGCACTGCGGCGAACCACGCAGCCGCAGGACACTCGGCGGACGGCGCGACGGACGGGACCACCCACGGCGGCGGGGCGGGAGGCGGCACGGTGCAGGAGGGGCCGGTGGTGCGCGGCGGCACGCCGCGCGGTGCCGCAGCGCATAACGTTCCGGTGCACAACTCCGGACGCGGTGCCGCGTTTTCCCGTTCGACCAGGCACCATGGACCGATGCGTGACGACGTCGCCGGTCCGGCCGGCCAGGCGGACCCGGTGGAGGCCGAGCCCTCCGGCCCGGGTCGCGATCCGTCGTACGCCGACGCGGGCGACCCCGGTGGTGTGCCCGCCGGCCCCGGTCGACCGCCGGTGCTCGGCACGGGCGGCTCGCCGCTGGTGGGTGAGCTGGTCGCGGCCGCCGTCCGCGGCGAGGGCCCGGCCATCGACGCCCTGCTCGCCTACGTCCACCCGCTGGCGCTGCGGTACTGCCGCGGCCGGCTGGTCCGGCTGCCCGGCGGGGCCCGGCACCACGTGGACGACGTGGCACAGGAGGTCTGCGTCGCGGTGCTGTGCGCGCTGCCCCGGTACAAGGACCAGGGGCGGCCGTTCGAGGCCTTCGTCTACGGCATCGCCGCGCACAAGATCGCCGATCTGCAGCGGGCCGCGATGCGCGGTCCCGGCTCGACGGTCGTCCCGCAGGACGACCTGCCGGAGGTGCCGGACGAGGCGCTCGGCCCGGAGGAGCAGGCGCTGCTCAGCAGCGACGCCGCCTGGGCCAAGGAACTGCTCTCCAACCTGCCGGCCCGTCAGCGCGAGCTGGTGCTGCTGCGGGTGGCGGCCGGGCTGTCGGCGGAGGAGACCGGAGAGGTGCTGGGGATGTCCCCCGGGGCCGTCCGGGTGGCCCAGCACCGGGCGCTCAGCCGGCTGCGGGCGCTCGCCGAGGAGTCGTCCTGATCCGTGGCCCGCGGAATGGGCCACGGGGTGCGGGTGTTGTCCCGGGTGTTGTCAAGGGCACACGAGAACACATTCGCGGTGCCAGTACCATGGGGTATCGGCGCCTGGGCGGGTTGCCAAAGTTTCACGGGTGAGAACGGGGTTCCCCTGGAGGTTCCTCCAAAACCATCCGGCTTTCGGCGGTCTGCGCGAGTGAGCGATGAACGCGCCCCCACCCTCAGGGCGTGAGCGGAATAGGCCGGCCACGGAAGGTACCCCCCAAATGTCTTACAACGCCGCAGGCGTACCCGAGAAGTTCGCCATGCTCGGGCTCACGTACGACGACGTCCTGCTGCTGCCCGGGGCCTCCGAGGTGCTGCCGAACCAGGTCGACACCTCCTCGCGGGTCTCCCGGAACGTGCGCGTCAACATCCCGCTGCTCTCCGCGGCGATGGACAAGGTCACCGAGGCGCGGATGGCGATCGCGATGGCCCGCCAGGGCGGCGTCGGCGTCCTGCACCGCAACCTGTCGGTCGAGGACCAGGCCAACCAGGTCGACCTGGTGAAGCGCTCCGAGTCCGGCATGGTCACCGACCCGATCACGGTCGGCCCGGAGACCACGCTGGCCGAGGCCGACGCCCTGTGCGCCAAGTTCCGCATCTCCGGTGTGCCGATCGCCGACGAGGCCGGCAAGCTGCTCGGCATCGTCACCAACCGGGACATGGCCTTCGAGACGGACCGCAGCCGCCAGGTCCGCGAGATCATGACCCCGATGCCGCTGATCACCGGCAAGGTCGGCATCTCCGGCGAGGACGCGATGGCGCTGCTGCGCCGTCACAAGATCGAGAAGCTGCCGCTGGTCGACGACGAGGGCCGGATCAAGGGCCTGATCACCGTCAAGGACTTCGTCAAGGCCGAGAAGTACCCGAACGCCGCCAAGGACGCCGAGGGCCGGCTGCTGGTCGGCGCCGCCGTCGGTGCCAGCGCCGAGGCGTTCGACCGGGCCCAGGCCCTGGTCGAGGCCGGGGCGGACTTCCTGGTCGTCGACACCTCGCACGGCCACAACAGCAACGCGCTGCGCTGGATGTCCAAGATCAAGTCGGCGGTCGGCATCGACATCGTCGGCGGCAACGTCGCCACCCGGGACGGCGCCCAGGCGATGATCGACGCGGGTGTCGACGGCGTCAAGGTCGGCGTCGGTCCCGGCTCCATCTGCACCACCCGCGTGGTCGCCGGCATCGGCGTCCCGCAGGTCACCGCGATCTACGAGGCCGCGCTGGCCTGCCAGGCGGCCGGCGTGCCGGTCATCGGCGACGGCGGCCTGCAGTACTCGGGCGACATCGGCAAGGCGCTCGCCGCCGGTGCCGACACCGTGATGCTGGGCTCGCTGCTGGCCGGCTGCGAGGAGTCCCCGGGCGAGCTGCTGTTCATCAACGGCAAGCAGTACAAGTCGTACCGCGGCATGGGCTCGCTGGGCGCCATGCAGTCCCGCGGGCAGGCGAGGTCCTTCTCGAAGGACCGCTACTTCCAGGGCGAGGTCACCTCCGACGAGAAGCTGATCGCCGAGGGCATCGAGGGCCAGGTGCCGTACCGCGGCCCGCTCTCGGCCGTGCTCTACCAGCTGGTCGGCGGCCTGCGGCAGACCATGGGCTACGTGGGCGCCGCCACCATCGCCGAGATGGAGAGCAAGGGCCGCTTCGTCCGGATCACCTCGGCGGGGCTCAAGGAGAGCCACCCGCACGACATCCAGATGACCGTCGAGGCGCCGAACTACTCCGCGCGCTGACGCACCGCATCCGGAAGGGGCCCGCTCCGGCGGGCCCCTTCCGCGTGTCCGGGGGCCGGGCCGTCGGGGCGTGAGCGGCCCCAGTACGGGATACTGGGGGCGGCCGGGGTGACCCGGCGGGCATGAGCAACAAACCAGAAGGGCTCGAAGTGACTGAGATCGAGATCGGGCGAGGCAAGCGCGGCCGCCGGGCGTACTCCTTCGACGACATCGCCGTCGTCCCCAGCCGCCGTACCCGGGACCCGAAGGAGGTCTCGATCGCCTGGCAGATCGACGCCTACCGCTTCGAGCTGCCGTTCCTGGCCGCCCCGATGGACAGCGTGGTCTCGCCGCAGCAGGCCATCGCCATCGGCCGCCTCGGCGGCCTGGGCGTGCTGAACCTGGAAGGCCTCTGGACCCGCTACGAGGACCCGCAGCCGCTGCTCGACGAGATCGCCTCGATCACCGACGAGGCCGCCGCGACCCGCCGGATGCAGGAGATCTACGCCGCGCCGATCCGCGCCGAGCTGATCAAGCAGCGGATCCAGGAGGTCCGCGACTCCGGCGTGGTCACCGCCGCCGCGCTCTCGCCGCAGCGCACCGCCGAGTTCTCCAAGGCCGTCGTGGACGCCGGCGTCGACGTCTTCGTCATCCGCGGCACCACCGTCTCGGCCGAGCACGTCTCCAGCGGCGCCGAGCCGCTGAACCTCAAGCAGTTCATCTACGAGCTGGACGTCCCGGTGATCGTCGGCGGCTGCGCCACCTACACCGCGGCCCTGCACCTGATGCGCACCGGCGCGGCCGGCGTGCTGGTCGGCTTCGGCGGCGGCGCCGCCCACACCACCCGGAACGTCCTCGGCATCCAGGTGCCGATGGCCACCGCCGTCGCCGACGTGGCCGCTGCCCGCCGCGACTACATGGACGAGTCCGGCGGCCGCTACGTGCACGTCATCGCGGACGGCGGGGTCGGCTACAGCGGCGACATCCCGAAGGCCGTCGCCTGCGGCGCCGACGCGGTGATGATCGGGGCCGCGCTGGCCCGGGCCACCGACGCGCCCGGCAAGGGCTTCCACTGGGGCATGGAGGCCGTCCACGAGGAGCTGCCGCGCGGCAAGCGGGTGGACCTCGGCACGGTCGGCACCACCGAGGAGATCCTGACCGGTCCGTCGCACACCCCCGACGGCACCATGAACCTGTTCGGCGCGCTGCGCCGCGCGATGGCCACCACCGGCTACACGGAGCTCAAGGAGTTCCAGCGGGTCGAGGTGACCGTCAACCCGACGGCCGACCACCGCTGAGTCAGTGCTGACGGAGGCCCTCGCCGGAACGACCGGCGGGGGCCTTCGTGGTGTGCCGGGAGCTGTGCCGGGCTCAGTTGCGGGTGGCGGCGCGGCGGGTGAGGAGGAAGCCGCCGATCAGGGCGATGCCGTAGAAGGCGAGGTCGAGCGGGTGCAGGCCGGCGCGCCAGTGGGTCAGGGTGTCGTGCACGAGCCCGTGCGGGCCGGGCTCGGCCCCGCGGATGCGGCGGAACGTTTCAGCGAGCTGGCCCAGGGCGAGTGCGCCGGCCGCGAGCACCGCGCCGAGCAGCGGCAGCACCCGGCTGCGTCCGCCGAGCCGGCCGAGCGGCCAGGCGACCAGGGCGGCGAGGGCGATGGCCAGCCAGCCGAGGCTGTCGGCGGCCCGCAGCGGGGCGCAGCCGTAGCCGAGGCCGCCGAGCAGCATGGCGAGGAGCGCGGCGGCGATCGCCAGGGCGGTGCGGCGGCGCGGACCGGCCGGGGTGACGGCGGCGTGGACCGAGGGGTCGTATCCGGTCACCGGCGCGCCGGGCATGCCGGGGGCGACGTAGCCCTCCGGGGCGTCCAGGACGGGAGCCACCGAGAAGTGCTCGGCGGTGCGGGGCCGGACCGACTGGCCGTCAGTGCCCGGTGCGGGTGCGGTCATGGACGTCGGATCCCCCCGGAAAGACGATGGGCTGCCGAACGGTAGCAGTGTCCCGGACAGATCTTGGCGAGTTTTCGATCACAGATCGGGCACGGAGCGCCGCACCCGTTCCGGTTCGTCCCGGCTTGGGACGGGGGGCGGGTGGTCGCGAGCTCCGGGGACAGGGGATGATGGAGGCTTGGCATCGGGCCGACGCCGGGCCGACGCGCCGTCACCACGACCGCCAGCAGCACATGGGGGAACGTTCCGAATGACCCAGGCGCAGGGTTCCACCGGCCGCCTCCTGGCCGGACGCTACCGGCTGAACGGCGTGCTCGGGCGCGGCGGTATGGGCACCGTCTGGCGTGCCGAGGACGAGATGCTCGGCCGCACGGTCGCGGTCAAGGAACTGCGGATGAACGCGAGCGTCGAGGAGGAGGAGAAGCACCGGCTGATCGTCCGGACGCTGCGCGAGGCCAAGGCGACGGCGCGGATCCGGCACAACTCGGCGGTCACCGTCTTCGACGTGGTCGAGGAGGACGACCGGCCGTGGATCGTCATGGAGCTGGTGGAGTCCCGCTCGCTGGCCGACGTCATCCGGGAGGACGGGCCGCTCGCGCCCGCCCGGGCCGCGGAGATCGCGCTCGACGTGCTGGGCGTGCTGAGCGCCGCGCACGCGCTGGGCATCCTGCACCGGGACGTCAAGCCGTCCAACGTGCTGATCGGCGAGGACGGCCGGGTGGTGCTCACCGACTTCGGCATCGCCAGCGTGGAGGGCGACCCCTCGGTCACCTCCACCGGCATGCTGGTCGGCGCGCCCTCGTACATATCCCCGGAGCGGGCGCGCGGGCAGAAGCCCGGCCCGCCGGCCGACCTGTGGTCGCTCGGCGGCACGCTGTACGCGATGGTGGAGGGCCGGCCGCCGTACGACCACGGCTCGGCGCTGGCCACCCTGACCGCGGTGATGACCGAGCCGCTGACCACCCCGGTGAACGCCGGGCCGCTGCTGCCGGTGATCGAGGGGCTGCTGGAGAAGGACCCGGCCGAGCGGCTGGACGCCTCGCAGACCCGGTCGATGCTCAAGCGGGTCGTGGCGCAGGCCACCGCGAAGGCGGAGTCGACCACTGAGCAGGCGGTGCCGGTGCGGCCGGCCCCCGCCCCCGCCCCGGCCGCGCAGGCCGTTGCGCAGGACGCCCCGGTGCTGCCCGAGGAGCCGCGCAAGCGGTCCGTGGGCGGGCTGCTGGGCACCGTACGGGTGGGCAGCCGGGCCCGCGACGAGGAGCCGGCCGCGGTGCCGCTCGCCGAGCCGACGGCGGCGGAGCCGGCGGCCGCCCCGCCGACCGAGCCGATCCGGCCGGTCACCAGCGAGTGGACGATGGGCGCGACGCAGGCGGCCGGGGCCGACCCGCGCAAGGGCCGGCGGCGGCTGGCCGTGGTCACCGTGGTGCTGGTGCTGCTGCTGATCGCCGGGGTGGTCGCGGTGGTGCAGGCCGTCGGCGGGGCCGGCGGCGCGAAGAACGGGACGGCGCGCGGCGCGGGCGGCACCTCTCCGGTGGCGACCACCACCGAGGCGACGCCGAGCACCGGCGCGAGCACCGGCGCGGCCGCGCCGGGGACGGCGACCGAGCCGGCACCGGCGGCCCCGCCCACGACCGGTACCGCCGCGACCGGCGCTCCGGCGACCGGCGCTCCGGCGACCGGCACCGGTGCGACGGCCTCGACCGGCGCCGCGCAGCCTCCGGCGCCGAGCACCACGACGCCCGCCGTCCCGACGCCGACCCAGCCGTCGACCCCGACCGCCTCGGGTGCCCCGGTGCCGGCCGGCTACCACGAGTACAAGGACCCGAGCGGCTTCTCGGTCGTCCTGCCCGACTGGCTCCAGCCGGCCGGCAGCGAGGCCACCCGGCGGACCTTCAAGGGCAACGGCAGCGTCCTGAAGATCGAGTGGACCACCACCCCCGGCGCGAGCGCGCTCGCCGACTGGCAGGATGCCGAGCCCGGCCTGCGCGCCCAGGTCAGCAACTACCAGCGGATCAACCTGGCGTCCGTCAACTACCGGCAGTGGCCGAACGCGGCCGACTGGGAGTGGACCAACGGCACGCCGAAGACGCACTCGCTCAACCGCGGCTTCGTGACCGGGAATCCGGCCAACCACGGCTACGCGATCTACTGGATCACGCCCGACGCGGACTGGAACTCCCAGGCCCAGGCCCGGGACACGGTCTTCGCCAGCTTCCAGCCCGCGCCGTAGTACCTGCCGGGCGCCGGGCTCAGCCGATCAGGCGCTGCTTGGCCCGGGCGAACTCCTCGTCGGTGAGCGCTCCGGAGCGGTGCAGGGCGGCCAACCGCTCCAGCTGGTCGAGGAGTCGGTCGCCGGCGGCGGGCCCGGCCGGGGCGTCCTCGGTGAGCGGTGCGGCGGCCGGCGAGGGCTGGTCGGCCGCCCGGGCGAGCCGGGCGGCGGCGCGGATCTGCTCGGCGAACACCTCGGCCTTGAGCACGTCCTCGAAGCGGTGCGAGCCGGTCAGTGCGACGATCAGCAGTACCTCGCCGTTCAGCCGACTGCGGCTCACCGTCGCGTCCGTGACGGCCGAAAGCGGAACCGGGACCGGCGGTTTTCCGTCCTTCAGGAAGAGCAGTCGGTGGGTGGTGAGGACGAGCACGCCCCGGCGGAAGTGGTCGGGGTGGCGCCCGGCGGTGGAGGCGACCGGCTGCTCACCGGGTATGACGTTCGCCTCGACGGTGCGGACGGCCTCCGCCCGGTTGGCGCTGCTGGTGTTGCCCGCTACGTCGAAGGCGGCGTCGATCAGATCGGTCCAGTCCATGGGATCGAGGGTAGAGGGGCCGCTCAGTAGGCTGGTCGCCGAGCGAGAGGAACTGGCATGCGAGTCGGCCCGGGGCAGTTGCTGGCGGGGCGTTACCGGCTGACGGACCGTCCCGAACTGCTGCGTGCCCTCGCGGTGGACGAGCGGACCGGGGAGTCGGTGCTGCTGCGCGCCGTGGAGCTGCCCGCGCTGCTGACCACCGGTCAGGATCCGGAGGAGCAGGTGTCCGCGCAGGCCGACCGGCTGGTCCGCCGGGTGGCGGAGGTGGGTTCGGTCGCGCCGACCGGGCACCCGCGGCTGCTGCGCGGGGTCGGGGCGTTCGTCGAGGACGACCTGCTGTGGACGGTGGAGGAGCGGGCGGCCGGCGCGACGCCGGCCGACCTGCTGTCGGACGGACCGGTGCCGCCGTACCGGGCGGCCGAGTTGGCCGCCGACCTGGCCGGCGCGCTGCGGGCGCTGCACGCGGCCGGGCTGACGCACGGCAACCTGACCGCCGAGTCGGTGCTGGTCTGCGAGGACGGCGCGGCGATGCTCGGCGGCCTGCTCGCCGGGGCGGCGCAGGAGGCGCTGGCCGAGGAGCTGGGCGGGCCGGGCGGGCGCCGCCGGTACGACGTGCGGGCCGCGCTGGTCGGCCCGGTGGCGGAGCGCTGGCCGCTGGACGGCGGCCCGGCGGGCGACTGCTGGGCGCTCGGGGTGCTGGTGCAGCGGCTGGTGACCGGCCGCTCGCCGTTCCCGGAGCACGGTGTCCCGGAGCTGGTGACGGCCGTCCGGGACGGGCGGCGGGAGCCGTCCACGCTCTGCGGGCCGCTGGCGCCGCTGGTCGAGCGGCTGCTACAGCCGGATCCGACGCTGCGGCCGACCGCGGAGGCCGTCCGGTCGGAGCTGGCGCAGCTGCTGGCGGGCGCACCCGAGCCGGCCGACCAGGAGCGGGCGGCGCGGGCCGTGGTGCTGCGGCCGGACGGGCCGCTGGTGCCGCTGCGGCCGCGGCGGCGCGGCGGAACCGGGCGGGCGGAGGCCGGCGGCGGGCAGCGGGAGGCGGGTGCGGCGCGGCCGCCGCGGATACCCCCGGCCCTGTTCGGGCCGTTGCTGGTGGGGGGCGTCTTCCTGCTGCTGGTGCTCGGGGTCGCGGCGGTGGTGCTGTTCGCAGGCTGACGGCCCGGCCGCGTTCCGGCCCGCCGTCGAGGTGGGCGGGCGTGATTACCGGGGGCGCCACGGTACGCCTAATGTGTGCGTGAGATTTGTTCGAACAGCGGTCTGTACCAGGTTCTCCGTCACGTGACGGCAGGTGGATGTGAGGGGGGAGTGGTCGCCGATGGGCGTGCAGGACGGGCCGGAGGCGGCCGAGGCGGAGCGGCTGCTGGCCGGGCGGTACGCGCTGGGCGACAAGCTCGGCCGGGGCGGCATGGGCACCGTCTGGCGGGCCTGGGACCGGATGCTGGACCGCGAGGTCGCGGTCAAGGAGCTGACCGTCAACCACCTGCCCGAGGAGGACCTCCAGATCCTGCACACCCGGATGAAGCGGGAGGCCAGCGCCGCCGCCCGGATCAAGCACCCCGGCGTGATCACCGTGCACGACGTGCTGGAGCAGGACGGCCGGCCGTGGATCGTGATGGAGCTGGTGGACGGCCGCTCGCTGGCCGACGTGATCAGCCAGGACGGCACGCTGCCGCCGCGCGCCGCCGCCGAGGTCGGCAGCCAGGTGCTCGCCGCGCTGCACCGCGGCCACCAGCTGGGCGTGCTGCACCGGGACGTCAAGCCGGCCAACGTGCTGCTGGAGCGCGGCACCGGCCGGGTCGTCCTGCTGGACTTCGGTATCGCCAAGTACGAGGGCTCGACCGAGCTCACCCGGCCGGGCGACCTGGTCGGCTCGCCGGACTACCTGGCGCCGGAGCGCGCCCAGGGTGAGCGGCCCGGACCGGCCTCCGACCTGTGGGGCCTCGGGGCCACGCTGTACGCGGCGGTGGAGGGCCAGTCGCCGTTCCGTCGCGACTCGCCGATCACCACGCTGGCCGCGGTGGTCGACGAGCCGCTGCCGGAGTCCCGCCGGGCCGGGCCGCTCGGGCCGGTGCTGGCCGCGCTGATGGCCAAGGACCCGGACGACCGGCCGAGCGCCGACGAGGCGGCCCGGATGCTGGCCGAGGTGCAGGCCGGGCACACCATCGGGCTGAAGGCGGCGGTCGCGCCGGTCCGGACGCCCACCCTGTCGGTGCCGGTGGTGGACCGCAGTGAGTCGGCGGTGGAGCAGCCGGCGGAGCAGGGTCCGCCGCAGGGTTCGGAGGAGCTGACCACGCCCGGTGCGGCCGCCGTCGCTCCGGACACCGCTGTCGGCACTGCCGTCACCGCTGCCGCTGCTGCTGCGGCAGCCGCCGCTGCCGCCGCGGCTGTGCAGGCGCGCACCGTCCAGGTCGCGCCGGTGGCGTACCCCGTCGCGCCCGCGCGCGGTCCGGCCAAGCGCCGGAACACGCTGCGGATCGTCGCCGTCGCGCTGGTCGTCGGTCTGGCGGCGGCCGTGGTGACCTTCCTCGCCACCCGGGAGGTGGTCGGCCCGCCGGTCGACACCCCCACCCCGACCGCGACCGCCGAGCCGGAGCCGACCAGCGACGCCAGCCCCGAGCCGGCGGCGCCCAACGGCTACCGCTGGGCCGACGACCCGGCCGGCTTCCGCTTCCCGCTGCCCTCGGGCACCCCGGTCTGGCAGCGCAGCAGCACGTCGGACAACCAGATCTACTACAGCCCCGACAACAAGGTGCACTACCTGCAGTTCGCGGTCACCGTCGGGCAGTCGGTCAAGCCGCTGGACCACATGCGGCAGATGGAGGGCACCCTCTCCAAGAACCTGAAGGACTACAAGCAGCACAAGCTGACCGGCGTCGCGGTGAACGGCCACGAGGCGGCCGTCTGGGAGTTCAGCTACGCGGCCAAGGAGGGCGGGCGCCGGCGGGCGATCGAGGCCGAGTTCATCGACGACGACGGCACCAGCTACGCGATCTACTCGTCCAGCCCGGAGCGGAACAACGAGTGGAACGAGGCCGAGCAGCGCTTCAACGCGGTGCTCCACTACTTCACGCCGACCCGGTGACCGGCCGCTCCTGACGGCGGGCGCCCGCTTTCGCCCGACTCCGGCAGATTCTTGTTACCGACGGGTACCGCACCGGCCGTCGAGCGCCTAGGCTGCGCCGTATGTCGGACCTCACAGCAGACGCAGTGGCCACCGAACACCCCGACGCCGGCTCCGGCGGCGGCAACCCGGCAGCCCCGGGCGGTGGCCGGACCGTCACCGCGGCCGTCCCGCCGTCCCTGATCTCCCGGCTGGGCGCCGGCGTCACCGCCACCGGCGAGCCCAGCCTGGTGGACACCGTCGCCCCGCTGACCGGCGAGCGGCTGGCGAGCCTGCCGCAGTCCACCCCGGCCGACGTCGAGGTGGCCTTCCAGCTGGCCCGCCGCGCCCAGCCGGCCTGGGCCGCGCTGCCGGTGCGCCGCCGTGCCGCCGTCCTGCTGCGCTTCCACGACCTGCTGCTGAAGCGGCAGGACGAGGTGCTCGACCTGATCCAGGCGGAGACCGGCAAGGCCCGGCTGCACGCCTTCGAAGAGGTGCTCGCCGTCGCCATGGCCGCCCGCCACTACGGCCGGGCCGCACACGGCTACCTGCGCGACAAGCGGCACGGCGGGGCGCTGCCGCTGCTCACCCAGGCCGTCGAGGCCCGCCACCCCAAGGGCGTGATCGGCCACATCTCGCCGTGGAACTACCCGTTGGAGCTGTCCGTCGGGGACGCGCTGCCCGCCTTCGTGGCCGGCAACGCGGTCGTCAACAAGCCGGACACCCAGACCGCGCTGACCGCGCTGTGGGCCCGCGAACTGCTGGTCGAGGCCGGGCTGCCGGCCGACCTGTGGCAGATCGTGATCGGCGACGGCCCGGTGATCGGCCCGGCCGTCGTGGAGCACGCCGACTACGTCTCGTTCACCGGCTCCACCCGCACCGGCCGGGACGTCGCCCAGCGCGCCGCCGCGCGGCTGGTCGGCGCCTCGCTCGAGCTCGGCGGCAAGAACGCCCTGCTGGTCCTCGCCGACGCCGACCTGGACCGGGCCGCCGCGGGTGCCGTCCGGGCCTGCTTCTCCTCCGCCGGGCAGCTGTGCATCTCCATCGAGCGGCTGCTGGTGCACCGCTCGGTGGCCGACGACTTCCTGGAGCGCTTCGCCGCCCGCACCCGGGCGCTGCGCCTCGGCGGCGGCCTCGCCTACGGCGCCGACATGGGCTCGCTGGTCTCGGTGCGCCAGCTGGAGACCACCACCCGGCACGTGGAGGAGGCGGTCAAGGCCGGCGCCACGGTGCTGGCCGGCGGCCGTGCCCGGCCGGACCTCGGCCCGTACTTCTACGAGCCGACCATCCTGGACGGGGTCACCCCGGACATGGCGGTGTGCGGCGAGGAGACCTTCGGCCCGGTGGTCTCGGTCTACCGCTTCGACACCGAGGACGAGGCGGTGGCCGCCGCCAACTCCACGCCGTACGGCCTGAACTCCAGCGTCTGGACCAGGGACCTGCGGCGCGGCCGGGCGGTCGCGGCCCGGCTGCGCACCGGCACGGTCAACGTCAACGAGGCCTACGCGGCCGCGTACGGCTCGGTCGCCTCGCCGATGGGCGGCATGGGCGACTCCGGGCTCGGCCGCCGGCACGGCGCCGAGGGCATCCTGCGGTTCACCGAGGCGCAGACCATCGCGACCCAGCGGGTGATGCCGCTCGCGCCGTCCTTCGGGCTGGACGACCGGCAGTTCGCCGCGGTGTTCACCGGCGGGCTGCGGGCGCTGAAGGCGCTGCGGTTCAAGTAGCAGCCTGCCGGTGGTTCCGATGCCCGGCACGGTCAGGTTCGTCTTCCGAAGGAGCAGTGGCAGATGGTGGGGTCCCCGGCACAGGGCGAGTTCGACTACGACGTGGTCGTGGTCGGCTCCGGCTTCGGCGGTTCGGTCGCCGCGCTGCGGCTGACCGAGAAGGGGTACCGGGTCGCCGTCCTGGAGGCCGGGCGGCGCTTCGACCGCGACGAACTGCCCAGGAACTCCTGGGACCTGCCGAACTACCTGTGGGCGCCGAAGCTCGGCCTCTACGGCATCCAGCGGATCCACCTGCTGGCCAACGTGCTGATCCTGGCCGGCGCCGGGGTCGGCGGCGGCTCGCTGAACTACGCCAACACCCTGTACGTGCCGCCGAAGGCCTTCTTCGAGGACCGCCAGTGGCAGCACATCACCGACTGGCAGGAGGAGCTGGCACCGTTCTACGACCAGGCGCAGCGGATGCTCGGGGTCCGGCTCAACCCGACCGTCACGCCGTCCGACGTCCACCTCAAGGCGGCCGCCGAGCGGATGGGCGTCGGCGACACCTTCCACATGGCGCCGGTCGGGGTCTTCTTCGGGGACGGCCAGGACGCCGGGGGCACGGCCAAGGCCACGCCCGGGGAGGAGGTCGCCGACCCGTACTTCGGCGGCGCCGGCCCGGCCCGCAAGGCCTGCGTGGAGTGCGGCGAGTGCATGACCGGCTGCCGGCACGGCGCCAAGAACATGCTCACCGAGAACTACCTGTACCTGGCCGAGCGGGGCGGCGCCGAGATCCACCCGCTGACCACGGTGGCCCGGATCCGGGAGAGCGGTGGCGGTTACGCGGTGGACGTGCGGCGCACCGACGCCCGCTCGACCACCGACCGGGTGAAGGCGGGCGCGCGGACCATCACCGCCGCCCGGGTGGTGGTCGCGGCCGGCACCTACGGCACCCAGTCGCTGCTGCACCGGATGCGCGAGGCCGGGCACCTGCCCCGCATCTCGGCCCGGCTCGGCGAGCTGACCCGCACCAACTCCGAGGCGCTGGTGGGCGCGCAGACCACCGACCGGCGGTACGGCACCAAGGCGGACTTCACCAAGGGTGTGGCGATCACCTCCTCGATCCATCCGGACGCCAACACCCACATCGAGCCGGTCCGCTACGGCAAGGGCTCCAACGCGATGGGCGCGCTGTCGATCGCCCAGGTCAAGGGCGGCGGCCGGGGCCCGCGCTGGCTGCGCTACCTGGGCAACTCGGCGCTCCACCCGGTGACCTTCGCCCGCTCGATGAACCAGCGCGGGTGGTCCGAGAAGACGATCATCGGCCTGGTGATGCAGTCGCTGGACAACTCGATCACCGTCTCGCTGAAGAAGGGCCCGCTCGGCAAGAGCCGGCTGACCTCCACCCAGGGCCACGGCGCGCCCAGCCCGACCTGGATCCCGGCCGCCGAGAAGGGCGCCCAGGCGCTGGCCGCCGAGATCAACGGCTTCGCCGGCAGCACCGTGGGCGAGATCTTCGACATCCCGATGACCGCCCACTTCCTCGGCGGCTGTCCGATCGGCGACGCCCCCGAGACCGGCGTGGTCGACCCGTACCACCGGCTGTACGGGCACCCGGGGATCAGCGTGGTGGACGGCGCGGCCGTCTCCGCCAACCTCGGGGTGAACCCCTCGCTGACCATCACCGCGCAGGCCGAGCGCGCCATGTCGATGTGGCCCAACAAGGGCGAGGACGACGAGCGCCCGGCCCAGGGCGAGGACTACCGCCGGGTCGCCCCGGTGGTGCCGCTGCGCCCGGCCGTGCCGGAGGGCGCGTTCGGGGCGCTGCGGCTGCCGCTGCTGCCCGTCCCGGAGGTCCCGAAGAAGCGCGACTGACCGGCCGCGTCGGGGCCAATCCGGCCTCCCCGCTTCCCGGTTGACATCCGTTCGGATCCGATGGGATAAACGGGCTTCCCGGGGGATCGGGGAGTCGTCGAGCGGGGGGAACGCGGTTTGATGGCCATCTGCGCATCGTGCGGAGCGGCGACGGCGGAGGGGGCGTCGGCCTGCGCCGCCTGCGGGCGGCCGGTGGCGCCGCCGCCCCCGCCGCCCGGCCACGGTCCGGGCCACCCGCCGCCGGCCGGGCCCGGGTACGGCCCCCCGCCGCCCACCGCCCCGCCGGCGCTGGGCAGTTGGGGCGGCGGCCGGCCGTACGACCCGGCGGCCGGGCAGTCGGCCGCGCTGCGCTGGCTGGCCGGCTCGGACTGGCGCCCGGCGCTCCGGGTGGCCGTCGCGCCCACCCTGGTGCTGCTGCTGGCGGCACTGATCGCGGCCGTCCCGGCCGACTACCAGTACGCGTACCTGTTCCGCGCGCCCGACTTCGGCGAGCGCTTCGGCGCCACCCTGGCGACGGCCCTGAACGCGCTCGGCGCGCCGTTCAAGCTGGGGTACGCGCAGCCGGCGCGGCGCGGCGACTCGCAGCAGATGGACGTGCTGCTGCGGGTGGTGCCGATGACCGTCACCCTGCTGTGGACGCTGGCGCTCTGGCTCGGCCTGCGGGCCGGGGTGCGCCGCCGCAAGGCCGTCACCGGCCAGCTCACCCGGGGCCAGGCCGCCGGTGAGGCGCTGCGCACCGCCGTGGTCCTGGCGGCCGTGACGCTGCTGCTCGGGCTGCTCGGCGGGACGACCTGGCAGCCGCAGCAGACCGGCCGCTACCCGGACACCATCGCCCGGCACCTCGGGATCACGTACACCGCGGACACCGGCTGGCTGGAGGCGGTCGCCTGGACCGCCCTGCTGGCCGGGGTGACGGCCTTCGCCGTCTACGGCACCGACGCGCTGCGCTGGGCCGCCTGGCGCAGCCGGGCGGTGCGCGGCTGGGCGGTGGCCGCCCTGACGGCGGGCCGGGCCCTGGCGCTGACACTCGGCCTGGCCTCGGTGGCGGGCTTCATCCTGGTCGCGGCCACCAGCGACGGCCAGGGCTGGCGGACCGGGCTCTCGCTGGCCTTCCTGCCGAACGTCGGGCTGTTCCTGCTGGGCCTGGGCTCGGGGGCGACCTTCCAGGCGCACAGCGGCCTGTCCGACCCCGACAAGAGCTGGCGGTCGGGCCGGGACGACCTGGAGTTCTCCTTCTTCGACCTGCACGACCAGACCGCCGACTGGCGCTGGACCGGACTGCTGGCGCTCGCCGCCGCGGGCGTCCTCGGCTGGTCGGCGTACCGGCGGCAGCTGGACGCGGCCGACCGGCTGCGGCTCGCGGCGGTCCATGCCGTGGCGCTCACCGCGCTGATGGCGGTGGCGGGTGCGGTGATGACGACCACGATGACCTTCGCGGACTCGGGGTGGGGCGCCTCCCGGGGCTCGGACCTCGCCCGCGACACCTCGGTGAGCCTGGGCTTCGGCAGCCTGCTGCTGGCCAACCTGGTCTGGGCGGCGATCGGCGCCCTGGTGGTGCCCGCGCTGCTGGCGGCCGGCCGCGGCCGGGGCCCCGCCGCGCCGTACGGCGCCGTGCCGCCGCCGGGGGTGCCGTACCCGGCCGGGGCGCCGGAGACCGTGCCGTACCGGGGGGTGGTCGACCTGGGCAAGGACCAGGGCGGGTCGGACCAGGGCGGGTCGGACCCGGTCGGTTCGGACCCGGTCGGTTCGGACCCGGTCGGTTCGGACCCGGTCGGTTCGGACCAGGGCGGGGCGCCGGTGGTGCCGGCGCAGGGCGCGCCCGGGGCCGGGGTGAGCGAGGTGATCGGCTCGCACGAGGAGCCGGCCGCACCGCCGCCCGGTGCGGCCGCCGCCGCGTCGGCCGGTGCGGCCGAGGACCCGGTCGACCCGAGCGTCTGGCGCGAGCACCCGTAGCAGCCGTAGGACCCGAAGCACCCTTAGGACCGCCGGCGGCCGGACAGGGCAAAGGGCCCCGCGGGGGAACGGGGCCCTTTGTCGCTCAGCACGCGGCGTCAGGGCTGCGCCGGTGCTGGGGTGACGGCGCCGGGGGAGGAGCGCCGTCGTGTCGGTCGGCTTCGGGGGCGCGCCCGTACGGCGCCGGCGTGGGTGGCCGGCAGCGCGGGGCGCGCACGCTCACGGCGCGGCGGGTCGGCGCGCAGGTCTGCGCCTGACCTTCGCTCACGGAGCGTAAGGTGAAAATCATTGCCACCCGAGCGCTCGGCGGCATCGGTCGAGGCCTCCACGGGGCGCCTTCCGGCGGCCGGGAGAACCGCTTCCACGCAGCATCGTGCTGGACGAAGGGCTTGCTCTGCAACCGATTCGGCACACTTCGGCACAGTCCATTTACGGCGGCCGCCGCTTCGGCCACCGGCTCCGGCCCGGTCGCCGGGGCCGTTCCCGGGCCCGCCGACACCGGTGGACGGGCCTCGGGGCAGGGCTTCGATGATCACGGTGCGTAGTGGTGTGGGCGGCTGCGGCGCACGGGGACGCGCGTAGCGGCGTAGGACGGTGACGGATGTGCGCCCCGGGTGCGCCCCCGGGACGGGGTGCGGGTGCGACGGCCGTCCCCGGGCGTCCCCGGGGGCCGGCCGTCCCACCTCTCGGTCCAGTCGCGGCCGGGGTCGCTGTCCCCTGCTGGCCGGCCGCGGCACCCGCGCACGGTCCCACGGCGCCCCGCTCCCGGCGGGCCGGGTCGGTGGCGCCACGTGCGCCGGTGGACTGGGGTGAAGCTCCACGCGTGGTCCTGCGGACCGTACGGCGGCGCCCCTGGCCGGGGCGGAGGCGGCGCGCCTGGCGAGCGCGGCGCGGTCGTACGGTCGTCAGAAGCAACGAAGCGCGGCCCCGCCCGGTCACGGTTCTTTGGACGGGCAGACGAGTGAAACCGGACAGCCCGGTAGAATCGGTGTTCAGACACCCCCACCCGTCGCCAGCCGCCGCAGCCCCCGCCGGGGAGGCGCCGCGTGCGACACCCTCGATACCGCTGCCGGAAGGCCGTCTGTGTCCTCTGCAATTCCCGTCCAGTCCGCGCCTGAGACCGACACCGTGCTGGTGGTCGACTTCGGTGCCCAGTACGCCCAGCTCATCGCCCGTCGGGTGCGTGAGGCGCGGGTCTACAGCGAGATCGTGCCGAGCAGCATGCCGGTCGCCGAGATGCTCGCCAAGAACCCGAAGGCGATCATCCTCTCCGGCGGCCCGTCGTCGGTCTACGAGGACGGTGCGCCGCAGCTCGACCGTGCGATCTTCGAGGCCGGGGTGCCGGTCTTCGGCATGTGCTACGGCTTCCAGCTGATGGCCAAGACCCTCGGCGGCACGGTGGACAACACCGGTGCCCGTGAGTACGGCCGCACCCCGCTGACCGTCAGCCGTACCGGCTCGACCCTGTTCGAGGGCGTCCCGGCGCAGCACTCGGTATGGATGTCGCACGGCGACGCCTGCTCCGCCGCCCCGGCCGGCTTCACCGTCACCGCCTCCACCGACGTGGTGCCGGTCGCGGCCTTCGAGAACGACGAGGCCCGCCTCTACGGCGTCCAGTACCACCCCGAGGTGCTGCACTCCGACCACGGCCAGCAGATCCTGGAGCACTTCCTCTACCGCGGTGCCGGCATCGCCCCGACCTGGACCACCGGCAACGTGGTCGACGAGCAGGTCGCGCTGATCCGCGCCCAGGTCGGCGACAAGCGCGCGATCTGCGGCCTCTCCGGCGGCGTGGACTCCGCGGTCGCGGCCGCGCTGGTCAACAAGGCCATCGGCGACAAGCTGACCTGCGTCTACGTCGACCACGGTCTGATGCGCAAGGGCGAGACCGAGCAGGTCGAGAAGGACTTCGTCGCGGCCACCGGCGTGCAGCTGAAGGTCGTCGACGCCTCCGAGCGCTTCCTGGACGCGCTGAAGGGGGTCACCGACCCCGAGGAGAAGCGCAAGATCATCGGCCGCGAGTTCATCCGGGTCTTCGAGCAGGCCCAGGCCGAGATCGTCGCCGAGGCCGGCGAGCACGGCGAGTCGGTCGACTTCCTGGTCCAGGGCACCCTGTACCCGGACGTGGTGGAGTCCGGCGGCGGCACCGGCACCGCCAACATCAAGTCCCACCACAACGTCGGCGGCCTGCCCGAGGACCTGCAGTTCCAGCTGGTCGAGCCGCTGCGCAAGCTGTTCAAGGACGAGGTCCGGATGGTCGGCCAGGAGCTCGGCCTGCCGGAGGAGATCGTCCAGCGCCAGCCGTTCCCGGGCCCGGGCCTGGGCATCCGGATCGTCGGCGAGGTCACCAAGGAGCGGCTGGACCTGCTCCGCGACGCCGACGCGATCGCCCGCGAGGAGCTGACCGCGGCCGGTCTGGACCGCGAGATCTGGCAGTGCCCGGTCGTGCTGCTCGCCGACGTGCGCAGCGTCGGGGTGCAGGGCGACGGCCGCACCTACGGCCACCCGATCGTGCTGCGCCCGGTCTCGTCCGAGGACGCCATGACCGCGGACTGGTCGCGCCTGCCGTACGACGTGCTGGCCAAGATCTCCACCCGGATCACCAACGAGGTGCGGGACGTCAACCGCGTCGTGGTCGACGTCACCAGCAAGCCGCCGGGCACCATCGAGTGGGAGTGATCACTCCCGCCGGTTGCTGACCGGTGCTGAACGGCCGCGCCGTCGTTCCCGTATACAGAGGGAGCGGCGGCGCGGCCGTTCGCGGTGCGGGGGCCGGTCGGACGGGTGGGCCCTCCCAGCGAAAGCGTTCAGGACCGGGCAGAATGCGGACCGGACCTGTCAGGGAGTGGCAGGCCGCGAGGGAAGGTGTGAGGAAATGTCGGAGGCCAGCAACTCCGTGGCGGTCGACGGGGGAGCGGCCGGTCGGGCCGCCCGGGCGGCCCAGCGCCGGGAGTTCGCCACCCGGTACGCGATGCTGCCGCTGCGGCTCTTCCTCGGCGTCACCTTCGTCTACGCGGCGCTCGACAAGCTGGCCGACGCGCACTACCTGGCCGGCGCGGGCGACCCGGCGTCGTTCGTCTCGCAGACCCAGGCGGCCAAGGGCAGCAGCCCGATCTCCTTCCTGCTCGGCTTCGCCCTGGACGCGCCGACCCTGTTCGCCCTCGCCATCGCCTTCGGTGAGTTGGCGGTCGGCCTCGGCACCCTGCTCGGCCTCTGGGGCCGGGTCGCCGCGCTCGGCGGCGCGCTGATCAACCTCAGCCTCTGGTTCACCGTCAGCTGGAACGTGTCGCCGTACTACCTCGGCAACGACCTCGTCTACCTGATGGCCTGGACCCCGCTGCTGCTGGCCGGCACCCCGGTGCTCTCGATCGACGGCTACCTCGCCCGGCGCGCCGGCCGCGACCGTACCCGCGGGCTGACCGAGGACCACGTCAAGCGCCGGTCGCTGGTCGACGGCGGGATCGCCGCCGTCGCGATCGGCGGCGCCGGACTGCTCACCGGCTCGCTGACCCGCACCTTCGGCCGGGACAAGCAGGCCGCGCCCAAGCAGTCGGCCGCCCCGCTCTCCACCGCCCCCGCGGCCGCCGGGCCGGCCCCCTCGGTGTCCGCCGCGAGCGTGCCGGTCGGCGGCTCCGCCCAGGTCAAGGACCCGGCCACCGGCGACGCCGTCTACATCGTGCAGCCCAAGGCCGGCCAGTACTGCGGCCTCTCCTCGGTGTGCACCCACTCCGGCTGCGCGGTCGACGCCCCGAAGAACGGCCAGCTCTACTGCCCGTGCCACGGCTCCCGCTTCGACGCCGCCACCGGCGCGGTGATCAACGGGCCCGCCACCAAGCCGCTGCCGCGCTACGCCGTCACCAAGGACGGCGACAAGCTCAACCTGGGCCCGCAGCAGAGCTAGGTAGGGTCATTCGTCCCGGTCGGTGCGGCCGCGTCGGGTGACCGCCGCGACCGCGCCGGCCAGGCCGCCGACGCCCAGCACGATGAAGGTGACCGGGATGACGATCCGCCCGTTCACCGACTGGTCGTTGAGCGCCGCCACCAGGTAGAGGACCGCGATCACGGTGAACAAGCCGCCCGCGATCAGCGAGAACAGATCGATCCGGTGCTTCCTCACTGCTGGACCACCTTGATGTTGCCGAGCCCGACCGAGAGTTCCAGGTCGAGCGTGCCCTTGGACGTGTGACCGCTGCCGGGGGACAGCAGGTAGCTGTGGCGCCCGCTGCCGTTGTTGACGTCCCCGGGGACGTCGGAGTCGCCCAGGCCGATCCGGGTCACCAGGTTCACCGTGACGTCCGGCGGGAGGGTGACCGTGACGTCGCCGACGCCGAGCTCGACCTTGCTGGCCAGCGTGGCCCCGGCCGGGTCGAGCCCGGACAGGTCCAGTCGGACGTCACCGGCGCCGAGCGTGTACTTGGGCTGCAACTCGGCCGCCGAGGAGACGGTGAACACGCGGTCGCCGACCGCGTTCTGCAGGGAGTCCGGCGAGCGGCCGACGAAGGACAGCGCCAGGGTGAGCAGCAGGCCCACCGCCGCGAGCTTGCGGGCCCGGCCGAACTTCGCGCCGACCAGCAGCGTCAGGCCGACCACCAGCAGTGCGGAGGCCAGCGTGGCCGCGCTCAGCACCGTGACGCGGGCCTGGCCGGAGTTGGCCGACCAGACCGCGGTGGCCGTGCCGATCGCCAGCAGCAGGCCGAAGAAGCCGAGCGCCGACCGCTCCCGCGGGTGCCGGACCGCGGCCGGGTGGGGCCGGCGCGGCGGCCGGCCCTTGCGCAGTGGGTCGCCCTCCGGCAGGTCGGCGCGCTGCCACCACGGCTGGGCCGGGCCGCCCGGCGGCGGCACCGGAGTGCCGTACGGGGGCGTGGCGCCGCCGTACGGGTTGCGCTCGGGGTGGCGCGGGTCCCACAGGTAGCCACTCGGGCCGGGCGCCGGGGTGTCGGCCGGGACCGTCCCGGCCGCGCGATCGGCGGCGTGCCGGGCGCGCACCGCGTCCTCCTCCTCCGGCCGGGGCCAGAGGTACGCCGCGGCCGGCTCCGGCTCGGGGAAGTGGCGGTCGTACGGCCCGCCGCGCCGGCGGACCCGCCCGCGCACCCGGCGGTGGCGGCGGTCCGGGTCGTAGCGCACCGCGAGGAAGACCAGGCCCGCGAGCAGCACCAGCGGGGCCATCTGGTCGCCGTCGTCCATCGAGGAGAAGAACACCCCGGTGCCGATCACGGTCAGCAGCACCGCGCCGATCGACTGGCCGTCCACCCGGCCGGTGAGCACCCGCTGGAGCTCGGTGCGGCCGTGCCGGGTGCCGCCCTTGCCGTCCGGCACCGGCTCGGTCGGGACGACCAACCAGGCCAGGCCGTACAGGAACAGCCCGAGGCCGCCGGAGAGGCAGAGCACCACCGTGACCACCCGGAAGACCACCGGGTCGATGTCCAGGTGCCGCCCCAGGCCGCCGCAGACGCCGGCCACCACGCGGTGGTGCTCGGTCCTGGTGAGCGGGGGGCGGTCCGGTTCCGGCGGGGCGGCGGGCCCGGCCTCCTCGATGCGGTGGTCCTCGGTCATGGCCACCATCCTCGCGGCTGACGGGTGCCCGGCCCAACCGGTGCGAGCCCTGTCCGGACCCTGACTTGTCCCTGATACAAGCTAGGGAGGCACCCTGATGCGCCGGCGGGTACGCGCGTGGAACCATCGGTGCCGTGGCAGCACCCGGTACCGATCCCCGACCCCTCGTCCCCGACGCCCCGCCGTCGGCCGGCGGCGCCGACCCGACCGTGCCCGACGGCGGGCGGCCGCCCTACCGCCGGCTCTACCGCAGCCCGCAGGGGCGGATGCTCGGCGGCGTCGCGCACGGCCTCGCGGTGCACCTCGGGCTGCCGGTCCGGTGGGTCCGGCTGGCGTTCGTGCTGCTGTTCTTCGCGCAGGGCATCGGGGCGCTGCTGTACGCGGCGTTCTGGTTCGCGGTGCCGATCGGCATCGGCGAGCCCGCGCAGCGCGGCGGCGCGCACTGGGTGTACGTCAACGGCGCGTTCGTCCCGGCCGGGCCGGGGCAGCAGCCGGGCGCCCAGCTGGTCAAGGGGCGCGGCGGCTGGGTCGGCCGGCTGCGCGAACTGCTCCAGCACGCGCTCCAGGGCGAACCGGTCGCGGCCCCGGCGGCGCCGGCGGCCGTCGCGGAGGACGGCGCCGCGCCCGTGCCGGCCAAGTCCTCGCAGGGCGGCCTCGGCCAGCTCGCCGCCCTGGTGATGACCGTGATCGGCATGATCGCGTTGCTCAACGTGCTCGGCTGGCAGACCGCCAAGCCGTACACCTGGCCGCTGCTGGCGATCGGCGTCGGCGTCGCGCTGGTCTGGCGGCAGGCCGACGACTCGCGCTGGCAGCGCTGGTTCGGCCTGGAGGAGGGCGAGCGGCGGCGCGGCGCCTACACCCGGGTCGGGGCCGGCGTGCTGCTCGTGGTGGCCGGCACCATCGCCTTCCTCGCCATGCAGGGCAGCGGCTCGACGCTCGGCTCGGTGGTCGAGGCCTCGCTCGCCGTGCTCGCCGGGGTGCTGGTGCTGGTCGGCCCGTACGGCCTGCGGCTCTGGCAGGACCTCGGCGCCGAGCGCACCGCCCGCATCCGGGCCCAGGAGCGGGCCGAGATCGCCGCGCACGTCCACGACTCGGTGCTGCACACGCTCACCCTGATCCAGCGTCGGGCCGAGGACCCCAAGGAGGTGCTGCGGCTGGCCCGGGCCCAGGAGCGCGAGCTGCGGCTCTGGCTGTACCGCCCGGAGGCCGCCGCCGAGGCCGCGCCGGACACCATGGCGGAGAGCCTGCGTGCCGTCGTCGCCGAGGTCGAGGACCGGCACGGCGTCCCGGTCGAGCTGGTGATCGTCGGCGACTGCCCGATGGACGAGCGGATCGCGGCACAGATGCAGGCCGCGAGGGAGGCGACCGTCAACGCGGCCAAGTACGGTGGCGGGGGACCGGTCCAGGTCTACGCCGAGGTGGAGGGGAGGACGGTGATGGTGTTCGTCCGCGACCACGGCCCCGGCTTCGATCCCGACACGGTGCCCGAGGACCGGATGGGCGTACGGGAGTCGATCCTCGGCCGGATGAAGCGCAACGGCGGCACCGCACGGGTGCGGCCCGCGCCGGACGGCGGGACCGAGGTCGAGCTGGAGATGGAGAGAACGCATGACTGAGGCAGCTCCGGAGCGAATGGCGAGGGTCGTCCTGGTGGACGACCACCGGATGTTCCGGACGGGGGTCCGGGCCGAGATCGGCCGCACCGAGGTGACCGGCATCGACGTGGTCGGCGAGGCCGACGACGTGGAGTCGGCGGTCCGGGTCGTCGCCGAGACCCGGCCGGACGTGGTGCTGCTCGACGTCCACCTGCCGGGCGGCGGTGGCGTCGAGGTGCTGCGCCGCTCGGCCGGCGTGATGGGGGAGCAGGGGGGAGTGAAGTTCCTGGCGCTGTCCGTGTCGGACGCCGCCGAGGACGTCATCGGCGTCATCCGCGGCGGCGCGCGCGGCTACGTCACCAAGACGATCACCGGGACCGACCTGGTCAACGCGATCTTCCGGATCGCCGACGGCGACGCGGTGTTCTCGCCCCGGCTGGCCGGCTTCGTCCTGGACGCCTTCGCCGCCACCGACACCCCGCCGGTCGACGAGGACCTGGACCGCCTCACCCAGCGCGAGCGCGAGGTGCTGCGCCTGATCGCCCGTGGCTACGCCTACAAGGAGATCGCCAAGCAGCTGTTCATCTCGGTGAAGACGGTGGAGAGCCACGTCTCCGCCGTCCTGCGCAAGCTCCAGCTGAGCAACCGGCACGAGCTGACCCGCTGGGCCACCGCCCGCCGCCTGGTCTGAGCCGGCCTGGTCTGAATTGTCCGTCGAGCCGGCCCGGCCCGGGGATTTCCCGGGCCGGGCCGGGTTGTCGGTGGGGGGCCATAGACTCGATGTGCCATGAGTAGCCTCTTTGACGACCTTCCGCTCCCCGGTTTCGAGGCCCCCGCCGCCGGGTCGAAGCAGCCCGCCGCGCCCCTCGACGAGGAGCCCCCGCCGTACGAGGACGACCTGCCGTACGACGCGTACGAGGAGGCGATCCCGGAGGGGCTGTTCCAGACCGACCACGCCGCCGAGGCCGCGCGGGACGCCTGGTACCGCAACGGAGCCGCCCGGCCGGTGGTGGACCCGGCGCAGCTGCTGGAGGGGATGAACGACCCGCAGCGGGAGGCGGTGCTGCACGCCGGTTCGCCGCTGCTGATCGTGGCGGGCGCGGGCTCCGGCAAGACCCGGGTGCTGACGCACCGGATCGCCCACCTGCTGGGCGCGCGCGGGGTGCAGCCGGGCGAGATCCTGGCGATCACCTTCACCAACAAGGCCGCGGGCGAGATGCGCGAGCGGGTGGAGGCACTGGTCGGGCCGCGGGCCCGGGCGATGTGGGTCTCCACCTTCCACAGCGCCTGCGTGCGGATCCTGCGCCGCGAGTCCAAGGTGCTGGGCTTCACCTCCAGCTTCTCGATCTACGACTCGGCCGACTCGCAGCGGCTGATGGCGCTGGTCTGCCGCGATCTCGACCTGGACCCGAAGCAGTTCCCGCCGAAGTCCTTCATGGCGAAGATCAGCAACCTGAAGAACGAGCTGATCGACGAGGAGACCTTCGCCGACCAGGCCGCCAACCCGATGGAGAAGAAGCTCGCCGAGGCGTACGCGCTGTACCAGCGGCGGCTGCGCGAGGCCAACGCGCTGGACTTCGACGACATCATCATGACGACGGTGAACCTGCTCCAGGCCTTCCCCGACGTCGCGGAGCACTACCGGCGGCGGTTCCGGCACATCCTGGTCGACGAGTACCAGGACACCAACCACGCCCAGTACATGCTCGTCCGGGAGCTGAGCGGGGGATCCGTCGGGGCCGCGCCGAAGCGCACGGTGGACGGGGAGTTCGTGAACCCGGCCGCCGCGCACCTCGCCGAGGTGCCGCCGGCCGAGCTGTGCGTGGTCGGTGACGCGGACCAGTCGATCTACGCCTTCCGCGGCGCGACGATCCGCAACATCCTCCAGTTCGAGGAGGACTACCCGAACGCGACCACGATCCTGCTGGAGCAGAACTACCGCTCCACGCAGACCATCCTGAGCGCCGCCAACGCCGTCATCGAGCGCAACGCCAACCGGCGCGAGAAGAAGCTCTGGACGGCCGGCGAGCACGGCGAGAAGGTGGTCGGCTACGTCGCGGACGACGAGCACGGCGAGGCCCAGTTCATCGCCGACGAGATCGACCGGCTCACCGACAAGGGCGAGGCCAAGCCCGGCGACGTCGCGATCTTCTACCGCACCAACGCCCAGTCCCGGGTGTTCGAGGAGGTGTTCATCCGGGTCGGCCTGCCGTACAAGGTGGTCGGCGGGGTGCGCTTCTACGAGCGCAAGGAGGTCCGGGACGTCCTGGCGTACCTGCGGGTGCTCTCCAACCCGGAGGACACCGTGCCGCTGCGCCGGATCCTCAACGTGCCCAAGCGCGGCATCGGCGAGCGGGCCGAGGCGATGATCGACGCGCTGGCCGCGCGGGAGCGGATCTCCTTCGCCCAGGCGCTGCTGCGGGTCGACGAGGCGTACGGGATGGCCGCGCGCTCGGCCAACGCCGTCAAGAAGTTCAACGTGCTGATGGCCGGGCTGCGGCAGGTCGTCGAGTCCGGCGCGGGCCCGGCGGCGGTGCTGGAGGCCGTCCTGGAGGAGACCGGGTACCTGGCCGAGCTGCAGTCGTCGACGGACCCGCAGGACGAGACCCGGGTGGAGAACCTCCAGGAGCTCGCCTCGGTGGCGCTGGAGTACGAGCAGGACCCGGGCGAGCGCCCGGACGCGGGCGAGGAGGGCACACCGCCGGTCGGCTCGCTGGCCGACTTCCTGGAGCGGGTCGCGCTGGTCGCCGACTCGGACCAGATCCCGGACGAGGACGCGGAGGGCCAGGGCGTCATCACCATGATGACCCTGCACACCGCCAAGGGCCTGGAGTTCCCGGTGGTCTTCCTGACCGGCATGGAGGACGGGATCTTCCCGCACATGCGGGCGCTCAACCAGGTCAAGGAGCTGGAGGAGGAACGGCGGCTCGCCTACGTCGGGCTGACCCGGGCGCGCCAGCGGCTGTACCTGACCCGCTCGGTGCTGCGCAGCGCGTGGGGGCAGCCGGCGTACAACCCGGCCTCGCGGTTCCTGGAGGAGATCCCGGACAACCTGGTGGAGTGGAAGCGCACGGGGGCGGCGCAGGCGCCGGCTCAGCGCGGCTACTCCTCGGGCTCGTCCTGGGGCAAGTCCCCGTCGGGCGGCGGGAGTTCGCGCGGGTCGTCGGCCACTTCGGCCTCGCCCAAGGCGGGCTGGGGGCAGTCGGCGCGGCGCGGCGGCAAGGTGGTGGAGCGCGAGGCCGTCTCGCTCGCCGTGGGGGACCGGGTCACCCACGACACCTTCGGGCTGGGCACGGTGGTCGGCGTCACCGGCGTCGGCGACCGGGCGCAGGCCACGGTGGACTTCGGCTCCGAGGGGCGCAAGCAGCTGCTGCTGCGCTACGCGCCGGTGGAGAAGCTCTAGCGCGGGTCCAGCCCGTTGGAGAGGAACCACGGCAGCGGGTCGACCGGCCCGCTGCCGGCCGGGCGGATCTCGAAGTGCAGGTGCGGCCCGGTGGAGTTGCCGCTGCTGCCGACGAAGGCGATGACGTCGCCCTGCTTCACCGGCCCCTTGCGGACCTTGTACGCGCGCAGGTGGCAGTACCAGGCCTCGGTGCCGTCGGGCATCTTGAGTATCGCCATGTAGCCGTAGAACGGGTTCCACTGCGTCCGGAGCACGCCGTCGGTGACGGCCATGACCTCGGTGCCGCCGTCCACCGGGAAGTCGATGCCGGTGTGGCGGTTCATCCAGTGGGTGCCGGCCGCGCCGAACAGTTCGCCGAGGCCGTGTTGGGCGACCGGCATGACGACCTTCGGGGCCGCGGGCTGGGCGGCCGGTGCGTCGGGCTGGGCGCCGGCCAGCGGCTGGCGGGCGTCGCCGCGCGAGGCCGCCGCCGGGTCGCCGGCCGCGACCGCCTGCTGGGCGGCCGCGTGGGCGGCGTCGGGGGCCGTGTTGTCCGGGGCGTCGGCGGCGGTGGCCTGCGCGGGCACCCGGCCGGCCGCCTGGGTGCGCTGGTCGGCCTCCCCCTGCACGGTGACGGCCGCGGCGGCGGCGACCCCGAGCGCGGCCACCGACGGGAGGGCGACCCGCAGCAGTGCCGTCCGGGTGGCCGCCTTGGCGGCGCCGCGGCGCTGGGCGCGGGACTGCTCGCGGGCGGCGAGGCGCAGCTCCGCACGGGTCGGGCGGGCGGCTGCGTCGGGAGCCATCGGGGGCTGCCTCCTCGGTGGGCCTCGGGCACGTCGTCGGGCTGGGGCGGGGGAAAACAGCCGAGACTGTAGCCGCAAGGCCGACCCCCCGGAAAACCTTCCGGTTGTCAAGAGGACGGCCGGGGGTCCCTGCGGAATCCCCGTGCGGGGTCTGCGGAGGACGTGCGGAGGGGTATACCCACTGGTAGCAAGGCTCGGGGCTGTGACTTTGCCCTCCTCTTGGGAGGCGGCAAGGCCAACCGGGCCGGGTGGCGCTAACCTCCCCTCAGGTTGGTTATCGACCGTTAACCGCGCCCGTGGCCCACAAGGTCCGGTCGGATGTGTGGACGACGAGGTCCAGGAGGCAGTGATGAGTGTGTCGGGGCCGATCCGTGTGGTGGTCGCCAAGCCGGGGCTCGACGGTCACGACCGTGGTGCCAAGGTCATTGCGCGCGCCCTGCGGGACGCCGGTATGGAGGTCATCTACACCGGCCTGCACCAGACGCCCGAGCAGGTCGTCGACACCGCGATCCAGGAGGACGCGGACGGCATCGGGCTGTCGATCCTCTCCGGCGCCCACATGACGCTCTGCGCCCGGGTGCTGGAGCTGCTGAAGGAGCGCGACGCGGAGGACATCAAGGTCTTCTGCGGCGGGATCATCCCGGACGAGGACATCGCCGAGCTCAAGGCGATGGGCGTCGCGGACATCTTCACCCCGGGCACGCCCACCCGCGACGTGGTCGCCTGGGTGGAGGCCAACCTGCGGGCGGCGGGCTGAAGTTCGACCTACGCGGCGGGCCGGTTCCTCGGGGTGTGTCCCGGGACCGGCCCGCCGTCGTCGTTCTCCGGTTCCGGTGACCGGCTAGCCGTCGAGTTCGGCGAGCATCGCCTCGCGGAAGCGCAGCGTGCCGGCCAGCCGCGCGAAGGTCTCGGACCAGGCGGAGTCCGGGGTGGCCCCGGCGGCCAGCTCCTCGACGGCGGCCGCCGTCTCCGGGGCGAGCGCGCGTTCCGTCATCCCGAGCACCCCGCTGTGGCTCCACGGGTACGCGCCGGAGGCGGCGGCCCGGGCCAGTGCGGCGACCACGGCGGTGGACAGCGGCGGCGTCCACGGCGTGCCGCAGGCGCCGAGCAGTTGGAACGCCTCGCCCAGGCCGTGCACCTCGATGAACGCGGCCGTCCAGGCGGCCCGTTCCTCGGGCGGCAGGACGGCCAGCAGCTTGGCGGGGGCACCGGTGGCGCGCGGTGCCCGGGCGCGGCCGGCGCCCCGGGTGGGCGGGGTGGGGGCCGGGCCGAGCAGCGCGCGGGCCCAGTCGGCGTCGTGCTGGCGGACGGCGGCGCGCGCCCAGGCCTCCCGCAGGTCGTCGGCCCAGCTGCTGCTGGTCTCGTCGATGCTGTCGCCGACCCGGAGGGCGAGCAACTGCTCCGGGGTCAGGCCGGTGCTGCGCGGCCACACCGCCAGCGGGGCGGCGGCGACCACCTCGCCGAACCACCAGGCCCGTTCGCCGCGCCCGGTGGGGGACTTGGGCGCGATGCCGTCGCGCTGCATGGCCGCGTCGCACTCGGCGGGCGGGGTGACCAGCAGGTGGGTGCCGGCCTCGGCGAGGCGGACGGCGGCCCGGGCGCGCTCGGCCATCCGCGCGGCGAGGGCCGAGCCGGGCAGGGTGGACAGCAGTTCGGCGGCGGTGGCGCGGACGTTCTTGCTGCGGTCGCCGAGGGCGGCCTCCAGGAACGGCTCGTCGGCGGGGGAGAGGCCGTCCTGGAGGGCGTCCAGGAAGAGCAGACGGTCCTCGGCGCGCTCGGTGGACCAGGTGCTGCGCAGCAGCTCCAGCCCGGCGGCCGGGTCACGGCGGCGCAGCAGGGTGAGGTGGGTGACCCGCTCCGCGAACAGGCCCTCGTGCCACAGCTGGTGGTCCTCGCCCGGCCCGGGCCGCTCGGCCGCCTCGGGGGTGGTGGTGCGCAGCACGAACCGCCAGTCCGGGTTCTGCCGGGCCAGCCAGCGGCCCGGCGGACCGGCCAACGCGACGGCGTCGGAGCGCAGTTCGCTGCGGGCCCGGGCCGCGTCGAGCAGGCCGGGTATCAGCGCGGCGGGCGGGCGCAGGCCCCGGGCGCGGGCGGTGGCGAGCCACTGGGGCAGCAGCTCGGCGAGGTTGGCCAAGGTGGCGCCGGTGCCGCCGGCGGGCCGACCGGTGAGCAGCACGGCGAGCCGGCGGGCGGCGGGCGCGGGCAGCTCGGGGCGGGGGTCCGCGGGCGCGGGCGGGCCGGGCGGTTCGGCGGCGAGGACGGGCAGGGCGCCGGCCCGGCGGCGGACGGTGGCCAGGGCGGCCAGCTCCAGCAGGGCGGTGGCCGGGTCGGCCTGGTCCACGGACTCGGCGAGGGGCAGGGCGGTGGCCGGGAGCGGGCGGCGGTCGGTGCCGAGCAGGGCGGTGGTGTGCAGGGTCTCCCACGGGTCCTGGGTGATGGTCATTCTCGGGGCTCCTGAGGTGGGTTGAGCGGCGCGGGCGCGACGGCGACCGGGCCGGTCCGACGGTCTTCGGCCGGCCGGTCGGGCGGTGGTGGCGGTGCTGAGGCGGGCCGGCCGGTCGGGCGGTGGTGGCGGTGCTGAGGCGGGCCGGCCGGTCAGGCGGTGGTGAGGCCGGTCGGGCGGTGGTCGCCGGCCCAGGCCGTGACCGGGGCGAAGCCCTGGTGGCCGTACTCGCCGAAGACCGTCAGCGGGCGGCCGGTGGAGACCGCGAGCAGCCGCCACAGCGCCGCCTCCGGCACCGCCGAGGCGCGGACCGGCACGGTGTGGTGGCCGTCCGTCAGGTGCCAGCCGTCCGGGGTGCGGACCGGCACGACCTCGGTGAGGACGGTCGGCCAGCTGTCCAGCCACGGGTCGTCCGCGACGGCGGTGCCGTAGCCGGCCACCGCCTCGGCGACGGTGAGGCCGGCGGGCGGGGCGGCCGGGCCGGCCTCGGGCGCGCCGTACCGGGTGCCGAGCGCGGCGCGCAGCGGGCGGGCACCCGGGTGGAAGGCGAGCTCGGCCTCCAGCAGGTGGCCGGTGGGCAGGGCGAGGTCGGGGGCCTGGCCGGGGCGGCCGAAGGCGAGCAGCAGGGCCGGGCGGCCGGTCTTGGCGCCGCGCAGCCAGACCCGGCGGGTGGTGAGCCGGTCGTCCGTGGTGTCCCGGCTGCCGAGGACCAGCCAGCGGTCCCGGACGGTCGGGCCGGCCAGCACCTCGGCGGTGTCGGTGGTGATGCCGACCCGGGTGCGGACGGTGGCGGCCAGCTCGGCCGGCAGTTCGTCGACCCGGGTGGCGGCGGTGGCGAGCAGGTGGAGCATCGCGTACTCCTCCAGCAGCCGGTCCGCCGGGACGGTGTCGAGTTCGCGGATCCGGGTGGCCAGGCCGGGCGCCTGGGCGTCGACCATCCGGGCGGCGACCTCCTCCCAGGGTCCGGCGGTGGACTGGTCGGCCAGGCCGTGCCGGATCCGGTCGGCCAGGCGCAGCCGCAGCTCGACCGCGCCGGCGGCCACCCGGGCGCCGCGCTTCTCGGCCCGGCGGCGGGCGGCCGCCGGGTCGGCCGGGGCGGCGGCCCGCTTCTCGCCGCGCTCCTGGCGGGCCCGGAGCCAGTCGGCCGCCCACTCGGCTGGTTCGGCGGCCGGGACGGCCTCCGGGGCGCCGCTCCACAGCAGGAGGAGCCCGAGCGCGTGCTTGCACGGGAACTTCCGGCTCGGGCAGCTGCACTGGTAGGCGGGCGTGGCGAGTTCGACCACGGTGCGGTACGGCGTGCTGCCGCTGCCCCGGCACTCGCCCCAGACCGCGGTGCCGTCGGTGCCCGTGCCCGACCAGGGCGCGGGCGAGGAGAGCTTGCCCGCCGCCTTCTGCGACGCGGCGTCAGGTGCCAGGGACAGGACGTGTTCGGTGCTCCAGCGTTCCTCCATGCCACCGACGGTAGGCGGGGGCACTGACAGTGGCTGACCGTCCGTCCGGAGCGTCCGGCGGACTGTCAGTGCCCCGGTGCAGGGTTGGTCCCACAGGCCGGGACGCCGACCTGGCTCCCCCCGATCACCCTGCCGTCCGGCCACCCGTGCGCCCGGCGGCCGACCCGAAGGAGCCCCCATGACCGACGTTCTGCGGCAGCACGCCGAGGACGCCTTCGCGGCCGAACTGGCCGCGCTGGCCGCACAGGACGACCGTCCGCGCCCCGAACGCTGGAAGCTCTCGCCGTGGGCCGTGGCGACGTACCTGCTCGGCGGCGAGCTGGCCGACGGCACCAGCATCACCCCCAAGTACATCGGCCCGCGCCGGGTGGTGGAGGTCGCCGTCACGACCCTGGCGACGGACCGCGCCCTGCTGCTGCTCGGCGTGCCCGGCACCGCGAAGACCTGGGTGTCCGAGCACCTGGCCGCCGCGATCAGTGGTGACTCGACGCTGCTGGTGCAGGGCACCGCCGGCACCCCCGAGGAGGCCGTCCGGTACGGCTGGAACTACGCCCAGCTGCTCACCCACGGCCCGAGCCGGGACGCCCTGGTGCCGTCCCCGCTGATGCGGGCGATGGCGGACGGCAAGCTCGCCCGGATCGAGGAGCTGACCCGCATCCCGGCGGACGTGCAGGACAGTCTGATCACCATCCTGTCGGAGAAGACCCTGCCGGTGCCGGAGTTGGGCAGCGAGACGCAGGCGGTGCGCGGGTTCAACGTGATCGCCACCGCCAACGACCGCGACCGCGGCGTCAACGAGCTGTCCAGCGCGCTGCGCCGCCGGTTCAACACGGTGGTGCTGCCGCTGCCGGCCTCGCTGGAGGAGGAGGTCGACATCGTCACCCGCCGGGTCAACCAGCTCGGCCGTTCCCTGGAGCTGCCCGAACTGCCGGGCGGCGCCGAGGAGATCAGGCGGGTGGTCACCGTCTTCCGCGAGCTGCGGGCCGGGCTCACGGTGGACGGCCGGACGAAGGTCAAGACCCCGAGCGGCACCCTCTCCACCGCCGAGGCGATCTCGGTGGTGACCAACGGCCTCGCCCTGGCCGCCCACTTCGGCGACGGCGTGCTGCGGGCCGGCGACGTCACGGCCGGCATCCTCGGCGCCGTCGTCCGCGACCCGGTGGCGGACCAGGCGGTGTGGCGCGAGTACGTCGAAGGGGTGGTGCGCGAGCGCGACGGCTGGAAGGACTTCTACCGGGCCGCCCGCGAGGAGGTCCGATGAGCTCGGCCGAGGTCGCACTGCTCGGCATCCGGCACCACGGCCCGGGCTCGGCCCGGGCGGTGGCCGCCGCGCTCGCGCAGTGGCAGCCGGACGCGGTGCTGATCGAGGGCCCGCCGGAGGCCGACGGGATCGTCGCGCTGGCCGCCGAGAAGGACCTGGTGCCCCCGGTCGCCCTGCTCGCCCACGCGGTGGACGAGCCGGCGAAGGCCGCGTTCTGGCCGTACGCCGAGTTCTCCCCGGAGTGGGTGGCGATCCGGTACGGCGTCGAACGGGAGCTGCCGGTCCGGTTCATCGACCTGCCCGCCGGGTACGGCCTCGGCGCCGAGGAGGAGGAGCCCCCCGGGCCGACCGCCGACCCGATCGCGCTGCTGGCCGGGGCCGCCGGGCACGACGACCCGGAGCGCTGGTGGGAGGACGTGATCGAGCACCGGGCCCCCGGGGCGGACGCGCTCGCGCCGTTCGCCGCCGTCGGGGAGGCGATGGCGGCGCTGCGCACGGAGGGCCTGGGGGAGTCCCGGCGGGACGAACTGCGCGAGGCGTACATGCGCCAGCAGATCCGCGCCGCCCGCCGGGCCGGGCACCGGCGGATCGCCGTGGTCTGCGGGGCCTTCCACGTGCCGGCGCTGGCGGCCATGCCGACCGTCGCCCACGACAAGGCGCTGCTCGCCGGGCTGCCGAAGAAGGTGCGGACGGACATCACCTGGGTGCCGTGGACGCACCGCCGGCTCTCCCAGGCCGCCGGGTACGGCGCGGGCGTGGAGTCCCCCGGCTGGTACCACCACCTGTTCACCGTCGACGGCGACCCGGTGCCGCACTGGATGGCCCGGGCCGCCGGGCTGCTGCGCGCCGAGGACCACCCGGTCTCCTCCGCCCACGTGATCGAGGCGGTCCGCCTCGCCACCACCCTGGCGGTGCTGCGCGGCCGCCCGCTGGCCGGGCTGACCGAGACCCTGGACGCCGTCCGCGCCGTGATGTGCGAGGGCTCGGACGTCGCCCTGGAGCTGGTCCGGGACCGCCTGGTGATCGGCGACGCGCTCGGCGAAGTCCCGGACGCCGCACCGACGGTGCCGCTCCAGCGGGACCTCGTCCGGCTGCAGCGCTCGCTGCGGCTGAAGCCGGAGGCCGCGCCGAAGGACGTCGACCTCGACCTGCGCAAGGAGAACGACGCCGCCAAGTCCCGGCTGCTGCACCGGTTGCGGCTGCTCGGCATCGACTGGGGCGTGCCGGCGCGGTCCGCGGTGAACTCGACCGGGACGTTCCGGGAGAGCTGGCGGCTGTGCTGGCAGCCCGAGTTCGCGGTCCGGATCGCCGAGGCCGCCCAGTGGGGCACCACGGTCGAGGAGGCGGCCACCGGCAAGGCCGTCGGCACCGCCCGGGCGGCGGTCGAACTCGCCGAGCTGACCGGCCTGGTGGAGACCTGCCTGCTGGCCGGCCTGTCCGGCGCGCTGCCCGCCGTGATGCGGGTGCTCGCCGACTGCGCGGCGCTGGACACCGATGTCGCGCACCTGGCCGGCGCGCTGCCCGCGCTGGTCCGCGCGCTGCGCTACGGCGACGTCCGCGGCACCGACCACGGCGCGCTCGGCGAGGTCGCCACCGGCCTGGCCGACCGGATCCGCGTCGCCCTGCCGCCCGCCTGCGTCGGCCTGGACGCCGAGGGCGCGGCGGCGATGCGCGGCCGGCTGGACGAGGTGCACGGCGCGATCGGCCTGCTCTCCGGCTCCGGCTCCGGCGGCGGGCGGCCGGACGGCCCGGGCGACGCGGACCCGTCGGACGGCCTGGCCGACCGCTGGGCCGGCGCCCTGCGCTCGCTGGCCCGCCGCGAACCGGGCGGCGGACCGGCCACCGGCGCCCCCGGCCTGCTGCGCGGTCGGGCCGTCCGGCTCCTGCTGGACGACGGCCGGCTCGACTCCGAGGAGGCCGGCCGGCGGCTGCGGCTCGTCCTGTCCGTCGCCAGCGCCCCGGCGGACGCGGCCGGCTGGGTGGAGGGCTTCCTCACCGGCGGCGGCGCCCTGCTGCTGCACGACCCCCGGCTGCTCGCCCTGCTCGACGAATGGCTGACCGGCGTGTCCGCCGAGGTCTTCACCGACGTCCTGCCGCTGCTGCGCCGCACCTTCGCCGGCCTGGAGGCGGGCGTGCGCAACACCATCGGCGGCCGGGTCGCGGCCGGGTCGCTCGGCGAGGCCCCGGCGGCGCGGGCCGCCGGCGACGAGCTCGACCGGGCCCGGGCCGACGCGGCGGTGCCGGTGGTCGCCCTGCTGCTCGGCGTCCGGCCGCGGATCCCCCGGCAGGCCGCCGACCGCAACACCTGAACCCCACCGCAAGGACCTCAAGGAGGACGAGATGACCGCGACGACCAGCGCCGACGAACGGCTCCGCCGGTGGCGCCTGGTGCTCGGCGGCGAGGCCGACGGCACCGGCTGCACCCTGAGCGGCCGGGACGCCGCGATGGACGGCGCCCTCGCCGCGCTCTACCGGGGCGCGCCCGAGGAGGGCACCCGGGCGGCGCGCGGCGCCCGCCGCAGCGCCGGGCTGGGCGGCTCGGCCCCGCAGGTGGCCCGCTGGCTGGGCGACATCCGCGAGTACTTCCCGTCCACCGTCGTCCAGCTGATGCAGCAGGACGCGATCACCCGGCTCGGCCTGGACCGCCTGCTGCTGGAGCCGGAGATGCTGGAGGCCGTCGAACCGGACGTGCACCTGGTGGGCACCCTGCTCTCGCTCAAGCACGCGCTGCCCGAGACCACCCGGGAGACCGCCCGCGCCGTGGTCGGCAAGGTGGTCGCCGACCTGGAGCGCCGCCTCGCCGACCGGACCAGGGCCACCCTGGGCGGCGCCCTCGACCGCAGCGCCAAGGTGAACCGGCCGCGCCACCGGGACATCGACTGGGACCGCACCATCCGGGCCAACCTGAAGAACTACCTGCCCGAGCACGGCACCGTCGTCCCCGAGCGGCTGGTCGGCTACGCCCGCGCCCAGCGCGCGGTGAAGAAGGACGTCATCCTCTGCATCGACCAGTCCGGCTCGATGGCGCCCTCGGTGGTGCACTCGGCGGTGTTCGGCGCGGTGCTCGCCTCGATGCGGACCCTGGACACCCGCCTGGTGGTGTTCGACACCTCGGTGGTCGACCTCACCGAGCAGCTCACCGACCCGGTCGACGTCCTGTTCGCCACCCAGCTCGGCGGCGGCACCGACATCAACCGCGCGCTTGCCTACTGCCAGTCGAAGATCACCCGGCCGTCCGAGACCGTCGTGGTGCTGATCAGCGACCTCTACGAGGGCGGCATCCGGGACGGCATGCTCCGCCGGGTCGCCGCCATGAAGGCCGCCGGCGTCCAGTTCATCGCCCTGCTCGCGCTCTCCGACGAAGGTGCGCCCGCGTACGACCACGCCCACGCCGCCGCCCTGGCCGCCCTCGGCGCGCCGGCCTTCGCCTGCACCCCGGACGCCTTCCCGGAGATCATGGCCGCGGCGATCGAGAAGCGCCCGATCCCGGTGCCCGACCAGGGGGTGTGACGGATTCACCCGGACGTGCGAAACCCGCCGACCGGTGGACCGGGGCGCACGGCGGCCCGCCGTAGGCTGTCTGTGACGGTTCTCACCCAAGACGGGCAGGCCCCGGGCGGAACACGCCCGTCCTGCGGGGATAACCTGCCAGACGGACGTGACGCGCGTGTTGATTGACGTGTGCGCCCGTGGCTGTGTGGGCCGCAAGGCCGTACCTCTGCGTACCCGCACCGCCCCGACGACCCGCAGCGAAGATCCTGCCGTGGCACGCTCGTAGAGACACAATCCGCGACCACGAACAAGGACAAACACGTGGACCTGTTCGAGTACCAGGCGAGGGACCTCTTCGCCAAGCACGGTGTGCCCGTGCTTGACGGTGATGTCATCGAGACCGCCGCAGACGCTGCCGCCATCGCGGAGCGCTTCGGCGGCCGCGCCGTCGTCAAGGCTCAGGTGAAGGTGGGTGGCCGAGGCAAGGCCGGTGGCGTGAAGCTCGCCGCCGACCCGGCGGACGCCGTCGCCAAGGCCGAGGCGATCCTCGGCATGGACATCAAGGGCCACACCGTTCACAAGGTGATGCTTGCCCAGACCGCGGACATCAAGGACGAGTACTACGTCTCGTTCCTGCTGGACCGCACCAACCGCACCTTCCTGGCCATGGCCAGCGTCGAGGGCGGCGTGGAGATCGAGGTCGTGGCCGAGCAGAACCCGGACGCGCTCGCCAAGATCCCGGTCGACGCCAACGAGGGCTGCACCCCGGAGAAGGCCGCCGAGATCGTCGCCGCGGCGAAGTTCCCGGCCGAGGTCGCCGACCAGGTCGCCGAGGTCCTGCAGAAGCTGTGGACCGTCTTCATCAAGGAGGACGCCCTCCTCGTCGAGGTCAACCCGCTGATCAAGTCCGGTGACGGCAAGATCATCGCGCTCGACGGCAAGGTCTCCCTGGACGAGAACGCCGAGTTCCGTCAGCCGGAGCACGAGGCGCTGGAGGACAAGGCCGCGGCCAACCCGCTCGAGGCCGCCGCCAAGGCCAAGGGCCTGAACTACGTCAAGCTCGACGGCCAGGTCGGCATCATCGGCAACGGCGCGGGCCTCGTCATGAGCACCCTCGACGTGGTCGCCTACGCCGGTGAGAACCACGGCGGCGTCAAGCCCGCCAACTTCCTCGACATCGGTGGCGGCGCCTCCGCCGAGGTCATGGCGAACGGCCTGGAGATCATCCTGGGCGACCCCGACGTCAAGTCGGTCTTCGTCAACGTCTTCGGCGGCATCACCGCGTGCGACGCGGTCGCCAACGGCATCGTGCAGGCCCTGGAGCTCCTCGCGAGCAAGGGCGAGGACGTCAACAAGCCGCTGGTCGTCCGCCTCGACGGCAACAACGCCGAGCTGGGTCGCAAGATCCTCGACGACGCCAACCACCCGCTGGTCCAGCGCGTGGACACCATGGACGGCGCCGCTGACCGCGCCGCCGAGCTGGCCAACAAGTAAGGAAGGGGACTTTCACACCATGGCTATCTTCCTTACCAAGGACAGCAAGGTCATCGTCCAGGGCATGACCGGCGCCGAGGGCATGAAGCACACCCGCCGCATGCTCGCCTCCGGCACCCAGATCGTCGGCGGCGTGAACCCGCGCAAGGCCGGCACCACGGTCGACGTCGACGGCACCGAGATCCCGGTCTTCGGCTCCGTCGCCGAGGCGATGGAGAAGACCGGGGCCGACGTCTCCGTCCTCTTCGTCCCGCCGGCGTTCACCAAGGCCGCCGTGATCGAGGCCATCGACGCCGAGATCGGCCTCGCCGTCGTCATCACCGAGGGCGTCCCGGTGCACGACACCGCCGCCTTCTGGGCCTACGCCGGTTCCAAGGGCAACAAGACCCGGATCATCGGCCCGAACTGCCCCGGCCTGATCAGCCCCGGACAGTCGAACGCCGGCATCATCCCGGCCGACATCACCACGTCCGGCAAGATCGGTCTGGTCTCGAAGTCCGGCACCCTGACCTACCAGCTCATGTACGAGCTGCGCGACATCGGCTTCTCCTCGGCCGTGGGCATCGGCGGTGACCCGGTCATCGGCACCACCCACATCGACGCCCTCAAGGCGTTCCAGGAGGACCCGGAGACCGAGCTCATCGTCATGATCGGTGAGATCGGTGGCGACGCCGAGGAGCGTGCCGCGGCCTACATCGCCGAGCACGTCACCAAGCCGGTCGTCGGCTACGTCGCGGGCTTCACCGCCCCCGAGGGCAAGACCATGGGCCACGCCGGCGCCATCGTCTCCGGCTCCTCGGGCACCGCCCAGGCCAAGAAGGAGGCCCTCGAGGCCGCCGGTGTCAAGGTCGGCAAGACGCCGTCCGAGACCGCCCGCCTGGCGCGCGAGATCATCGCCGGCTGACGCCGTCCGATCGCCGTCGAGCGCCCCCGCCCGAACCGGGCGGGGGCGCTCGCCGTTTCCTCGCTCGCCGTCCTCAGGGCCGGGTCGGTCCGGTCGTGCAGGGCAGCGGCGACCAGGGCGAACACACCGGCGGACCGGCCGCCGGACCCCGCGGCGGCGGCGCGTCGGCCCCGCCCCGGGGGGCGGTCTGCGGCAGCTCCCACAGCGCCACCGCCCGCTGCTGCGGCTCCAGCACCACCGGCTCGACGCCCGGGGTGCGGCTGCACCACAGACTGCTGATCCCGACCGGCGGCCCGTCCGGCGCCACCGGCACCCCCGGTTCGTCCGCCGCCGTGACCGGGACGCACAACGACGGGGCCGGCGGCTCCGGCGGCCGGAACCACACCGCCGGCCGCACCCCCGCCAACGTCGCCAGCGCCGCCCCGCCCACCGCCACCGTGAGCAGTGCCGCCGCCCCCGTCCGGCCCGCCCGCACCAGCCCGTGCCGCGCCCGCAGCACCGGCACCGCCGGCCGGTGCGGCTCCGGGCAGCCCCGCACGGCCGCCCGGTGCAGCAGACCGCTCAACCGGTCCGCGAAGCCCGGCGCCGCCGGATCCGCCCCGACCAGGTCCGGCACCCACTGCGCCAGCGCCGCCCGCGCCGTCCACACCCGCCCCTCGGCGGCCGCCAGGGTCGACTCCACCTCCACCGCGACCGCCGCCGCCGGCAGCCCCAGCCCGTCGTGCAGCACCAGCGCCCGTCGCTGCGGCCGGGACAGCCGCTTCAACGCCTTCAGCAGCGCCCGGTCCCGGTCCGTCAGCCGGTCGTGATCCGGCAGCACCGCCTGCGACTCGTCGGCCGGACGCACCCTGATCCGCCGGTGCGGCAACCGCCACGCGTGCGCCCGTCGGGGCCCGCCCCGGTGCCACGGCGACAACGCCAGCTCGAACGCCCGCACCCGCACCCACCCCTCCGGATCCCCCGCCCCGGCCACCTCCTCCCAGTCCCGCGCCGCCTCCCCGAACGCCCGGGCCACACAGTGCACCGCCCGGTGCCGACAGGCCGTCAGCAGGAACGCCTGCTGCACCAACCGCACGTACGCCCCCTCGTACACCCCCTCGAACCCCTGCCCACCGGCCCCGGCCCCGGCCGCCGCCGGTGCCGCGCGGGGGCCCTCGTGCTGCTCCTGCGACCTGCGCGGGCCCGCGGGCCGGCGGCCCGGAGCCAACTGCTGGCTGCCGCCGCCGGGAGCCGGGCTGCCGTGTGCCGAGCGCTGGTCCTCCGCTCTGCGGGGGCCTGTCGGCCGGCGACCGGCGGCCGCGTCCCGCGTGCCGTCAGCGGGGTCGGCGTTGCCGTGTGCGCCTGCCGGACGCTGCTCCTGCGCGCTGTGGGGGCCCAGCGCCGGGTGCCCCGCAGCCGCATCCTGCCGGTCGTCGCCGGGACTCGCGCCGCTGCCGCGCAGGTGTGCCGGCGGTTGATCCGCAGGCGCGGCCGGGCCGGTGCTGCTGCGGGGGTCTGTCGGCCGGTGGCCTGCGGGCGTGTCCCGTTCGTCGTCTGCGGAGTCGGTGGAGTCGGTGGAGTCGGCGGCGTGGCGAGCGCCTGCGGGCGCGCTGGTCGTGGGGGTCGTTGTCGGTCCGGTCTGCCGGCCGTCGCCTGGTGCCCGGCGGCTGCGTCCGTTCACCGGATCGTGGCCCGCGGGGTCGGCTGCCGGGTGGTGGCCTCCCGTGCGTGCGGCTCCGCTGCGGGGGTGTGCCGGTTCGTGGTCGGCCGGCGCGGCCGGGCCGGGGTTGCGCCGGGGATTCGCCGGTGGCTGCCGGGTGTCGCCGCCCGGGGCTCTGCTGCGGCCGGGGTCCGCCGGGCTGCCGGCCTTCCGTTTCCGCTCGCCGCCGGGGCCCGCGGTGGCCGGGGGCGAGGAGGTGAGGGCGATGGCTTCCGCCGCGGTGGTGACGCCGAGTTTGCGCATGGCCCGTTGGACGTGGCCGCGGGCGGTGGCGGGGGTGATGCCGAGGGCGGCGGCGGTCTGCGGGAGGTCGTGGCCGGCGGCGAGGTGGGCGAGGGCCTGGGCCTCACGGGGGGTCAGCTTCGCCAGCAGGCGGGCCGTGTCCTTGCGGGTGCGGCGGTTCGGCGTGGGCGTGTGGGCGGTGGGGGGCGTGGTCATCAGACGCTCCGGGCCGGGGCGCCGGCGGCTTGGGGGCAGGGTCTGAAAATGCGCATAAGCCAATAATCTGGGACACGGCGGCGGTTTGCCGGTTCACGGAGCATGGCGAGTCGCCTTGGCACCATGAGGCGCATGACGCAGCTGATGGGCCGTCCGATGCTGGAAGTGCCGGGCGCGCTGGGCGGGCGCCCCGTGCTGGCTGACCTGCTGACGGGGGTGCGGACGGCGCTGGTCGGCCTGGCGGTGGTCGGAGTGCCGGTGCTGGGGCTGTGGGTGGCGACGCCGTACGCGGACGACGGCGCGGCCGGGGCCACCCGGTTGGCGGGGGCGTTCTGGCTGCTCGGGCACGGCGCGCCGGTGCTGCGCGGGGACGCCGGCGCCCCGCTGACCGTCACCCCGCTGCTGATCGGCGTGTTGGCGGTGGTTCAGCTGTTCCGGGCGGGAGCCGGGGTGGCGGCGCGGCGCGGGCTGCGGTCGTGGTGGGGCGGGCCGGTGGCGGTGTGGGCGGGCTACTGCGCGGTGGGGGTCGCGGTGGTGCTGCACTGCGCGGGTGCCGGGCTGTTCCGGGCGAGGGTGTTCCCGGACGTCCTGGCGGTGGGACTGCTGGCCGCGGTGGCGACGGCCGCCGGGGTCCGGTCGGCTCGCGCCACCGGGCCGACCGCACCGGCCCGCCCCGGGTGGCCGCTGCTGGACCGCCTGCCGCCCGGGTTCCGTCCGTACGGCTGCGCGCCCGCGGTACGGGGCGCGGCGCTGGCGGCGGGGTCGGGCCTGGTGGCGGCGGGCGGGCTGCTGGTGGCGGTGGCGGCGGTGCTGGACGCGGTGGTCGGCGGCGGGCGCGGGATGGCGGTGCTCGGGCGGGGGCCGGCGGCGGTGGTCGGGCTGTCGCTGCTGGCGGTGGTGCTGCTGCCGAACGCGGTGCTGTGGGGTGCGGCGTACGCGCTGGGCCCGGGGTTCGGGGTGGGCTCCGGGACGGCGGTGGCGCCGGGTGGCACGGTGCTGGGCCCGGTGCCGGAGTTTCCGCTGTTCGCGCTGGTGCCGGAGGCCGGTCCGGGGGGCTGGCGGCTGGCGGCCCTGCTGCTGCCGGTGCTGGCGGGGGTGGTGCCGGCGGTGGTGCTGGGGCGGGCGGCGGCGGGGCGGCGCCCGGCGGGGGACGGGCCGTGGCCGGTGGCGGCGACGGTGCTGGCGGTGCTGGCGGCGGCGCTGCTGACCGGGGCCGGTGCGGCGGTGTCGGGCTGGTTGTCCGGCGGTGCGCTGGGGCCGGGCCGGATGGCCCGGCTGGGGCCGGTGCCGGGTTGGACGGGCCTGGCGGCGGCGGGCTGGTTCGCGGCGGTGGCGCTGCCGGGCGCGCTGCTGGTGCGGTACCGGGCGCTCAGCCCCGCCCGCCGGGCCGCCGTGCCGACCGCGGACCGGCGCGGACCCGCCGCTCGCGCCCGGCTCGCGGCCCAGGCCCGCCGGAGCACGCTGCTGCTGCGCGCCCGCGCGTACGCCGCCGTCCTGCGCCTGAGCGGGCGCGGGGACGCGGGCCCGGCCGAGGACGACTAGGGCCTGCTCGGGCCTTACTCGGGGCCGTTCCCGGTGAGGTCGACGTACCACTTGGGCGCCAGCCGGTCGCAGTTGTCGGCACCGACGGTGGTCAGGGAGTCCCGGACGCAGGTGACGTAGTCGTGGTAGTACAGCCCGAGCCCGATCACGGACGTCGCGACGACGACGGCCATCGCGCCGGTGAGCATGCCGGCGAGCGCGGCCGGGGTGAGCGGGTTGGACGCCGGGGGCCCGGGAACGCCGTGGGCACCGGGGAAGCCGTGGGCACCGGGAACGCCGGGGAAGCCGGTGCCGACCGCGGCGGCCTTGGCCGGCCTGCGGGTGCGCATCGCGCCGATGCCGAGGACGATGCCGAGCGCGCCGGCGAGCAACGCGACCCAGTAGAACCCGGCGAACAGCGAGACCAGCGAGAACAGCCCGGACATGGCGGCGTTGCGGGCCCGGCGATGGGCCGGGTCGGTGGGGTCGAGCCGGGGCGGCTGCGGGGCCGGCGGCCGCTGCTGGCGCTGGTCGCCGGGGTGGGCGGGGCCCCAGGTGTGCGGCGGCGGGAACTGCGGGTACCGACCGTCGCCCTGGCCGTCGGGCCCACCGGTGCCGTCCCCTTCGCCGGGCCGGGGGCCGCGTGGCTGCCACGGCTGGTCCGGGGCATCCGCCGGCGGCGGCGCGAAGGGGTTGCGCTCGCCGGTGTCGTCACCGCTGCTCATGGTTCGGCCATTCCTTCTCGGTCGGAGGGGCGGTCTCCCGCGTCCCCTATGATCCCGCAGTCGTTCGTCGGCCCACCGGCGGCCTGCCCCGCGGCTGCCCCGTGGTCGCGGCCGCTCCGGGGCCCGGGCCGCGCGGCGGGCCGCCCGGTCGGCGCGGGTGCGGTGGCCGGGGAGATCCCCGTCTCAACTACGCGCGTAGCGCCGCCGGGAGGGTGCGGAGGCCGTCCGACCAGCCGTTATCGTGGTGACGGTCAGCAGCTCACATCGGTTCCCGGGGCCCGCGTCGCGGCGGGTTTTCCTGGTGTTCCCCCTCGCTCGACCTGCCGTTCGTAGTGGCCCCACCGCCGGTGGACGTACCAGCGGACGGCGCCCGACCTACGGAGAATCGCGCAGTGGCCGCCGCCCCCGCCCAGCTCTTCCCGCCCCGTACGCCCGGACCGGCCCGCCTGGTGGTGCTGGTCTCCGGCTCCGGCACCAATCTGCAGGCGCTGATCGACGCCGTCGCCGACCCGGCCTACGGCGCCGAGATCCTCGCCGTCGGTGCGGACCGGGACGGGATCGTCGGCCTGGAGCGCGCCGCGAAGGCCGGCCTGCCCACCTTCGTCCACCGGGTGAAGGACTTCTCCGACCGGGCGGACTGGGACCGCGCGCTGACCGCCTCCACCGCCGCGTACGAGCCGGACCTGGTGGTCACGGCCGGTTTCATGAAGATCCTCGGCCCCGAGTTCATCGCGGCCTTCGCGGGACGGATCGTCAACACCCATCCCGCACTGCTGCCGTCCTTCCCCGGCGCCCACGGCGTCACCGACGCGCTGGCGTACGGGGTGAAGGTCACCGGCTGCACCGTCCACCTGGTCGACGCCGGCGTGGACACCGGGCCGATCATCGCGCAGGGCGTCGTCGAGGTCGCCGACGCCGATCACGCCGATGGCGGCGAAGCGCTGCACGAGCGCATCAAGACTGTCGAGCGCAAGCTGCTCGTCGACGTCGTGGGCCGGCTGGCCCGCGAAGGTCACCGCATCGAGGACCGAAAGGTATGGATCCCGGCATGAGTGCCAGCTCCACCACCCCCCCTGTCTCCGAGAACATCCGTCCGATCCGTCGCGCGCTGATCAGCGTGTACGACAAGACCGGTCTGGAGGAGCTGGCCCAGGGCCTGCACGCCGCCGGGGTCGCCATCGTCTCCACCGGCTCCACCGCCGGCCGGATCGCCGCCGCCGGCGTCCCGGTGACGGAGGTCTCCGAGCTGACCGGCTTCCCGGAGTGCCTGGACGGGCGCGTGAAGACGCTGCACCCCCGCGTGCACGCCGGCGTGCTCGCCGACCTGCGGCTGGAGTCGCACCGTGAGCAGCTGGCCGAGCTGGGCGTCGAGCCCTTCGACCTGGTCGTGGTGAACCTCTACCCGTTCAAGGCGACCGTCGCCTCGGGCGCCACCCCGGACGAGTGCGTCGAGCAGATCGACATCGGCGGTCCGAGCATGGTCCGCGCCGCCGCCAAGAACCACCCGTCGGTGGCCGTCGTGGTCGACCCGGCCCGCTACGGCGACGTGCTGACGGCCGTCCGGGAGGGCGGCTTCGACCTGGCCACCCGCAAGCGCCTGGCCGGTGCCGCGTTCGCCCACACCGCCGCGTACGACGTGGCCGTCGCCTCCTGGTTCGAGGCCGGCTACGCGCCGAGCGACGAGCGCTTCCCCGAGTTCCTGGGCGCCACCTGGGAGCGCCAGAACGTGCTGCGCTACGGCGAGAACCCGCACCAGGGCGCCGCGCTGTACAGCGACGGCACGGGCGGCCTGGCCGGCGCGCAGCAGCTGCACGGCAAGGAGATGTCGTACAACAACTACGTCGACACCGACGCCGCCCGCCGCGCCGCGTACGACCACGCCGAGCCGGCCGTCGCGATCATCAAGCACGCCAACCCGTGCGGCATCGCGACCGGCGCGGACGTCGCCGAGGCGCACCGCAAGGCGCACGAGTGCGACCCGGTCTCCGCGTACGGCGGCGTGATCGCGGTCAACCGCCCGGTCAGCGTCGAGCTGGCCGAGCAGATCGCCCCGATCTTCACCGAGGTCGTGGTGGCCCCGGGTTACGAGGACGGCGCGGTCGAGGTGCTGGCCCGCAAGAAGAACCTTCGGGTGCTGCTGGCCCCCGAGGCCCCGGCCAACCGCCAGGAGGTGCGCCCGGTCTCCGGCGGCGTGCTGCTCCAGGACACCGACCGGGTGCACGCCGAGGGCGACGACCCGGCGAACTGGACGCTGGCCACCGGTGAGGCGCTGACCGAGGCGGAGCTGGCCGAGCTGGCCTTCGCCTGGCGGGCCTGCCGGGCCGTCAAGTCCAACGCCATCCTGCTGGCCAAGGACGGCGCCTCGGTGGGCGTCGGCATGGGCCAGGTCAACCGGGTGGACTCCTGCAAGCTGGCGGTCGAGCGGGCCGGCGAGCGGGCCAAGGGCGCGTACGCGGCCTCGGACGCCTTCTTCCCGTTCGCGGACGGCCCGGCGATCCTGATCGCGGCCGGCGTCAAGGCGATCGTCCAGCCGGGCGGTTCGATCCGGGACGAGGAGGTCGTCGCGGCGGCCGCCGAGGCCGGCGTGACGATGTACTTCACCGGCGCGCGGCACTTCTTCCACTGATCCCACCGGTGATGCAGACCGACGCGGCCCTCAACCCCGGCAACTCCGGCGGCGCGCTCACCACCGCGAACGGCGAGGTCGTCGGCATCACCACCGCCGTGGCCGGGCA